>JAPLWO010000049.1 GCA_026396555.1 Candidatus Magasanikiibacteriota bacterium
ACGCGATTGGATTATTTGGTGACAAATATGGCGAGCTGGTGAAAGTGTATACCGTGGGCGACCCGACACATATTGCTACAGCTGATCCAACTGCACCGACGTATTCTCGTGAAATTTGCGGAGGTCCACACGTTGAACACACAGCGTTGATCGGAAAATTCAAAATCTTAAAAGAAGAGGCTGTTTCTGCAGGCGTGCGTCGAATCAAAGCAATTGTTGAATAATGTATGCGCCAACGAGCGATCTTTGTTAAAAATTGGTTACTTGAAGAGCGAATTCGGATCGCTCGATATTTGCTCAGTGGCTTCAGCGCTGTTGGTGTTGATTGGGGAACGTATTTAATTTGTACGCGGTTATTTCATCTTGAAGAATTCCGCGCAAATATTTTGAGCGTGCTTGGCGGTGCGCTATTCGCTTTTTTAGCGAATAAATATTGGTCGTTTCAACAACATGCACAAACGATTCGTCAGACGCGTCGCTTTTTTGTACTTTCGATCTTTAATTATTTATTTCAGCAATACGGATTTTTTATCGCGATTCGCAATTTTCATATTTTTGATTTGCTTGCAAAAGCAATTTTAATCGGCATTATGGTGTGTTGGAATTTTTTGATCTATAAATATTGGGTGTATGCCGTCAAGTAATGGAATTCCGGACGTCAGCGTCGTCATGCCGGTATTTCGAACGCGCGGTAACGTAGCTTCGTCGTTGGAAAAGATACGTGCGTATATTGAAGCAGCCTCACACACCGTTGAATTAATTTTAGTCGATGATGGCTCATCAAAAAATATTTCGGAGGAATTGTTTGCGTTTGCTGCGCCACGTGAAGGTGTAACGTTGGTACAGCATGAAAAAAATATGGGGAAGGGTCGTGCAATTGCTGATGGCGTTGCTGCGGCGACCGCACCGATTGTCGTGTTTATTGATAGTGAAATTTCCTATGAATTAAGTGCGATCGATCAGATGATTGCACGTTTTCACGCTGATCCACGCCTGCATTTCATTGTCGGTTCTCGTCGTCATCCGGATTCTGATATTCAGAGAAATTTTAATGTGTTGCGTCGGTGCAATTCTTGGATCTATAACGAACTCGCACGTTTTCTTGCGGGCGAATCATTTACCGACGTGCAATGTGGTATCAAAGGATTTCGAGCTGACGTTGCACGACTATTATTTTCTGATTTGATCATTTCTCGTTACGCGTTTGATGCGGAATTATTTTTACGAGCAAAAAAATTTAATTTAACGTTCGAGGAAATTCCCGTGGTCTATCGAAACACAAGTCGTGCAACACTTTCGATGATTCCACGCACCGCACGCATGTTAGTTGATCTGCGAAAATTGTATGGAGCGTATAAAAAAACTTCTCAATAAATGTGCGCCGCTCGGTCTCGTTCTTTTAGTAACGTTTATTTTGTTCGCACCAACAATTAAAACAGGATATTTTGCGGATGATTTTGATTCAGCAGTTCGTTATCAAACGCCGACGACTGCGGCGCAACTTTTTTTATTTAATGTAGATGGTACTCGTACTGGCGGGTCGTGGCGGCCTCTATACGCGCTCAGCATGTGGACAAGCATGTTTTTCATGCGCAATCCTGTGGCTGATCATGTAGTTTCAATCGGATTATATTTATTGATTATCGCGTTTGTTTATTTTATTGCGCGCCGTCTATTTTCTGATCAATCGCGATGGTTTGCGGCGGCTGTCACGTTGTGCGTTGCGTTACTGCCGATTCACGCAGAACCAGTAGCTTGGGTTTCGGCGCGTGCGGATTTATTGGCGACTCTGGGCGCTGTGAGCGCATTATTTTTTTGGATGCGCGGACAGTGGAAGATCTCGCTTTTTTGTATTGTGATTTCAATTTTATCAAAAGAAGTGTGGGTGTTGTTTTGTCTGCTCATTCCATTTTTTCCGATCGCCCAGAATAGCTTGTGCCGATCTCGCATATATTTTTTTTCTGGAACTTTAGCTTTGGTCACGGCATGGTTTTTAATTCGCCGTGCAATTACGAATTTTACAGTTGGCGGTTACAGCATTACGTCGAGTGATCATGTGTTTGGAGTCCACCATCTTTCGAACGAATTGCTCGGGTTCATGGTCGGATGGTGGAATTTTGGAACGATTCAATCAGCGCTCATTATATTTGTACAGAAATTTTGGTTTATCGCTGCCTGGGGTATTCCATGTGTGCTCGGACTATTAATGTTCCATATTCATCGCGATAGAATTGCACAGTGGCTTTTTCTTGCATGTGGAGCAACGCTCGCCCCAGCGCTTTTGCTATCACTTCCATTTATTCGACCCGAAGCAACAGTCGGAGAACAACGGTATTGGTTCGCACCAAGTATTTTAGCGATTTTGTTCATTGCGCATATAGTTCATCGTCAGAAAATTTCGAAAACCACTCAAATAGGATTCGCAATCGTGCTGATTTTTTGGATGTACGGGCTATCTACAAATATTTCATATTTTATTGATGCTGGATCATATCGAGATTCTATCCTAGCTTCATGGAATAAAATAGTTAATATCAAAATGGCGCCAACACATGTTCAGCTGCTTCCGGATTCATATCACGGTGTTCATTTACTCGCGTCTCCGTTTTTCGAACGCGCGCTTGAGTATACAAATCATTCGCAACCTGCTACTGTGGGCGAGTGGTATCAATGGTGCGCGAGCGGATGCGGTATTCCAACGACAGTTAGCGTAAATAAAAATTCGATTTCTATTTCTTCAGTAGATCCACGTCTGTTTTCGGGTAGTTCGCATGGCCTCAGAAATTTGATTGAAATCGTCCGCAATCCATAATTTAAGCGATTAAATAGCCACAATTCAGACAAAATCGCGCTATTGACACAAAATTCATATCTCGATATACTAGTCCCACGGTTTTTTATGCCAATTGAAGCAGCTGCCCCTAACAAGGACGTGATCGAATTTCGTGGAGCAATCGAAGAAGCACTTCCAGGTGCTCGGTTTCGCGTCAAACTTGAAAATGGCCACGTAGTCATCGGGCACATCGCAGGAAAATTGCGCATGAATCGTATCCGTCTTATGCCGGGCGACGAAGTGCGCATCGAGCTGACGCCGTACGACCTGACTAAGGGTCGCATCGTTTACAGATTTTAATTCTTCGCAACATGAAAGTCAGAGCATCAGTAAAAGCAATGTGCAAAGATTGCACTGTGAGCCGCCGCAAGGGGCGTGTTATTGTTACCTGCAAGACTCCAAAGCATAAACAACGTCAAGGCTAAAACTCTATGGCACGAATCGCAACAGTTTCACTTCCAAATACAAAACGCATCGAGGCAGCTTTGCCGTACATTTACGGTATCGGTTTAACAAAATCAAAAGAAATTTTGAAAGCAACAGCAATCAGTCCTGACATCCGTGTTAAGGATTTGACCAACGAACAGATTGATATTCTCTCAAACTTTATCAATCAGAATTTTAAAGTAGAAGGTGATTTACGTCGTGAAGTTTTGGGTAACATCAAACGTTTGAAAGAAATCAAATGTTTCCGTGGTACTCGTCACGCAAAAAATCTCCCATCACGTGGACAGCGCACTAAGACAAACAGCCGTACCGTTCGCGGTAACAAGCGTTCGACCATGGGCTCTGGCAAAAAGCCAAAGGGCATGTTGAAGTAAGAATTGATTGAAATCATATATGGCAGCACCAAAAAAAGCCGCAAAAACGGTAAAAAAAGGAAAGAAGAAAGCAATCCAAGCATTTCCGCTCGGTAATGTTTTCATTCAGGCAAGTTATAACAACACGATCGTGACTTTCACCGATCCAAGCGGAAACGTTTTGGCATGGTCAAGTGCTGGTCAGTGTGGTTTTAAAGGCCCAAAGAAAGCAACTCCATACGCTGCGGGTATTGTTGTAAAAACTGCTGCTGAAAAATTGATTCCATTCGGAACCAAGGATGTGTCTGCTTATATTAAAGGTATCGGCATGGGACGTGAAGGTGCTGTTCGCGCACTCGCGGCAAACGGTCTTAATGTGTTGAACATCAAGGATGTGACCCCGATTCCACATAATGGCTGCCGTCAACGCCGCCCTCGTCGCGTTTAATTTGAATTTCTATGCGTAATACTGGTCCTAAATGTCGCCAATGCCGCCGAGAAGGCACCAAACTCTTTTTGAAGGGCGCTAAATGCTTTACTTCAAAATGTCCAATCACACGCCGTCCATTTCCACCAGGCGTACACGGTCCTTCACAGACTCGTGTTAAATTGACTGGTTTTGGTACTCAGCTTCGTGAAAAGCAGAAAGCTAAACGCTTGTATGGCTTGATGGAACGTCAATTTAGTAACTATGTTGCTAAGGCAGCGGGTACAGCAGGAAACACAGGTGAAATGTTGCAGCAGCTATAGGAAACACGTTTAGATAACGTTGTATACCGCTTGGGTATTTCAGAAAGCCGTGCATCAGCTCGTCAGTTGGTAGGACACGGTCACGTGCTCATCAACGGACACAAGCTTGATATTGCGTCATATCACGTTGAAGTGAATGATGTAATTACTTTTGACGGTGATGCACAGGCTGCAATTACAAAGCGTGCAGAAGCAATCTCAAAGGCAGCGCGTCCAGCTTGGCTCGATTATGATGCGAAAGCAATGACAGGAAAGGTATTGTCGAAACCGCTCAGCAAGGATATGGAAACTTTGTTCGATGTTACGCCAATTATTGAATACTATTCACGCTAATCACATTTCTATGGAGAAGCTCCTTTTGCCATCATCAATTACCTTCGAGAAGGGTGCGACCGCAAATCGTGGCCAGCTTGTTATCACTCCGTTATTTCACGGATATGGTACGACTGTTGGTAACGCGATTCGTCGTGTACTCTTATCATCTTTGCCAGGTGCAGCTATTACCGCAATGAAAGTTCGCGGTATTCCACATGAATTCGCTGCAATTCCAGGAATCAAGGAAGATGGAGTTGAAATCTTACTCAACGTAAAACAGATCCGCCTCAAAGTTTTTTCTCTTGAGCCCGTGAAGTTACAGTTGACGATTAAGAAGAATGGCGTGATTACAGCAGGAGACATTGTTGCAAGTTCAGACGCTGAAGTCATGAATAAAGACTTGGTTTTGTTCACTGCAACAGATGTAAAAGCTCCAATCGAAATTGAATTTACCGCAGAACAGGGCCGCGGTTACGTGCCAGTTGAAGACCGTGAAGATCGCGCGGTAGAGCTCGGTACGATCGCAGTTGATGCAATCTACACTCCAGTTATGGATGTTGGCTACACAGTTGAGTTTACACGTGTGGGTGATATCACCAACTACGAAAAATTGACTATTGATATTGAAACAGACGGAACAATTACGCCGGAATTTGCAGCAAACGAGGCAACGAAGCTCCTTATGGAACACTTCAACCTCATCATTGCTTCATTGGGTGGTGTGAAAGCTAGCGAATAAAAATTATATGCGTCATCGAAAAAGTAAAGTAACATTAGATCGTGTAAAGGGCCAACGTGAGCTCATGCTTCGAACACTTGCAGAAGGTGTTGTTTTGCACGAAGGTTTAAACACAACAGCTGCAAAAGCTCGCGCGGTTAAACCACTCGTTGAAAAAATGATCACTCGCGGTAAGGTAAACACGGTGTTTGCACGTCGCTACTTGATGACGTTTTTTACGAAAGAAGCGCCTGTTAAGAAAATTTTAGAAGTGCTTGGACCTAAATACCTCGCACGCCAGGGTGGCTACACTCGCATTATCAAACTTGGACAACGCAAGGGTGATGCAGCGGAAGTTGTCCGTATTGAATTGGTATAATATGCAGCAACGAGAACACGTAACAATTGACGCAACAGACAAAGTTTTGGGCCGCCTTGCAACACAGGTAGCTTTGATCCTCATGGGAAAAAACCGTGCAACATACATTCCACGTATTGATGCAGGTGCTCATGTTCGTGTAACTAACATCGATAAGATGAAGTACACGGGTAAGAAATTGGAACAGAAGGAATTGATCCACCACTCATTCCACCCAGGTGGTATCAAACGTATTCCATTGAAACGAGCGCTCGAAGCTGATTCACGCAAAGTTTTTGCGCGTGCAGTTTCAAAAATGTTGCCACGCAACACACATCGCTCTGCTCGTATGGCGCGACTTATTATTGAAAAGTAAGATTTATGACTGAAGCTGTAAAAACAACAAGCGATACTACACGTGCTGTCGGTCGTCGCAAGGAAGCGACTGCTCGAGTACGCCTTTCATCGACTGATAAAACATTCGTTGTAAATGGTAAATCGATCGAAACTTATTTTCCATACAAATTACACCAGGCATTGATCATGGCTCCTTTGAAACTTACGGGTTTAGAAGGCACATTCGGTGTATCAATCAAAGTTGAGGGCGGAGGTGTTACCGGTCAGGCTGAAGCAGTTCGCCACGGTATCGCTCGTGCGCTCGTTGAATTGAACCCAGAATTACGTGCAGCGTTAAAAGCTGTTGGATACTTGCGTCGTGATCCACGTACCAAGGAACGTAAGAAACCAGGTTTGCGCAAGGCTCGTCGCGCACCACAGTGGTCAAAGCGTTAATTCTCCACAGGAGATTCGCACCACTTTTTACACGAAAGGCGTATACTATGTGTACGCCTTTTTGTGTTAAAAACTAAATTAATTGCACACCTTTCAGATATTCATATCGGCCATTCGCCCGAGCGATTACAGGCCGCTTTTTTAATACGAAAAAAATTAATTGAGTTGAATATCGATTATGTCTTAGTAACGGGTGATGTTACCGAACACGGACGGGAGAGTGAGTTTCGTCAATTTCAGGAAGTATTTAGAGACTTTATCGCTAAAGGTCGGATGAGTTTGGTACCAGGTAATCATGATCGACTGGGTGATAATATTGGTAGGGAGATGATGAACAATGAACGAATCTTAGTGACAAAGCGTGAGGGAATAACAATTGTCACTGTTGATACAACGGGCCCCCATAATAAACATCTTATTTTAGGCCACGGAACTTTAAAGGAATCAGTGATTGCGAACATTGAGTCAAAGATTGCTGCGGCTGTTAAAAAAAATGATTTCGTTATTTTAGGTTTGCATCATCATCCAATTCCACAGCCAGAAGAATTATGGCTTGAAAAAGTAGCGACATTTTTTAGAACTCCGATTGCACGCGAGTTATTTTTCGGGAAGACACTTATTGAACAGCTGCATGGGCAATGTGATTTAATTTTACACGGTCATCGACATGTTGATCTCGAAACAAAATTTTTACACCCTGATAAACCGCGAAACTTACATATTTATAATGCAGGATCATCAACCGAATTACTTAAGTTTCGAGTTTTTAGAGTGGTCGATGGTAAATTTGGTGGTGTTGCGGAATGGATTTCATGCGTGTAGATACGGTGGTACATTAATATAAAATTCTGTATAATGAGTGCATTATCACATGCGAACGGTTGCACATAACACTGCATTTTTAACGGGGGCTTCGATGGTGCAAAAAGCACTGTCTTTTGTTTATTTTACGCTACTTGCGGTTACTTTTTCGACAGATCAAATAGGTGCATATAGTTATTCGCTTGCGTTTACAGCTATTTTTGCGATCATTGTTGATGGAGGACTTACCCAAGTGTTGATTCGATTTGTCGCGAAAAATCCAGGCGAGGCGCGAACCTTATTTTTTCGCGTTTTAAAAATTAAGCTGGCTTTACTATTGGTCGCGCTCGGAGCGATGACGATTGTTGTAACACATGTGACGGCGGCATATTCAACGAAAAATATAATTTTTCTTGCTGCTGCAATAATGATTGTGGACTCCCTCAATCTTTCTGTCTATGGCGTTTTGCGCGGCCATCAAGATTTGGTATATGAAAGTGTCGGCTTGATTGCGGCACAGCTCACGAGTCTTTGTGGTGCGGTTGCCGTCGCTTTTTTACATTTACCGATTACTGCCGCATTATTAGGTTTAGGACTTGGAAGTCTAGTAAACGCTTCGATAGGCATAATCGGATTGTTTCGGAGCGGTCTTTTACAATCTGTTTCGCAGTCAACACTTAAATTTGCAACATTAATTCGTGAAGCAACGCCATTTGCAATTGCAGGAGCGTGTGCGCGTGGCTATTCATATCTTGATTTGCTATTGCTCGGATCTTTCACCAATTTTACAATTGCAGGTATTTATAGTATTGCGAATAAATTAACATTTGTTTTCCAATTTATTCCACTCGCATTATCTGCTGCACTTTATCCAGCGTTTTCAAAGCTCATTGGCGTTGATTCTGAGACGCTGAGGAAGCTTTGGCACGGCGCTGAGCGTTATTTGATACTTATGCTCGGTGCTATCGTCATGCTGCTCATTTCGCTTCGCTTCGATATTCTAGGGTTCTTTAACCAAAGTCATGTTCCAGCAGCGTCAACTACACTAATTATTTTGTCAATCTCGCTCTGTTTTTCGTTTTTATCGTATCCGGTCGGCGCGGTGTTGAACGCGGCAGGTCTTCAAAAATTGCAAACAACTGCAATGGCTGTCACACTTGGGGTTAATGCAGCTCTTAATGTAATTTTAATTCCAAGACTTGGAGCGGTCGGTGCGGCAATGAGTGCATTGTTCGGAAATTTCTTATTATTTGCTATTGGCGCATGGTTTGTGCAGCGACGCGCGATCACGCTTCCATGGATGGATGTGGCGAAGTTAACTGGTGCGTGCGTTATCTGTGCTTTGGCGGGGTCTGCTGCAATATTTGGAGCTAAATACATGCTTGCCTCATCGCTCTCTGCTATTTCCGCAGCTCATGTAGGACGCTTTACAAGCAAAGCCATCATATTTGTAACACTTGCAGCGCTTTCAATCGTTGGTCTTGTATTATACGCAGCTGCATTGTGTGTAATGAATGTTGTGAAGAAGGATGATTTAATGCAATTGCGTAACAGATTCAAACGGGTGGTATGAAAATTTTTTTGATCACACTTGAATATCCGCCGATCGTGGGAGGAATTAGCACGTATTTACATGAACTGTATGCGAATTCAGAGCATAAAGTTATTGTGATTGCTCCGACGAATTATCAATTTTATTCGTGGTGGTTTTGGCCTCGCTGGATCCCGTTTTATTTTAAGTTGGTAAAAATGGTTCGAGTACAGAAGCCGGATCAAATTCATGTGTCACATGTGCTGCCGATTGGCATCATGGCACATTGGTTAAAGAAAAAATTTAAAATTCCATACGTTATTTTTTTTCATGGCAACGATTTGTTGAGCGCGCACGCGCAGCAAGGGAAGTGGAAGCGCGTTGTGGCGATTGTGCAGGGGGCGGCGCGAGTAATTGTTAACAGTGAGGCCACAAAGAAATTATATGTGGAGTTACTTTCAAAATCCCAGGAACCTTTCGTGGTGTTGCCGGGCGTAGATATTCCTGCAACAGGAGCTTCTGCGTTTGTGTCCGGTGCACATCAACTACTCGATACCTATGCACTGAACGGTACGAGAATCATTTTGTTTTTAGCCCGATTGATTCCGCGAAAAGGTGTAACGGTTGCACTTGATGCAATGACGCTACTCATGAAGGAAAATATTGAGGCAACATTGGTTATTGTTGGTGACGGACCTGAACGCGCGGCAGCGGAACAGCATGCACAGGATTTAAATTTGTATAATCGTGTTCGATTTATTGGACGTGTTTCTGATGAGCAAAAGTGGAAATGGTATTCAGTTGCACACGTGTTTTGGTTTCCTGCTCAGCCCATTAAAAATGATTGGGAAGGATTTGGAATTGCGTCGCTTGAGGCGCAGTCTGCGGGCTGTCCTGTAGTTGTTAGTAATATCGGCGGACTGCCAGAGTCAGTTGAAAACAACGTGTCAGGGCTCATTTGTGAACCAACCGCTGAGGCATTTGCGCAAACGACAGCTCAGTTATTGAACAACGCAATGTTGTGGCAAAATATGCGAGCAGCGGCTCGGACGTTTGCATCCAAACATTCTTGGAAAAAAAGCCGTGATGAATTTGGTTTAATTATACGATAGATATGGATGCATCAAAAATTTCAATTATTATTCCTGTTTATAAACGCATCGAATTACTCGAACGTTGCTTAAATTCATGTGAAAATTCAACGCTGAAACCTTTTGAAATTATTGTAGTCGACGATGGAAATGATTCGGCGGATATTGTGACTTTAAAAAAGATAGTGCAAAAGTTTGGCGTTCGGCTTTTACAATTACCATCGAATAACGGTGCACCGGTAGCGAGAAATTTAGGAGCTCGCGTAGCGACGGGGGAGTTTTTATTTTTTGCAGATGCGGACATTGAAATTTGTTTTGACGGACTTGCTCAATTAGCGAATGCACTTCAAAAAAATCCGGATGCGGCATTTGCGTATGGAAATTTTATGTTTGGTGAGCAGGAGATGCGTGGCCAGGTTTTTTCCGTTGATGTTTTAAAGCAGAGAAATTTTATTTCAACAATGACTTTGATACGTGCGGAGAATTTTATTGGATTTGATCCGAAATTAAAACGATTTCAGGACTGGGATTTGTGGCTGACACTTGCAGAACATGGAAAATATGGCGTGTATGTTGATAAAAAAATTTTTGTCGCGCATCCAGGAGGATCTATGAGTACGTGGCTCCCATCGATTGTGATTAAGTACGCTCGTTTTTTTTCATGGATACCTGCGGTTCATTCGTATGTACGCGCGCGTGCTGTTATTTTTGAGAAACATCATCTGTCGACATAGCGACGCAGCGAGATCCAGAAAGCGTTTGATTACCGCGGGCAAATGCAGCAGCGCTCATAGCGGCGCTTCCAGCAGGTTGTAATTCATCGATGATAAGTTCTCCATCGATTGTCTCAAGCGAGACAATCTCTTTTTCAATATGCAGGGTGCCTGGCTGTGAACTGTGGAGCACATCATTGCTCATGTGAGCTTTCATAAGTTTCAACGGGCCATTATTCAAACGTGTAGTAACACCGGGCCACGGGACAAGCGCGTTGATCATATGTACGATTTGTTGTGCAGTCATCGTATCCCAATGTATATAGCCCGTTTCACGGCTTAATAATTTTGTAAATGTTGCGTGTTCATGATCTTGTTCGTGCGATTTGATGTTGCCCGTAATTAATTTCAAAAGATCAGCCGGAAAATGCTGCGCGGATAAAATGCTGAGTTTTTCAAATACTGTTTCGGTGGTGTCGGAAGCTGACAGTGGAATTGTGTACATGCCAAAAATTGGGCCGTGATCGACAAGTTCATCCATGATCATAAAAGTCACCCCTGTTTCTTTTTCACCTGCAAGTACAGCACTTTGAATCGGAGAGGCGCCGCGATATTTCGGAAGCAATGATCCATGGACGTTTACGCATC
>JAPLWO010000015.1:0-10868 GCA_026396555.1 Candidatus Magasanikiibacteriota bacterium
CGATTGCGGTAATACCCTTCTCTCCTTTTTCATTTGTCTGTAAAAGTTCTAGATCGACGAGCGTTTTAATTTGCTCTTGAAACTGAAGTCTAAGTTCTACAGTTAAAAACTGTTCTGCTTGTTTTTCTGCTGACGCAGAAAGAAGCGTCGCTTGCTGCGTAAGTGCAGCGTCCGCGAGCGCTTTTAAATTTGGTCGAGGTTGCCTTGTCGATTTCGGCTGATCTGAAACCAACCCCGCAAATTCCTGCGCTGCATCTTCTCCGAGCAACGCCCGAATTAAATCCTGATTTTGAACAGGATCTGTATCTGCTGCGGGAGTAATCGGTTCTGAAAATGGATTCTGGTACATAGAGCACGATCATTATAACATCGCCATCATAAATAAAATAATACCACCCGGAACGGACGTCTCGGAGGCTCGCAAGATTGGTGTTTTGTGCGGATGCACAAAACTTGCGAGCCGAGAGACAGCGCGCACTACCGCAGGAGTAGTGCGACGCGTGTCCGTAACGAAGTGATATTATTTTATTTTAGAATCGTCCGCGTCCGCCGCCCGGTCCGCCATGTGGTGGACGTCCTCCACCACTACGTCGATCGCCACCACCTGCACGATCATCGCGTTCGCGTGGAGGTCGTTCAACATAATCAGCAGGAGGCGGAGTCATGCGTTTGATTGAAAGTGAAATGCGTCCTTGATCGTCAATTTCTTTCACCATCACTTTTACGTGATCACCAACTTTGAATAAATCTTGTGGTGATTCAACGCGCTGCCATGAAATTTCTGAAACATGCACCAACCCTTCTTGCTTTGGTAACACTTCTGCAAAAAATCCGTAGTCTTCAACGCGTGTAACGGTTGCCTGTTCAAAAATTTCGCCAGCCGCAACAACGCGCACAATATTTTTAATCCAATCAACTGCTTCTTCAAGTTTCGCACCCGCAACTGCAGTTACAGAAACCTGACCGGTCTGTTCGATGTCAATCTTCACGCCGCACTTATCAATAATTTCATTAATCACTTTTCCGCCCGGACCAATTACTTCACGAATCTTATCAACCGGAATCATGAACGTTACAATCTTTGGAGCGTACTGTGAAATATCTGAACGTGGATGTGCGATTGCTTTTGCCATCACATCAAGCACTTGCATACGCGCTTCTTTTGCTTGTGCAAATGTTTCGCGAATAATTTGCGCGTTCAAACCGTTTGGAGTTTTTGTATCCATCTGAATCGCAGTGATACCAAGACGTGTGCCTGCGATTTTGAAATCCATACCGCCTGGACCATCTTCCAAATCTTGCAAGTCAGTCAAAATTACATACTTGCCTGCTGCGTTCGATGCCAACCCCATCGCAATACCTGCAACTGGAGCTGACAATGGAACACCTGCATCCATGAGCGCGAGTGTTGAACCACACGTCGATGCCATTGATGATGAGCCGTTCGAAGACATCACTTCTGACACCACACGAATCGTGTAAGGAAATGTTTCTTTTGGTGGCAATACAGGAACGAGCGCTTTTTCTGCGAGTGCGCCGTGTCCGATTTCGCGACGACCAGGTCCGCGATTTGGTCCTGTTTCACCAACAGAATATGCGGGGAAATTATAGTGATGCATGTAACGCTTTTTGCTTTCGCCTTCTAAGCTCTGCAAAATTTGTTCATCGCCTGGTGAACCCAAAGTTACAACTGACAACACATGTGTTTCGCCACGTTGGAAAAATCCAGTGCCGTGTGTGCGTGGAAGAACTGCAACTTCTGAATTGAGTGGACGAATTTCGCGGAGACCACGACCATCAACACGACGTCCGCGTTCGATCACTTCTTCTGTAATAAATTCTTCAACAATTGCTTTTAGTTTGGTGAACGCAATTTTGCGGCGATCTTTCGAAATATTTTCGCGCGTAAAATAGGTGTCGAGTAATTCTTTCATTTTTCCAAACGCTGCCATACGTTCTGCTTTCGCACGTTTTGGTGCATCGTAAAAAACTTCTGTCGCATGCTTTGCGATAAATGCACGAGTCAAATCCAAAATCGCGGTGTCCGTAATTTCTGCATCACCCGCAGCATCAACTGTTGGTGCGTCGATAATTAACACACGTTTTTCTTTTCCAGCTGCAGCACGAACTTCTTCAATTAACGCAATTGGTTCCTTCAAATGTTTGCGCGCAAAATCCATTGCTTCAATAAATGTTTCTTCAGCAACTTGTTGTGCATCAGCTTCGATCTGCGTAACATTTTCAACTGAACCTGTAATCAATAAATTTAAAACAGATTTTAATTGTACTTCAACGGTTGGATTGATCACCCATTCGCCTTCGATCTGTCCGATACGAATACCTGCAACAGGTCCGTTAAATGGAATGTCCGAAATCGCGAGCGCACAACTTGCTGCAATCACACACAATGCTTCATGATCATTTTCGCCATCGAAAGACAAAGTCGTTGTTACAACCTGAATATCGTTGCGCATCAAATCATTAAAAAGTGGACGAATACCGCGATCAACCATGCGGCCCGTTAAAATCGCTTCGTCTGATGGACGGCCCTCGCGTTTAATAAAACGTGAGCCTTTAATAATTCCTGCAGCGTACAATTTTTCATCGTAATCAACTGAGAGTGGAAACCAATCAATACCATCGCGACGATTTTCGCTCATGGTTGCGGTACCCATGACAACTGTGTCGCCGTAGCGAACCGTACATGAACCATTTGCTTGAGGTGCAAATTTTCCAACTTCGATCGTGAGTGTTCGGCCGCCCCATTGTGTAGAGAACTGTTGTGACATATGTGTGTAATAAACGTTACGCGCCTTATGGCGCGCTCGTATTTTTTATTATAGAATTGTTCGCTTCACGCGACGATTTTTATTTTGTGGCGCGTGTTGTGTGTGTGATTGTGACTGAGACTGCTGATGCGCGACATGTTGCTGCTGCGGAGCTGGTGCAGACGCAGGTGCTGGAATTTGCTCTTCAAATTCTACAGGCTCTTCCATCATCACTTCATTCGCGCCATTTCCGTTTCCATGTGTATGTCCATGGCTCGTATGTGGATGAATCAAATACTGCATCCCTGTTTCTTCAGCCAAATCAATAAATTGATCAGCTGCTTCAACTAAACGGCTCGATGATGTGTTTCGGAACGCCATCACTTCAACTTTACAGCCTTTGTGCTGGAGATATTCAACGAGTGGGATGTAATCACCATCACCTGAGACAATAACAATCACATCAACTTTGTCGCTGAGGCGAATTGCATCAACCGTAATACCAACATCCCAATCAGCTTTTTTAACGCCGCTTGAGAAAACCTGCAAATCTCGCTCTTTGAGCTCGATTCCTTGTAACCGAAGCGCATCTAAAAATCGCACTTCGTGCTGCTGTGGCGTTTCAACCACATATGCAATCGCGCGAATCAAATTTCGATCGCGAATTGCACCCTTCACTACATTAATGAAGTTAACTTTTGCGCCAAACAAATTTTTGGCGCTGTAGTACATGTTCTGTACGTCAATAAGCACACCAACACGCTGTGACGTATAGTGAATCTGCACAGCTGGCTGCTCTTGTTCTCCTGATTTATTTCGTGGCATGTGAAAAAGGGTTAAGCCTCTTCCGCAACGTCGTCAATGATTTCGTCAGCTTTATCGATTTCTGCAAATTGCTTTGCGGCTTTCAAATTGAGAGCCTTTACAAGTTTTTCAAAGCTCTGTGGATTTTCGCGCTGGATAAAACGCAACAAACGGCGGCGTTCTCCAACTTTTCGTAATAAACCACGGCGTGAGGAATGATCCTTACGGTGTAACTTCAAATGTTCGATGAGTTCATCGATCTCAGCTGTTAAAATAGCGATCTGCACTTCTGGTGAACCTGTGTCGCCAGCGTGCGTGCGAAATTTGGCAATGATTTTTGATTTCTTGGTCTTGTCTAACATAAGCCTCGCATATTAATCTCCGAGGATTTCCGACGCGAGTGTCAGGATCTTCGGTTGAGTTACGCCTAGAACGTACTCAAGGGGGGAATTAAATTGGGTTTAACTATAGCATCTATTGGGTTTTTTGTCAAACACCCCGCAACAACCGCACGATCTGTCGCCCCGTTCGCTGATCAGGTCGCATATATAAAATTGTTTTCAACCCAGCGTCGTTCAAAATTGGATCAACGGTAAACCCAGTTCCCTCCAAAATTTCATGAAGTGGCAATAATTCGCGTGGTGCAACCTGAAATGGAATCGCGAGCACGATTCGGCCGTCTGATTTCAAAACCGCACCCAGCGATTTCAACGCACGGTTATATAATGTAACCAACTCCTGCTTCTCCCCAGCACTTAGCGACTCACCTTTTTTGAGCGGTCGCCCCAAAAACGTCTCCGCCACAATCACATCCGCGCTTTCTCGCTTCATGTGTGCTGCAGCCTGTGTCGCGTCATGCTTAAAAACGTCAAAATTAACGTCCGTCAAATTAAACTGCTTTCGCGTCCATTCAAGCGATAATTTTGTGTCATCGACCGCTTGCTTCAATATATCGGACCCAAAAAGTCGTGTTGCACCGAGCAGTGCGGCTTCAATTAATACAGTTCCTGACCCGCAAAATGGGTCATAAACACTTACTGAGCTTGGCTCGCGCGCACCCAACGCAATATTTAACATCATTTTTGCGAGTTTTGGCGGTAACATCCCACGCTTTGCGTCGCGGCCCGGCCGGCCGTAATCGCGCTCTGACCACTCACCAAACGCCTGAACTGCAACCGTTTGCGCCGCAACAATCTGTGAACTATCTTTTAAAAACACCAATTCAACCCCGCGCGGCGGCAAAAGTCCCTCTAATGTCACAGTCGCAGACGATAATTCCGGGTCACGACTCACCACTACGCGCACCGATCGCTCTGACTGTTCCTGAATCGCACGTTTTAACGCAATTCCAACGCCTTTAAGCTCTGGTGCGTTAATAATCGAGACGCCATACACGACTTTTGGCTTTTCCGTTGTCTGTTTCAATATGTGGTCTGCCAAATGTACGATCATTTCATCCGGCTTTTTCGAAATACCTTCAACAACCTCCAAAATCTTAACAACTCCGCCCAACTGCTCCATGAGCCACGCGGGCGATTCGCTACAATCAACAATAAAAAAACGCCCCGCCACTAAATGGCCGGCTGCAAGTTCTGGAAATCGACTCGTCAACTCCGCACGCGACAAGTCTGGCTGCGATCCAAATTGAAAAACTAGTTTCATACGATCAGTGTACTTGTTTTACCCTTCTTTAGCAAAAAATTCCGGCGCTTACGGGTGTACCCCTCCTTGGTACACCTGCAAATGTCGGAACTTGTATACAGTTTTATCATTTTTATTTCGCCACGTCAACAGTTTTCGCGCTTATGATGTATATACTATCCTATACAGTGTTGATAAACCTGTGGATAACACACCTGAATGTGGGGAAAACCCAAATAAAATCTATATTTTGTTTCTAACGTATAGGCTATCTTTGACAAAACGCGTTTTTTGTGTTATAGTATATGAGTACTTGTGAAGTGCTTGATCGAGTCAGGGTCCAACGCGACGCCTTTAGACTCTCGCCTCCATAACTACAGTGTCTATAAGCTCTTTAGTCAGGTTACAATAGAATAGCTCTTTACGTAGTCAGTCGGTTCCCGCTTTTCTTTCAACGAAAAAGGCGTGAATACTGGTAGAGCACCTCTCCGAGGTTGTTCCCACTCACGATTCCGGTGTTACCTCGCATTCTAAAAATGAGGTTACTTAACACCACGCAGAAGGATTTGACGCGAACTACAACTCAACTAGCAAGCCAGATATCCTCGAGGTCACGTTTACGCGCACCTCAAGTAGTGTCCGTCTTGCAATAGGCTCGTGGCCCACCGAATATTCTAATTATCTTCGGGTGGATTGCCCGAGCCTTTGTGCTTTTTATAGGGTTTTTTAAATAAACGAATGAGAGCAATAAAATTGACAAGCTTTTTTACACACTCTATACTCCTTCAATAGATTCGGAGAATTAAATGTACTATGAAATCACCCTTTTCAAATGAATTCCTCGCTGAGATTAAGACAGCTCTTGAGGAACAAAAAACCCGCCTTACACGCCAACTCGGTGATTTAACCGACAAGGAAACCGGTTCTGCCTTCCCAAATTATGGCGAAGGTGAGGATGAGAGTGCCGAAGAAGTCGCTACATACGACTCAAATTTGCAATTAATCGACTCAATGGGCTCTGAAATGCGCGATGTCAACGAATCGTTGGGACGTCTTGAGAAAGGTACCTATGGTACTTGTAAGTATTGCGGCGAACAAATCGATGAACAGCGTCTCCGTGCACGCCCAACATCAAGTTCATGCGTCGCATGTAAAAAAGCTTTGACGCAGGAAATGTGATAAAAAAGGGGGGGATACAATTTTTTGGTCTCCTTTTGACTGTTCTCGGAGCAACAATCGGTGATCGATTGCTAAAATTTATCGTTCATCAATCGCAATTTAACGCAAGCGCACGAATTGGCTGGCGTTTTTTCGCATTTGAACGGTTTCATAACCCTGGAATCGCGTTTGGAGTGCCGATTCCTATTTGGATCGTGCTGCCGCTCACGCTCATTTTTTTGATTGTGCTCGCCATTTGGGTATTTCGACAGCGAGAAAATCAGCCGCTCACACATATCGCAATCGCCGCAATTACTTTGGGCGCGCTTTCGAATGCTTTTGATCGAACAACGCTCGGCTACACGATCGATTACATCCGGGTACTTGACAGCATCATTAATATCGCGGATATACTAGTTATAGCGGGAATCGCAACGCTCGTTTTTCGAAAAAAATAATTAATCTTATCTTAAGGAGGGTATGGTTACACACATTGCAAGCGCAACACTTGTTGGTATTGGCGCACATTTAGTTACTGTCGAGGCAGAAGTTGTTTCTGGGATGACGAATTTTACAATCGTCGGGTTGCCGGACGCAAAAATTCAGGAGGCACGCGAGCGAATTCGATCCGCAATTAAACAATCAGGATTTCAATATCCATACAATTTTCGAATTACCGTTAATCTTGCACCATCAGATCTGCGAAAAGAAGGAACGGGTTTCGACGTTCCGATCGCGCTCGCGATTTTAAGTAAGCCTTTAGGACTACCAGATCTCGACGATGCGTTGGTTATCGGAGAGTTGGCGCTCGATGGAAGTGTTCGGCCAGTGCGTGGTGTGTTGGCTGCAGCGCGAGCGGGGATGCGGGCAGGAAAACGACGAATGTTTGTGCCCGCGGAAAATGCAGCCGAGGCAGCGCTCGTGGAAAATATTGAAATTTATCCGATAAAAAATTTAAAGATGTTGATCGATGCAATTGCAAAAGGTGCACGATCAGATTTGAAATCATTTGAGCGCGGCGATAAAAATAATTTCACCGCGACAAAACCAGAAATTGATTTCGCTGATATTGCGGGAAATGAATTCGCAAAACGCGCATTACTCATCGCTGCTGCGGGAAATTTTCATTGTTTGTTGCAAGGACCGCCGGGCGTTGGAAAAACAATGTTGGCGCGCGCGGTTCCAGGAATTTTAGCACCGCTTTCTTCGACCGAATCACTCGAAGTTACGGAAATTTATTCTTCGGCTGGAGTTGTGGGGCCTGAACAGCTGCCAATCACAGCGCGGCCATTCCGTGCACCGCATCACAGTGCATCAACAAGCGCGCTGATTGGTTCGTGGAACGGACGAACGTTAAAGCCGGGAGAAATCACACTCGCACATCGTGGAATTTTATTTCTTGATGAACTGCCAGAATTTGCGCGCAATGTTTTGGAGCAGTTGCGACAACCGCTTGAGGCGCATTCATTGCAACTCGCGCGCGCATATGCGACAACACCACTGCCAGCACATTTCATGTTAATTGCGGCGCAAAATCCGTGTCCGTGTGGGTTCGCCACGCATCCAACTCGGACATGCTCGTGTACACTCCAACAAAAAAGAATCTACGCGAAAAAAATTTCCGGACCACTGCTCGATCGGATTGATTTATTTTGTGAAGTTGCGGCGACAAATTTGAATGCGCTGACTGCAACAAAAAAATCGGCGATAAAAAATTCAGCAGCAATACGCGAAGAAGTTTTAGCAGCGCAAAAATTTGCAATGGGTCGCGGCGAAATTGCGTTGCCAGAAAAAACAAAAATTTTTGCAACGCGCGCGGCAGAAAAACTCGAACTTTCAGCGCGTGGATTTACACGATTAATTCGCGTCAGTCGAACGATTGCGGATCTTGCATCGAGCGCATCGATCGAATCAACACACGTTGCCGAAGCGCTACAATATCGAACGCCACAATCTTAAAATTATCGAATGTATTTGAGTGGATTTACGTGGCGACCGCCGATGATAACTTCAAAATGCAAATGAGTACCGGTCGAACGGCCCGTTGTTCCAACCATAGAAATCGTTTCACCGCGGCTCACTTGTTGGCCCACATGCACAAATACTTTGCTGTTGTGGCCATAACGCGTTTGCATACCGTTTCCATGATCAATCAAAATCATGTTTCCGTAACCACCATTATTCCAGCCGGAAAATACGACAGTTCCATCATCAGCTGCGTATACAGGATCCGTATAGTCACCATTAATATCGTCACCTGGATGACCTGCACTAAAATATTGTGTAACCGAATGATTCCGCGTTGGCCATAATAATTTTTCACCCGGCGCAAGCGGTGGGCGTTTGATAACTTCTGTTGTTGTTTGAGGAGGAGGCTCAACATCAGTTGGAACATCAGATTGATCAGATGATGCAGCCGGTTGATCTGCAGGTGTTGCGTCTGCAACTTGTGGTGCTTCATCAGGAACTGGAGCAGGCTCTGGCGCGGGTGATGGCGTTGCAACTGGTTTTGGAAGTGTTAACGGCTGCGCACCCGGCACAACAATCAACTGACCTTTTTTGAGTGAGGTATTTACGCTCACATTATTTGCCGCTGCAATAATTTTTGCATCAACTTTAAATACGGTCGCGATATTTTTAACCGTACCGCCACTTTTAACTGCATACACAACGCCATCAACGGATGGAACTGTAATTGTGTCACCAGGACGAAGCACAGAATTTGCAACTAAATTATTCGCCCACAAAAGTGTCGCAATTTTTAAATTAAATTTCTTTGCGATGCGCGCAAGTGTATCGCCACGTTGCACCGCATATCGCTGAATGGGTTGGGTTTGTTTGGGAGGGATTTGCATTTGATCTGATGTTTGATCTGAGATACTTGCCGGCGCGCGCCCGACTGCGCCCGAATATGGAAATACATATGCGATCGCACCACCGTTGTGATAAATAGTTGTAGGAATTTGTTCTGTGACTGTATCAGTTGATAACCCATCATCGGTCGCAGCCTGCCAATCAACATCGCTCGACGATGAAGAAAGATGCGCGAGTAAAAAACTTTTCGAACCTGGAATCACGCCTGGCTGACTTGAGGCACGAACAGAACCATATGTTATCAATAAAGTAATTACTGTGGTGAAAAAAATAAGCCCGAGACGGCTCGTCACAATAACGCGGCGACGCTCCCATGGGTTGGAAGAAATTTCGAGGTATCGACGCCAATGTCGGCGCGAAAGCTGATATAACGGAGCAATTACAAGTGGAATCGCGGGGCGAGTAACTACGCCAAAAAAGCGCCCTATTCCACGACCAAACCAAACAAACAGGCGCTTAAGGCTTACTAACGCCCGCACGGTTGACAGCAAAAATTTGTATAAATGTCGTTTCACAATGTACTATTCAGGATACTATGATATGCTTGGTGCGTCAACCAATATGAACGATCTTGGAAAAAAAATAGAGCTCGATTTCTTTAGCACTTTTGGACTTGTTGCGGTCAACTGTTTGCTCGCAGCTACCTTTATATATACAGGGTCAGCGCTCGCGATTCGATTTATTTTTAGTATTTTTGGAATTGGATGTGCGGCAGTGCTTGCACAACTGATAGTGAAAAAAAAATTTCAAGAAAAATCAGCGCGGGAGATTTTATTTTTTGTTGCGGGCGCAGTTGCCGCACTAACAGCACTCGTAGCACAACTCATCGTGCCAGATTTCAAACCAATTTTTTATACGCTCTGTGTTGTGATTGGCGCAGGAATTTTTATTGCGCTCGAACAACTCGATGAGGAGAAAAAAATACAGTCGGCTGCTGGAGGGCGCGCATTAACTGCATGCGCATTAATCTTAAGCGGTTTTTTGATTGATAATTTATATGGCAGTACACTTGTTGTCATCGCGTTTGCAGCGCTTGCATTCGGAGACGCAAAAAATAATATCGTAAAACGAATTGCACGCGATAGTTCACTCATGCTTTTATTTTTACTTTTGATTCGCGGCGTTGCATACTTGGGGCATTCTGTTATTTTTGATTTAGGTGATCCGTTTGTGCTAGTTGGAATTTTCGGCGGTTTTTTCGCACAACGATTGATGCCACTTTGGAAATGGACGCCACTACTCGCATTATTTTTTCTCGAAAAATTTCACGGCATTGTTTTATTAGGTGCGTTTTTATGCGGCCTTCTTATTTCCGAGCTGATCTTGCCAGATACGGAATAAAATGTTACACTGCGGACCATATAAAGCTTTATTTTTATGACCGCAACCATCAAAGAATTACCAAAATCTCAAGTCGAACTCACGATTACTATTACGGCTGCGGAACAACAACCATATATTGTACGCGCAGCTAAAAAAATTTCAGAAGATATTAAAGTTCCCGGATTTCGTCCAGGACTTGCACCGCTCGATGTAATTACAGCACAAGTTGGCGAAATGAAAGTTTTGGAAAGTGCGCTTGAAACAATTGTGCGCGAAACATTTGTAAACGCGGTTAAACAG
>JAPLWO010000015.1:10875-15968 GCA_026396555.1 Candidatus Magasanikiibacteriota bacterium
GGTTAAACAGCACGAGCTCAAAACAATCGGCATGCCAGATATTGCGATTGAAAAAATGGCGCCACAAAATGATTTGGTGTATCGCGCGACTGTTTCAGTTGTGCCACCAGTCACGCTTCCAGATTTTTCAAAAATTTCAGTAACGGTTAAACCAGTTACAATCGCGGATACTGAAGTTGATACAGTAGTCGCAGATGTTCGAAAAATGCATGCCGAATTAAAAGATAGCGAAGGTGCTGCGGGCGAACATGATCAAGTAACGGTTGATATGGATTTGTTAGATGGTTTGGTTCCACTCGAAGGTGGACAAGCACGCAATCATGTGGTGCCACTCGACGAGCCATATTACATTCCTGGGTTTGCAGAAAAATTGATTGGTGCGAAAGCAGGCGACGAATTAAATTTTGAGTTGCCATTCCCTGCTGATCACTACCAGAAATTGTACGCGGGAAAAAATATTACCTTTAAAGTTAAGGTAACAAAAGCTCAGACACGTACATTGCCAGAAATCGATGAGGAGTTCGCGAAAAAATTTGGCATGACATCAATTGAAGAGTTACGAAAAAATATTGCGGAAAATTTAGCTGAGGAGCAGCGCCGCAAAGCTGAAGAAGCTGCTGATATTGAAATGTTGCAGGCCGTGATCGCAAAAACAAATTTTGGTGATTTACCAGAATCAATTGTTGATGCAGAACGCCGTCGCATGATGCAGGATTTGATGCGCAGTTTAAAGCAGCACGGAATTACAGTTGAACAGTACTTAGGTGATATGAAGAAATCACCAGAAGAATTGGAAGCTGGATTTACGGATCAAGCGATTGAGCGCGCAAAAATGGGATTGGTCACGCACACAGTTGCGGTTGCAGAAAAAATTGATGCGACAAAAGAAGAGCTCGAAGAAGAATTGAATGCAATTCGTGCGTCATACAAAAATAATACTGATGCGATTGCTCGTTTACTCGAACCAGAAACACAGGAAGCTGTTTTGAACTCACTGCGCAATCGAAAAGTGATGGAATGGATGCGCGAAAAAATGGTAAAAGCTGCATAAAACCGAGAGATAAATTAGCCGCGGGCCTCAGCAGGGCTCGCGGTTTTTTTATTCACAGGTTATACACTTGACATAGAGAACACCTGTTCTCTATACTCTTATCAACAGAACGCTCGTTCTTATCCCCAACCTTACCCACACCCCTATGACTCAAAGTTTATTTGAGCTACGCAAAAAAGAGCTTGTTCGGTACTATCGAAAATTTCATCATCTTCCCTCTTATGATGAGCTGGCGGAATTATTTGGCGTTGAATCAAAAGGATCGCTTCATAAATACGTAGAAAAGTTTATTGAAGACGGACTGGTCGGAAAATCTGATGGTGGAAAATTAATTCCGACCACAAAATTATATGGACTTCGTGTTTTGGGCACAGTTCAGGCTGGTTTTCCAACTGCAGCCGAAGAAGAACTAACCGATACGCTCAGCCTTGATCAATTTTTGATTAAAAACCCAGACGCTTCATATATGTTAACAGTGTCTGGGGATTCAATGATTGATGCAGGAATCATGCCGGGCGATATGGTTATTGTTGAGCGTGGAAGGACACCAAAAATAGGAGAAATTGTTGTTGCGGAAGTTGATCATGACTGGACCATGAAATATTATTTGAAACGGGGCGACGAAATTATTTTGCGCCCGGCGAATAAAAAATACCAAGACATCCGACCGCGGCAAGAATTAAATATCGCAGGAGTTGTGACAAGTGTTATTCGAAAATATCGATAATTATATGATCGGCATGTGGGAAACCTCAGCGCATCTACAATCATTTCCACGCGCTATTGTACATGTTGATGGTGATGCTTTTTTCGCGAGCTGCGAAACAGCGCTGCACCCAGAATTGCGCGGTCGTGTTGTTGTGACCGGACGCGAGCGAGGAATCGTGTCGTCGCTTTCTTATGTAGCAAAAGCGCGTGGTATTCGTCGCGGCATGATTTTGTCAGAAGTAAAAAAAATTTGTCCCGATGCAGTTATCTTGACGAGTGACTATGAAACGTATTCCTTATTTTCTAAACGCATGTTTTCGATTATGCGTCGATTTACATCACAAGTTGAAGAATATGGAATCGACGAAGGGTTTGCCGATATAACTGGTATGCGCGGACCACTGCACATGTCTTATGAAGACATTGCGCGCGCGATGAAAAAAGCGGTGGATGAAGAATTAGGTTTTACAGTTTCAGTTGGACTCGCGCCTACGAAATCTCTCGCAAAAATCGCGTCAAAATGGCAAAAACCAAATGGATTTACGAGTGTACCTGGTCGCGCAATTCGTGGGTATTTAAGCACGCTTGATGTGAGTAATATTTGGGGCGTTGGTCCAAATACTGCGAAATATATGTATTCGCTTGGTATTACTACTGCACATGATTTCATTTCAAAACCGTTTGAATATATAGCCGCGAATTTTTCTAAACCGCATCAAGAAATGTGGTACGAATTAAATGGCGAATCCGTGTGGCCGATAAATACAGAAGAAAAAACTTCTTATGCATCAATTTCGAAAACAAAAACATTTACCCCGCCGTCAGGAAATGTTGAATATATTTTAGCGCAACTTATTCGCAATCTAGAAAATGCTTGCATCAAAGCGCGACGTCATGGACTAGTCGCACGTAAAATTGTGGTGTATTTACGAACACAACAATTTGGAGATGCGGCGATAGAGGCAAAAATTACGCGCGCCTCAAATTTTCCACATGATTTAATTCCACATGTACGGACATTATTCAAAAATGTCTTTAAACATGGCGTTCAATATCGCGCGACTGGAATCGTGCTCGCAGATTTACAATCTGACAGTTCAGTTCAATCTTCACTTTTTGAGCCGATAATAAAAATGGAAAAAATGCAGCGGGTTTACGCGGCCGTTGATTCGCTTGATGAACAATACGGAAAACATACCGTGCATTTGGGTGGATCGCAGGCAACATTTACACAAACACAATACGCAGGCGATCGCACACGCGAGACTGAACGACAAAAAATAAAATTACTTGGCGAAACCGAACGGCAGCATTTATACATTCCACGCATGATGATTACTGTATAAAAATAAAAGCGGTACTCATTTCTCGGTAGAGAAATTTTCCCGCTTGCCTCCACTAACAAAGCCACCCAAGCTCACCCAACTCGCGCTCAATGTTTGCCCGAGCCTGTAATTCATAACGCTCTCGCATGAATGAAGTTGTGAAGATTGGCGAATACGTCAAAAAATGTGTCCGCATATACCGCCGCCGCGCGAAATTGTAAATTGGCGTCGGAATATGCCCATACTCCTTCCGCACACCCGCGGCATATTTTGCATACACCTCCCAAGATTCCCCAAGAATTGCACGATCCACATCAACCATAATTCGCCGATCAATATCAATTGGGTCAAACTCATGCGCAGTATCTTTAACACATTTATGTGCAATAATCGCATAAAGGCCTTCGAGATGATATTGCATCGCGATATCGAGCAACAACTCCCCGCTTTGTACTTCATTATCCTTTGCACGCACATTGTAAATTGCGTCATGACACCAAATCGCATATTCAGTCGCTACAGAATGCTTACTATGTTGTCGAACCGTTGCAAACATCCGCAGACAATACTCGATGTGGTCGAGCGTATGATATTCACGATGTGATTCGTTGTAGCAAGAAACCAACTTCTCGAACACCTCTCGCGCATCCTCCTGTTTTCCATGTAACTCTGCCCAAAGCCGCTGCCATTCACTCCACAAAAAATTCATATTAGCCATGAGACACCTCCTTAAATTTCGCCAGTACTGCCGGCGGAACAAATTTTGCAATCACTTCTTCCCACCCAGATGGTCCAACCAGACCACGCACCACACTCGATTCGATTCCCGCAATTGCGAGTGGTGGCATCAAAAACACTGTTTCAATGTCATCTCCAATCACACGATTTGTGTTGAGTGTTTTGCTTTCATATTCGTAATCACCGAGCGAGCGGATGCCACGCAGTAAATACGCCGCACCCATTTCACGCGCGTGCGAAATCGTATATTGATTCGAGTAGCTCGTAATCCGCACGTTCGACAAATGCGCAGTGCACATACGAATGAGATCGATCCGATCTTCAACAGAAAATCGTGGTGTTTTTCCTGGATTCACGCCGACAGCGATAATCACTGTATCGAATAACTTGGCACCGGTCTCTACCACCCACGCATGACCATTGGTAAAGGGATCAAACGTTCCTGCGTAAACTGCAACACGACTCATGATCGACCTCTTCAATTGTAAGGATCACCCTCACTGACCAGAGTATGCACGAATTTGCAAAAATGTCCAATACCGTCTAATATAGATTGGAAGATATTTTGTTATGCAACACCCCCATTCAACTTTACGCGCGCTTGGACTCAATGAACCTGAAATTCAGGTGTATTTAGCAATGTTGGGCGGCCGACAAACTGCACAAGAAATTATAAAAACAACCGGTGAACCACGCGCAACTGTTTATTACTCAATTTCAACACTCGAACGCCGTGGATTGATTAGTAAAACAGGACTCGCTGGAAATAAACGCTATGCCGTCGAGTCAGTCAGTCGACTTGAGCAAATTGTAGATGAAAAATCAGATGAAATTGCAAAACTTCGAACAGATGTCCAAAAATTAATTCCTCTACTTACTGCTGAGCAGAGTAGTCAAAATGAACACAAGCCAACCGTTACTTTTTTTGAAGGAGTTACCGCAGTGAAAAACGTTGTGATGGATTCCTTATATTGCCGAAGTGGCCAAATCGATGTGATCACGCCTAATAATAATTTTTTTCATCAAGTTGGCAAAGATTTTGTCGCACGGTATGTCACAGAACGAACTGATCGCAAAATCAAAACTCGAAATCTATGGGAAAACGAGATTGACACAGCTATTTATAAAAAATATTACTCTGGACTCTCCGAGATTCGGATTTTACCAGATGTTATGCGCGAAAAATTCGCAACAACTATTTTTATTTTTGATGATAAGGTTCTACAAATCTCATCACTTAAAAACTCATATGCAATTTTAACCACCTCACA
>JAPLWO010000091.1 GCA_026396555.1 Candidatus Magasanikiibacteriota bacterium
GTGGTTGTCGGGCGAATTTCGCCGGTGAAGGATTATGAAACATTGATTCGCGCCGTTGCGTTAGTGATTGAGAGTGGAAAAATTTCTCGAAAAATTCGAGTGACTGTTGTCGGCGGTGCAGGGTTGCCGGAGCAAGAAAAATATTTGGAGGATTTGAAATTGCTGGTTGCGGACTTGAAGTTGGATGATGTTGTTGATTTTGTGGGACCGCGCGCAAATACAGAAATTTTATCTTTTTTGCAGAGCGCTGATCTGTTTGTAAATACGAGTTTGACAGGAAGTTTGGATAAAGCGATGTTGGAGGCGATGGCGTGTGGTGTGCCGGTGTTAACGTGTAATGAAGCGATGGAGGAGGTTCTAGGCAAAGAGGCGAGTAACTTTATGTTTGAGAAAAAAGATTTTCATGGGCTTGCGGGAAAAATTACTGAGCTGTTAAATTTAAATAACATTGATCAGACTTTTATCGGTCAATCGTTACGTCAAAATGTTATTAAAAATCATAACATCGCAGGATTGATAACAAAAATTATTACAACATTTAATTTGTGAAATTACTTTACATTATCAATGTTCGGATGCCGACAGAAAAAGCTCATGGTTTTCAGATTGCAAAGATGTGCGAATCCTTTGCGCGCCTAGGTATTGAGGTAGAATTACTTGTTCCACAAAGAGATAATTCAATCACTCAGGATGCTTTTTCATACTACAAGATTGAACGTTTATTTAAAATAACGTACGTACATGTTCCTGATATTACGAAAAGTAAAATTGGTTACTATATACACCAGATGCTTTTTGCTGCGGTAGCAACAGTTTACGCATATCGTAGTAATTGTGATCTGGTTTATTCCCGTGATGTCCTGCCATTACAGATAATTAAGTTTTTTAAGAAAGCTATTTTAGAAGTTCATAATGTTCCTGAGCATTGGGTATTATTTTATCAATGGTCGCTTTATAAAATATATCGAGTAATTTCAACCAATAATTGGAAGAAGAATTTTTTAATTGAGCAGTTTAATTATCCTACGGAAAAAATTTTGGTTTTTCCAAATGCAATTGATCTAACCGCATACCAAACATCTGAAAGTCGCGAAAATATTTGTAAACAACTTGGGTTGGATTCAAAATTTCGCCATGTCGTATACACAGGGCATTTATATGAATGGAAGGGTGCGCACATACTTGCTCAAGCTGCTAATCGCGTGCCGATCGATGTCCGCGTGCTTTTTGTTGGTGGAACAGATATTGATTTAAAAAAATTTACTGCTCAGTTTGGTAATGAGCAAATTATCGTTGTTCCACATCAGCCGCATGAAATAATCCCACTCTATTTAGCAATTGCGGATGTGGTTGTTATTCCAAATATTCCGTCATCTCGCGAATCTACATTTGCAACATCGCCGATGAAGTTGTTTGAGTATATGGCTGCTGCTCGACCGATTGTTGCATCTGATTTGCCGAGTATCCGTGAAATTTTAGATGATTCAACTGCATTATTTGTTCCGGCTGGTGATGTGCAGGCTTTGGCACAGGGCATTAATGCATTGTTAAATGACTTGAATCGTGCGACTACTTTTGCGCGCGCAGCAAGACAAAAAGTTGAGTCGTATACATGGATGGAGCGGGCAGAAAAAATAGAAAATTTTATTCGATAAATATGTTTCAGTTTATTTTTAATTTTATTTTGAATTTAGGAGCCCTGCTGCGTGCACCGATTGGGCGTGAGCGTAAGATTCGAATATTAGCGATATATGTGAAGCTTTCAATAAGATATGTATTGTCTACCTGGTTTGGGTACCGAGAAACTAAATGCGTGAAGTTTCTTGGTATGACTGTTGAGGGGTTTTCATTTAAGAGTATTTATTTTTTATTTTCTGAGATTTTTGTAAAGAATGAATATTTTTTTGTTGCAAATTCTCAGACTCCGATTATTTTTGATTGTGGCGCAAACATTGGTGTTGCAATTTTATATTTTAAATGGTTATATCCGCAGAGCGTAGTTCATGCGTTTGAACCAGATCCAACAACTGCGGCGATGATTTTAACAAATAGTGCACACAACGATTTGCACGATGTTCATGTTCATATGGCCGCTTTGGCAGCAGATGATGGAGAAATAGATTTTTTTATCGAACCTTTACAATCAGGTTCTTTAAAAATGTCTCTCGTGCATCGCGCTGAGAATACTGAAGTTGTGCGAGTAAAAACACAAAAATTATCAACCTTTCTCAATGAGTATCAATCTATAGATTATTTAAAAATGGATATTGAAGGTTCTGAATTGGAAGTGCTTAAAGAAATTTCAGCTGCAGGTTCGGTATCTCGAATCGATGGGGCGGTATTCGAGTACCATCATCACATAGGAAAAAAGAACGCGCAGCTGAGTGAATTTTTAAGTATTTTAGAAGTAAATAATTTTGATTATATAATTGCAGCACGTCACTCGCCTGGATATAAAAAGTTTTTATTTCAGGATATTTTAGTTACCTGCAAGCGCTCAGATTAACTGGCGTTGGCTCTGTTTTGAGAGTAATATCCACTGCATGATTCCAGCGCCGAATGTCAAAAATAAATTGATATATCTGCAGATAAGTATTCCCACGATTCCATAAAGTGGCGTAAAAATAATAAGTGATCCGATGAGAATAATGTTGGGGATGGTTCCAAAGTACAACCATTTTTTTTTGAACTGCGTGAGTTTTGCTTGAGTGACGGCAGATAAAAAACTTAAAGGGAGGCGTAGGGCTAACGTTGGCGCATACCATTGTGCAAAGTGTATTCCCTCAGAGTATTTATGGTAAACGATTGTGAATAAGAAGGGCATTACAATCACAAAAATAGCTGAAAGTGCTGTGCCAATTCCAAATAAATACAGCATTCGTTTCCAAAGCACTGCATTAATTTCAGCAACAGTTCTTTTTGCGAGTTTTGGGATCGATACGGTTGGAATATTTTTAAATAAACTTCTTATTTGTTCGGTCGGTGATACTGAAATTGCATAAATAGCAACTTGGGCAGGGCCGATAAAGTTAAATAATAAGAGTGAATCGACAGATTCAGCAATCTGGCCGATCACGTTGAGAAGGCTGATGTGGAAACCGTAGGGGATGACATGTGGCGATTCAATTGTGTTTGGTGGAAATACTTTAAGCGTTTGTCGTAGACATATAAAACGGGTAACGGTCCAGGTTACAAAATAGGATAGTAAGATAACTAAAATATTTTTTGTCAGCAGTGCTGCAGTAACCATGATTAGTAAGACCGTTGATTGACTTTTAATAAAATATATTGCTGATTGCTTGAACTCTTTTTTACTATGCAGAAACATGCCATACATACCGACAGGATCCATGAATGGCAAAAAAAGTGCGGCTATGATAAATGCAAAAGATACGACATGATCATTCTTCCAGACATAATAAAAAACAGCGACGCCAATCGCGGCGAGTGCACCGACTACTCCATATTTGATTCGAACATAGAGTGATGGAATAAATGAACCTTCCTTGCCTTCTGCAACAGCTTGTGCGAGCGTTGTTGCGATTCCTGGCAGTGTTGTAATGGTTAAAATACTTATAACTGAAAGGACATATTTATATGTACCGTAGGTTTCTTTCGGTAAAAAATTAGCAAAAATAATCGCAAGAAATAGCCCTGCAAGTGCACTTGAGGTCTGACCAACCGCTAGCCAAAAGCTACCTTTTGCGAGATATGTTGAGTCAATTTTTAAAATTCGATCCAGATATGAGAAAAGTGTTTTGAGCCTGGTTTGAATTTTCATAGGTTGATTTGGCGATTATAACATCACATCGGCATCATAACAAAAAAAGTTACTCGCTACATTTTTGAATTATTTGACGGAGGCTGTCGATTCCTTTAAACTAGGGTATATTTACACTTTGGATTATATGCCTGATGGATTACATGAAGAAACGGTTTTAGTCACTGGTGGCGGCGGGTATCTCGGATCAATTTTGGTGCCATTATTATTGGATGCCGGGTATCGTGTTAAAGTGATCGATCGTTTTTTCTTTGGAATTGAAACTTTACAAAACGTTGATTTAGAGCGTTGTGAACTTATTATCGCAGATACTCGGTGGTATCCTAAAGAATTACTTGCCGATGTGTATGCCGTGATCGATCTTGCAGCTTTATCCAATGATCCATCAGGAGAACTAGATCAGCAGAGAACGCTTGATATTAATTTTCATGCACGTGTTCGTACCGCCACAATTGCAAAAGAGATGGGTGTAAAGCGATACATACTTGCATCTTCGTGTAGTGTCTATGGATTTCAAGATGGAATTGTTGATGAAGCTGCACAGCCGGCCCCAATTACTACGTACGCGCAAGCGAGTTTATATGCTGAGCAAGGCGTTTTGGCGCTTGGGAGTAAGGATTTTTCAGTAACAGTTCTTCGTCAAGGCACCTTATACGGCCTTTCGCCTCGTATGCGATTTGATCTTGTGGTGAACACCATGTCGCTTACGTTGTTCAAAGAAAAAATCATCAATATACGAGGAGGTGGTCAATGGCGACCGCTCGTTCATGTTTCTGATTCAGCGCGTGCCTTTTTAAAGGTACTGGAAGCACCAGTTGAGATTGTTTCGGGACAGATTTTTAATGTTGGAAGCACCTCGCATAATTTTCAGATTATTGAAATTGCAAATTATATACTAAAGGGCTCTGACCTGGGTGGTCGGATTTTACATGAAAAAACTGCAGTTGATACTCGGTCGTATCGAGTTTCATGTGAAAAAATTTCAAAGCAATTGAATTTTGTTCCACAGTTTACTCCTGAAGATGGTGCACGTGAAGTTCTTAAGGCTCTTACTGATGGTACAATCTCAAATACACCTGAAACGTCTACGATTGATTGGTATAAGTATCTCATCTCTCAAGATCCAACGATTCTTGATCGAGAATTCGTCTAAGCTCTAATTGATTAAAGTAATTTTATGTCTCAAATAGTTCATAAATCAAAAACATGTCTCGTGTGTGGTGGAACAAAATTATCCTTATATCTTGATCTTGGAAAATCAGCGCTTGCGAATTCATATATTTCCCCGAAAGATAAATCTAAAAAAGAATTCAAGGCTCGATTAGCTGTTTACTATTGTCACACCTGTCATCTTGCTCAATTACTTGATATTGTGGATCGCAATGTCTTGTTTAAGAAGTATGCATATTTTTCTTCAACGTCGCCACAACTGCTCAATCATTTTGATGAGTTTGCACAGGATGTGATGGACCGCTTTGAGAAGCAGTCTAAACATTTGGTTGTTGAGATTGCAAGTAATGATGGTATTTTATTAAAACCCCTTAAAGAGAGGGGGGCAAAAGTGCTAGGCATTGACCCAGCGAAAAATATTGCGGCTCAGGCAAATAAAATTGGAATTCCAACGGTGGCAGATTTCTTTAATAGAAAGACTGCGAAAAAGATTAAAGAAACTCACGGTTCTGCTGGTGTTGTGATCGCAAATAATGTACTTGCACATACGGATATTTTGCATGAAATTATTCAGGGAGCTGCAGATTTACTTGCTGATGATGGCGTGTTTGTTTTTGAGGCGCAATATCTCAAAGATTTGATCGCACATAATGAGTTTGATAATACGTATCATGAGCACATCTGTTATTTTTCTTTGCATCCGCTCGTTGAATTGCTGAAGAGACATGACATGAAAGTGTTTGATGTAAAACATGTTGATACACAGGGCGGTTCTTTACGCGTGTATGCAGCAAAGAATTCATCGTCAATTCATGCGGCTCCTCGTGTAGCAGAAATGCTAAAAGATGAGGTTAAATTTGGGCTTACTAAGTTTGCGACGTTTAAGAAGTTTGCTGCACGACCACCACGTGTTGCTCGAGAGCTTAAAAAAATTCTTACCAAATTGCATGAGCAGGGAAAAACAGTTGTTGGATATGGCGCACCGGCAAAAGGTAATACAATGCTACAGTACGCAAAAATTGATCGAAAATTAGTCACGTACATTGTTGATAACGCACCATCAAAACAAGGATTACTTGCACCAGGTAGTCGCATCCCGATTTTTGCTCCAACAAAATTACACGAAGATACCCCGGATTATATTTTAATTCTTGCGTGGAATTATGCGGATTCAATCATGAATCGAGAATCATGGTTTAAGAAGCGGGGTGGCAAGTTTATTATTCCGGTTCCGATGCCTGTCATTAAATAAAACATGATCGATCTTGATCGCGTCCTCATTATTGGTGGATCAGGTATGGTTGGTGGCCAGATGCATTTTGGTATAAAACCGTCTCATGCCGAGTTAGATATAACAGATCGCACATCCGTACAAACAAAAATTAACAAACTGCAACCGTCAGCGGTTATCAATTTAGCAGGACTGATTGATATGCGACAAGCTGAAGAAAATTCAGAGCGAGCACGACTGGTAAATGTTGATGGTGCAGCTTTTGTTTCTGAAGCATGTAATGCGCTAAACGTACCACTCGTTCATTTTTCGACATGTGCTGTATTTGATGGTAATAAAAATGAACCCTATTCAGAATCTGACGTGCCACACCCGATCAATATCTATGGCGAGACAAAATATGAAGGGGAGCAGCGTGTGTTAGCGATTAGTGCTCATGCGCTTATTGTGAGAACAGGTTGGTTATTTGGAGGATTTGATAAGGATAAAAAATTTGTCCACAACTGTTTTAATAAACTATCTTCGGAAGGGTCAATACGTGCAACGAATGATCGTTTCGGTTCTCCAACGTATATTCCAGATTTGATTTCTGAGGTTATTCAACTTTTGAATCAGTCGGTACACGGAGTCGTACATGTGGTAAATGATTCAGTAGCAAGTTATTTTGATATCGCGTATGCCATCAATGAAATTGGGCATTTTAATGCGGAGATAATCCCGGCGTCTTCTCGAGAGAATGAATGGCCAAATTTATCACGTGGACGAATGGAGTCTTTGATGTCGGAACGCGGTGTGCATATGCGAGATTATCGCGAAGCGCTTGAAGAGTACGTAATTGATCTTCAGCGACGCATATGAACAAAACAATATGCTATTTTGGTGATTACGATTCGACATACGGCCGCACAAAGGTCATGATATACGGTTTGAGAGAGAGTGGTGCAACCGTTGTTGAATGTCGTGTTGATCCAAAGGATTCTTATAAATATTTTAAACTGTATAAAAAATATCATGAACTCGGTGTTTCGCCCGATGTAGTTATTATTGGATTTTCAGATACACGATTCATGCCGTTTTTCGCGAGACTCATTTTGAGAGGTCCAATTATAGTATGGGACCCTTTATTTTCTTTTTACGATAATTGGGTTTTTGATCGTCAGCTTGTACGCGAACATAGTATTAAGGCTTTGTACCATTGGACCATTGATTGGTTGAGTTGCCGTGTCGTTGATCGAATCATATTAGATTTATTTGAACATATTAATTTTTTTGTCCAAGAATTTCATTTATCATCAAAAAAGTTTATTCGTTCTTTTATCAGTGCCGATACACAAATTTTTTTTCCACGTCAAAAAAAAACGGATCAAGAAAATAAATTCTGTGTTGAATATCATGGAAAATATATTCCGGTACAAGGTGTAGATGTGATTGTTCGTGCGGCAAAATTGTTGGAGTATGATCTGACAATTAAATTTGTGTTAATTGGTGGAGGACAAACATATAATAAGGTTCGGAAACTTGTTCATGAACTTGGCGTGTCGAATATTGAGTTTCTACCGAACCTTCCTGTTGAGGAACTACCTCGATATATTGCACAAGCTGATGTGTGTATGGGGTTGATTGGAGATATACCTCGAGTTGATCGTGCAATTCCAAATAAATTATATGAGGCGGCGGCTATGGCGCGCATATCTATTAATGCAGACGCTGCGGGAATCAAAGAGGTGTTTACGGATGGACAGGATGTTGTACTGATTAAGCGTGGAAGTCCAGAAGATCTTGCCGCGAAGATTGTATTTTTAAAAAATAATCCAGAAGAGCGACTGCGTTTAGCGAATAATGCATATCAAACGTTTATGGCGCGATGTACTC
>JAPLWO010000067.1 GCA_026396555.1 Candidatus Magasanikiibacteriota bacterium
TTTTTTGCGAGATCCGTATTTTCCTTTAAAAAAGCGATCATCTCATCAGGATCAAAATATCCATGGCGAAGATATGCCTCATTCTTTGTGATAATAGAAAAATCACCCTTTTCTAATGCCGCATCGATAGTAATACCACCCGCGCGCATTCCAGCCAGCACTTCATCCTTAGAATTTTCATCTACAACATAAATGCACTTTTCACCATGTTCAAGTCCCACACGTATAAACGGTACAGCAGCAGCGAATTCCTCTTGCTTTGTTTTATATATGACACAGAGATGATCATGAACGGCGGTCTGTTCAACCGCCCTAATAAAACGATTGGAGTCATCGCTTTGATTTTTATCTTCTTTTTTTTCTAGAACGCGCGCCAACTTATTTTTTTTAAAAAATAGAGACATATGAAGGATGGTAGTTCTAACAAACTCTAAAACCCGATATTTTATCTACTACGTATGTAATCAAAAATCTCATCAATTTTTGTATTTGCTTTAATAAAAAACTTTTCTGCCCCTAATTTCCTTGCAGAATCAATTTCTGTCGGTTGCGCAAGATTGGATAGTACCACAATTGGCACGGCCTTTGTGGCATTATCTTTTTTCAACTCCTTAATAATAGTGAACCCATCTACTTCAGGCAACACCAGGTCGAGTAGCAGCACGTTGGGTAAAAATGCCTTCACTACGTCAACGGCGTGAACCCCGTTTTCGAGTGTTTTAACTATATAATTCTCTTTTTTAAAACGCTCTGCTAATATGTTGAGGAGTAATGGATCATCCTCGACGATCAAAATCCTTTTTTCTTCTATTGACTGGTCACTCATAGTAATTATTTACAACGAACTTTCAGCCAAAAAAATAATCCAAAATTCTTGCTCATATGATACCACCAATCACCTATTAGCAATAGAGATATCCACTGTTATATAAAAACTTGAATAAAACCCGCTTTTTATCTATAATTGAAGTATCATTAATACAAAATATGGCAAAAGGAAACAACGCACAGCAGAAAAATGTTAAGAAACCAAAACAAAAAAAGAAGGCAGAAAAAGCTTAAAAGCCTCTTTCGAAAAAAATGCAGCAGCCTAAAGTTGCTGCATTTTTATATTCGAAATTTTAACCGATGCATCTTCAGTATAAAATCCATATTTTCCATCTACCGGTAATGTATCCTTTGCGCTCATCGTATACTGTAAATATTTTTTGCCATTTACTGAAACGGTGATAACATTTTTCTGTGCCCGCAGAACGACATTATAATTTGCGTTGACTGGAAAATTATATTGCCCAAGCGTTGATGTATGTAAGAAATTTTGTTTATTCAAAAGAAGTGATTCCCCTAATTCCAATCCATACCCTTTTGGTTTCAAAATTAAATATTTGAACTCGCCCGTATCTTTATATCCAAATATAACCCAACCAACTTCCCATGGATTTGGCGCTGATCCGGTTCGCAATTGCTTTACCGTTTTCATTGTGTAGCTCAATTGAAACGGTTGGTGAACTACTCGCCCACTCACCGCGAGCGCTGCGTGAGTCTCCGATGGTTGCGTTGCTGCTTTTGGAGTCATTGTTAATGTGTGAGCTGACGCACTCCATTTTACAGAGCCATATCCGTCAAAAATCGTCGTCCCATCCCAGCCATAAGTCGCTGCGAACACGAGACCACTCGGAATTGCCACCGCTAGAAAAAGTGCAATCGCACCTAAAATTTTGTTTATTTTTTTCATAGTAAAATAGATATCCAGATCATAACATAGTTCATTGGATAAAAAAATGCCGCCGCCACGTTTTGCAACGCGACGACGGACTTTTGACTTACCGCTTGTTACGGCGGCGACGAACATTCTTCCATAAGCGCCGCAAACCATGACCGAGCTGCTTGCAGCGGATAAAGCACCGCTGCGATTTCTTCCTCGGTAATGTCGTCTTCCAAGGCAGGAGCCTCTTCAACTTCAACCACAGGTGTTGCTTCCAAGGCAGGAGCCTCTTCAGGCTGTCGCCAGCCATTCTTGACCATGGTCTCTCGCCAAAACAACCGCGACTCCTTCTTCCCGTTCTCACCCATTACCATTTTCCTCGTCGCGTACCCTCGATCACACAACCGATCAAAAAACTGCTTGATCTGCCACTCGCTAAAATTCCCAATCGGACTGCGTGTACTATCAGCGAGCATTTCCAAACTAAGTGGCGCGCCATCAAACACTCGATACAGTCGCGCTGCAAGCAGCTCAATGTTTTTCTGATTGTCCGTTTTCAGAAACCCATCCCAACCACCGCGCGTTTCCCACACATCTCCATACGTATCAGCTGGCAACGGCGGAAGCCGATCATCCAAATGAGCACGCGCGTAGTACTGCGAGGAATTAATGATCCACAACTTCTCACACGCCGCCGAGGCCTCCTCGATCGTCGGATAAAAGTTGCTGTCAACGCGTTGCACCACCTCAAGAACTTTTTGCAGATCCGAAGACAGTGAGATGCTCCAGTTCTTGTGCTCTGTTTTCCCACGCGCGATCATCGCGTCTCGCAGCCGATCCATCAGCCGCTGAATCATGACAAGCCGCTTCGTGTTACCAACAAAGTCGAGAACCTTCACCCGTGTTTTTCCCGGAGCAAGCCGAAGCCCGCGACCAAGCTGCTGGTAAAAGATCGTTTCCGAATCAGTACTTCGCAGAAACACGATAAGCTCAGCGTCAGGGATATCGATCGCCTCGTTGAACTTGTTGACGACCAGAATCTCCTGGAACGCGCCATGCCGATACGCATATAGCGTCGCGGCCTGTTGCGTCGAATGCAAGCTCGTGTGATACGCGCGCGCATCCGGAAACAATTCTGCCACGCGTTCGACATCCGCGATCGAATCGCAGAAAAAAATCGTCCGCATGCCGTCTGGTCCTTGCGCTTCTCGCACACGTCGCGCGACATCTTGAAATTGTTCGCGTCCAAACACAACACTATCAATCTCTGCGCGCGTAATCGTTCGATCGCCACGCTGTGCTCGCGCCACAAGCTCGTCCAACTTCTCATGATCAATACCGTCGAGTACCATGTCGTAATCAATTCCCGCGAGCCACAAGCCATCGGCAAGCGCCTCAACGAGATCATACGAATACACAGGCTCACCAAACTGCGCTGTGACGTCACGACCATCCATGCGACGCGGTGTCGCGGTCTGACCGAGCAAAAATGCGGGCTTAAGATACCGAATCACATCACCGTACGTTTCTGCTTGACCATGATGCGCTTCATCAACGATCACCAGACCGAAATGATTCGGCTTCACGACGCGTATGAGGTTGCGCATCGTTTGAAATGTCGCGAACGAAACGTCAGTTTTTCCCTTGAGCTGCTTTGCGTCTTTGAGCAGTTCGATTTTGAGATCAAGCCCTTCGAGTTCTGGGCCGTACTCGTCACCGAGAATCTGCTGCAACGGATCAACCATGTGCATCAAAAACAGCACAGGACCTTTCGCACGATAACGCTCAAACCAATGCCGCGTAAACTTCGCGCTAATCACTGATTTACCGAGTCCGGTTGCGAGCACCACAAGTGCACGCTCAGCGCCCGTTTCGATCTGCTCAACAATCCGCGAACATGCCGCGAGTTGATATGGGCGTGCTTCCTTTTTCATGAACACCTCCAAACAGTAGTGGACAGGCGTAAATTAGCATTATTTACACAAAAATGTCAAGTTAAAAAAGGGCTCACGACAACGGTTTCGTCATCATGAGCCAGGAACCCTATTCTGCCGTATTACATAGCCAACTCAAGCTGTTGCGCCGTGCGTTTGATCGCTACCGCGTCGCGCTGCATCTGACTGTTGTGCGGAAGAGACGGTTGTGGTTCACCCGTAAGTACAAACGCAAACAGCAAACGCGGATATACGGCCTCGGGTGGAGGTCGCGGCGTCTGCAATTTCGCCTGATCGAGCGCAAAGTACTGACACACTGCCTGTGCGACCGCGTGCGCAAAACCTTCGAACATCGGCGCAGAAAGTTCATTGCCCTCATCCTCGATACTCTGAGTCACCGGACGCACGCGGGTCAACTTCGTATGTTCCGTGCGCGCCGTCACTTTCAACTGACGAGCCTTTTCAATGAATCGCTCATTACCCCTGTTGAATGTTGTGGTAATCAATTCAAGGACGTCAGACGGAAAATCCATGGACATGACAACCTTCTTTGCCTTTGTCTCAATTTGCCGAACTCGTTCTCGTGAGAGATTAAGATAATCTCCAATCTCCTGGAGCGTTTCCTCCGGCTTTCCGTCCAAACCAAACCGACGAATCAAAACATACCGCTGATTATCGCCGAGCCGAAGCGAATCAAAGATCTGCTTTGCCACGTCTTCAAACAATGGCTGATCTTCCTCCGACGAACTAGTACGCCCCAGCGGATCTGCTTCAAGTGTCAAATCACCATCTCCCCCAACGTGCAGCAAATCTTCAAGTGTGAGCTTGGTGTCGCCCTTATTTGATTCTGGTGGCGAGTCGCTGAGTGACTTGGCCTTGCCTCGATTTACTGCCACCGCGTACAGCAGCTGTTCAAACCCTGATTCGGTCAACTCAAGCTCTGCACGAATCGCATCGTTCAGCGCTTCACCCGTATACTGCCGTTCGAACTTTTTCTCAGCAGCGTAAAAGCGATTAATTTCGCGGTAAATACCAGCCGGAATCCGAACGCGTCCGCTGTTGTGAATATCACGCTGCGCACACGCACGAATCCAATGGACCGCGAACGTAATAAACGAGAATCTCGCGTCGTATTTTTCCGCTGCACGCCACATTCCTTCCAGACCCGCGGAAATTATATCTGCAAATTCAAGCGCACGATCCGAGTTCTTCCGACCCATGTGGTCTGATCCGCAGAACTGACGAAAGCGCTGCAGAAATTTCATCATGAATCCCTGATTGTCGCGTACGAGCGCTTCACGTGCCGCACGAACCACCAACGGATTACTGCTTTTCAACGCAAGTATCGTTTTGGGATTATCATCGGACTTTCGCACGAGATCTGGTGTGACCGCTTGCTGCTTAACCGTTTTGCCCGCAAATTCACTCACCGCAAGCGTCAATTCGAATTTGGTCATCATCCGACGAATCACCCCGATATCGTTTCCCGGAATTGCTTGATCCCGCAGCGTCTGCAGCGTCGTACGCGTCAGATCTCCGAGCGTCTCATAGCCCAGCTCAATCAAGCGCGTGAGCACTTTTGAATTAACCGCAAAAACGCGCGGATCCTTCAACGAGATTTCTTCGACTTCGCTGTTAGCTTCGCCTGACTCGGCCTCAACCGTAATCGTCGCATTCCGCGGCAGCATCGGATGCATGCTCGACGGAATATACGAAACATGCGGAACTACCAAATCTACTGTTCGTGTCATCACTCCCTCCGATGAGTTTGCGGTGAAATTGCGCACCTGTTGCGCAAAATCTATCCTAGCGATAAGAGGCCTAAAAGTCAAGGTCAAATCGATCAATTCATGCTATACTATTTTTCTATTTATGGCACAAAATTCCCCTCTCTCAACACCATCACATTCAAAAAAACCGAGCCTTATTTCATTGCTCCGCCAATATTCATGGTCAGTCTTTTTTCTGATCGTCATCACCTTCATCGCCAACGCGTTAAATTTAGCAGTCCCAAAATTAGTGTCACACACAATTGATACCTACGCAAGCGGAACACATCCATCAGCGCCTTCAATGCAATTATTTATTTTTGTCGCGATCGGTATTTTCGTTTTCACGTACATTCAAAGCATTGCACAAACATATATTTCAGAGCGTGTCGCGCGCGACCTTCGAACTAAGCTGATCAAAAAAATTTCAACACAAAAATTCTCGTACATCCAACAAATCACGCCATCAATTTTATTAACGAATTTAACTTCTGATGTTGACGCTGTGAAAGCGTTCGTCTCACAAGCGATCGCGTCAATTGTTTCATCCACATGTTTAATTATTGGTGCGAGTATTTTATTAATTTCCATCAACTGGCGACTTGGACTCGCGGTTGTTGCAATTCTTCCAATTATTATCGCAACGTTCCAATATGTCTTCAGTCATGTTCGTAAATTATTTAAAAAATCTCAAGAAGCGATTGACTGGCTCAACAAAGTAATTAACGAAAGCATATTAGGCGCAGCATTAATTCGTCTACTCAATTCAGACACACAAGAAGACGATAAATTTTTCGCCGCAAACTCAGAAGCAAAAAATATAGGGCTCAAAATCCTCGGTCTTTTCTCGCTCCTCATCCCAATCATCACATTCGCGATGAACATGGCGACGTTAATCATCGTGTCGCTTGGTGGACATTATGTAATTACCGGATCGATGTCGCTCGGAAACTTCGCAGCATTCAACAGTTATCTCGCCATTTTGATTTTCCCAATTTTAATTATTGGTTTTATCAGTAACGTGATCGCGCAAGCATCAGCTTCATATGCACGTCTCTCAACAGTATTAACTGCAGCGCCAGCGCGCGAAACTGGATCGCGCACCGATGAACTCAATGGTGAAATTTCCGTGCACGATGTTTCAGTGGTGTATGGCGAACGATCAGCGCTAAAAAATGTTTCATTCACCATTCAACCCGGAACAAAAACGGCAATCATCGGCCCAATCGCCGCAGGAAAATCACAGCTCATGTATGTGTTAACTGGATTACTCAACCCAACCAGCGGAACGATTGCATATGATGGACGCGATATTTCTGAGTACGAGGCAACATCATTTCACAACCAAATTGGTTTAGTGTTTCAAGACAGCATTATTTTCAACGCATCGCTCCGAGAAAATATTGCATTCAACACAATCGTAACTGATGAAGCATTACAGCTCGCGATCGCAACGGCCGAACTTGGTGATTTCATAGAAGCCTTACCGGAAAAATTAAATACCATTGTTTCAGAACGCGGAACTAGTTTATCAGGCGGCCAAAAACAGCGCATTATGCTTGCACGTGCACTTGCACTCAATCCAAAAATATTATTGCTCGATGATTTCACGGCGCGTGTTGACACAAAAACAGAAAAAAAGATTTTGGAAAATATTGAAAAAAATTATCCATCACTCACACTACTTTCAATCACACAAAAAATTTCTGCGATCGAACACTATGATCAAATTATTCTTCTCGTTGATGGCGAAATTTTAGCAACCGGTACGCATGAAGAATTATTAGAGTCATCTACCGAGTACGTACAAATTTTTGATTCACAACGTAGCACGAGTACCTATGAATTACACGCTGAATAAACCAACCGGACCAGGGCAAAAAACAAGTTTTACTACCGCACTTAAACGTATGCGGCCGTTTATTGGTGGTGAAACAAAAAATATTTTTATCGGGTTTGGTGCTATTTTAATTGCGTCCGTATCCGCGCTCATCACACCGATAATTATCGGCCACGTGATCGACACATACATTCGCACAAAAAATTATCACGGCATCGCAGTTTTTTCTGGAATTTTATTTTGTATTTTTGTGGTGTGGCTCATCGCGAGCTACTTGCAAATCAAAATGATGGGCAGCGTTGGACGCCGGGTACTTTTTAATTTGCGTAATGCATTGTTTACTAAATTACAGTCACTCCCTCTTTCTTTCTTCAACCAGAATAAAGCAGGCGATTTAATTTCACGCATTAACAATGACACCGATCAGCTCAATCAATTTTTTGCGCAAGCATTAATGCAATTACTCGGTAATTCATTTTTAATTGTTGGTGCAATTATCTGTCTGCTTGTTCTGAATATTCGCCTCGGCCTTGCGTCACTCATTCCGGTTGTTGCACTTTTTATTATCACACGTTCAATTTCTGGATGGGTAAAAAGAAAAAATCTAACTAACCTGCAAAGCCTCGGAAGTTTAAGCGCGGAAATTCAAGAAAGTTTAAGTAATTTTAAAGTGATTGCCGCGTTTAATCGACTTGACTACTTTCGAGAAAAATTCGATACCGTCAACAAAAGTAATTTTTCTGCAGCACTTGGCGCAGGTATTGCGAATAATACATTTTCCCCAATCTATGGATTCGCAGCAAACGCAGCGCAAATCATTGTGCTCGCATACGGCATACACTTAATCGGTATCGGATCATTATCGATCGGTCTACTCATCAGCTTTTTGATGTATGTAAATAATTTGTATACACCGCTTCGCCAACTTGCAATGGTGTGGGCAACGTTTCAACAAGCACTCGCGGGCATTGATCGCATTTCAGAAGTGCTCTCGCTCGAAAACGACATGGCTATTATTCCAAAAGCACTTACCACAACATCATCATCCGTATTAGAATTCACCAACGTATCATTTCATTATCCAGACGGTGTTGATGTGCTGAAAAATATTACACTCAAATTAGAGCCGGGAAAAACATATGCACTCGTTGGTCCAACGGGCGGTGGAAAAACAACGCTCGCGTCGCTCATGGCACGCTTGTATGACCCAACTGACGGCACGATTTTTTTGAACGGTCAGAATATTCAATCATACGAACCGCAGACACGTACACAAAAAATTGGTTTTATTTTGCAGGAACCTTTTCTCTTCTCCGGAACCATTCGTGAAAATATTTTGTACGGAAATGAGGAGTTCAAAAACTACACTTCAGCACAACTTGAAGAAGTATTGAAGCAAGAAAATCTTTCCGATTTGCTCGATCGTTTTAATGGCGGTCTTGAAACTAAAGTTGCAATGAATGGCGAAACAATTAGTCTCGGCCAAAAACAACTCATCGCATTTATTCGCGCAACACTCCGCAAACCTGACCTATTAATTCTCGACGAAGCAACGGCAAACATCGATACTGTAACTGAACAACTCCTCGAAGAAATTATTCAGAAGCTTCCAAAAACAACAGCCCGCGTTATAATCGCGCACCGTCTCAACACAATCGAAAACGCTGATGAAATTTTCTTTGTGAACGCAGGAGAAGTTACAAACGCTGGTTCCATGGAGCATGCAGTTGACATGTTGCTGCATGGAAAACGGAAAAGTTAGTCGCCCATTGACAATAATCGCGAAATCTGGTAGACTATTGCTTACATACGGTCGACACATTCATTCACAACAAGCTTTTTCTATGACAGGAACAATCAAGTCCCTTCTCGCAGACAAAGGGTTTGGTTTCATTAGCCCATCAGAAGGCGGCAAAGACGTGTTTTTTCACACTTCAGAAGTCGTTGGTATGCAGTTCGCTGACCTCCGCGTCGGTGATATGGTATCTTTTGAACTCACAGACTCACCAAAGGGCCCTAAAGCCTCACACGTTACACGCGCGTAATTTTTACGCTCAGTAACATTGGTTTAAAACCGCCTCACAAGGGCGGTTTTAATGTATCAACAGTCGTGATATAATTGGTTTTCTTTTAAATACACTATGACAAAACAGCAAAACATCGGTATCGCGCTCGGACTCCTCATCGTTATTCTCGGCTTCGCGTTCTCACAGCGCGCACCAACAGTATCACCTATTTATAAAATTCCTTCGACGACCACAACAACGCCTGGCGCGGCCGCAACCTCCTACACTATAACTGACGTTGCAACCCATAAAGACGCTTCAAGCTGCTGGAGCGCGATTAATGGAGTTGTATACGATTTAACGTCCTGGATCGCAAGCCACCCCGGCGGTGAGGGTACAATTTTGAGCATCTGTGGCACAGACGGATCAGCTGCGTTTAACAATCAGCATGGAACCAACGGTCGTCCAGAACGAATCCTCGAATCTTACAAAATCGGCACACTCAAATAATATGGACACAAAATTAATCGCGCAAAAACTCCAAGCACTTTCCCCACTTGTTTTACGACTCGGTTTAGCCGCTGTCATGATCTGGTTCGGTGCGTCACAACTCAACAATCCAAATGCATGGACGAGTTTAGTTCCAAATTGGGCACTTTCATTATCTGGAATGTCCGCATTAACAGTTGTGTACACAAACGGTTTTTTTGAAATCATCGCGGGCGCCATGATCGCATTCGGCTTCTGGTCTCGCTGGGCAGCTCTCTTCCTCGCATTGCATTTACTCGTCATCACTGCAGATCTCGGCGTAAACGACATCGGTATTCGCGACTTTGGTCTTTCGATCGCACTCCTCGCAATCGCCATAAACGAAACCGACGCATATTGCATCAAAAAATAGACCGCAGCACCAAAAAAACCGCCCTTGTCAAAACGCTTGACAGTTGGGCGGTTTTTTTATATACTTTTTCTCACGCTGGTCTAGCGCCCGGGATTCCCCCGAGCGTGATCGATCGGTCATCTAGGAGAATGGAGGCTACATGAAGCATCGTTCCACCCTTTCCTACAGCTTGGCGTTCGCCGCCTTGCTGACGGCTCTTTCGGCCACCGAGGCCATCGCTGTGT
>JAPLWO010000076.1 GCA_026396555.1 Candidatus Magasanikiibacteriota bacterium
TAAGAGCTGAAGAAGGCAGAAATACAACGGTAGAAGATGTTGATGGACAAAAAAGTAATCATGAAGCTGCACAATCAACGAAGAAGGTTGGCTTAGCTGAACGTGTAAAAGCCGTGCTCAATGAACGTTTGCATGCAACAAAAAAACAATCTGAAATCGCCGTTCAAGCAGGTGAATTCATGGGAACACTACATGAGATGATGGTAGCAAGAGAGCGTGAAAAAATGAATCAATCAATTACTACCGTGAGAAACATGGGCCATCAAATTGACGCAGGCGAAGAAGCGGCATGGCACAGTGTCGCTGTTGAACAGCTTGGTTCAGGAAAGTTCATGGCTGCTGCAAAAAAAGCTGGAGAGCAGGCTTCAGAAGAGGAAAAAATTTTACAACATCTCTCATCCTCGATTGAAGGATTATCTGAAGGTGATCATGTTGAATTAGCAGGAGCATTGCAAACAGGAGGTATTGAATCACTACAAAAATTTAAAGCAAAATTAGATAAGAGAACTGTTGCATTGAAGGACGCATCTGTGGAAATTGTGGCGCAAAGTCCGGAAAGTTTAAAAGCTGAGGGCGAGGCGTTGGCACAAACGCGAGAGGAAATTATTAAGGGCTTTCAAGATTTCAATCGATCGTTGCGTGAAAATAAAATTCACGATAAGCGAATTTTTAGTGAAGTCGCGGTTAATAAAGCGCAAGATAAAGTTAAACCTCAAATTGATGCGCTGCATGTTGAGCTTGAAAAGGCGATTGGTGAAATTAATCAAGAATTTCGGATTAAATTTCCAGCTTTACGTACCCAGAATGAGGAGTATGTGCGCGAACAAGCTATTGCGCAAGGAAAAAGGGATCGGTTAAAAAACGATTATTATAAGAAGGCGGGTGAACTTGTCGCTAATACAGTTGCAGCAGATCCAGAAGCGGCTGCCACGGTTGATACGTATCAAGAAGTTTATCAAGGATTTAAAGATAAAAAACAAGAGCTCGACGGCGCTATAATAAAGTATCATGCTGTATTACATCAGCATGCTATTAAAACAGGTGACGCACGTCTCGTTGGTCCTGATGAGCTTGCGAATCTCTCACGCAAGGCTTATTACAGAGTGGGATTAGAGGAGGAGTCGCAAAAAATTAAAAGCGACGAGTCTCGCATATGGACTCAGGGAACTCCATGGAAACAACATGTGGTCGATAGTCAGATCATTAGTAACTTCGCATTTGAAAATCTTGGATTCTAGGCCTGGCACCACTTATTCATAGGTCTTGACAGCCTTCCATTAGCACTCTATAATCAAGAGTGCTAATATGTTTTTAGCACGGAAAAAACGCTAATCTATGGAGTTATCGCAGCGACAGACAGCAATTTTCCGCATTGTCGTTGAGGGCCACATATCCACAGGCGAGCCAATTGGCAGCGAGTGGGTTGCGGGTCAACTGCAAGAGCGGGTTTCGAGTGCGACCGTTCGCGCGGAGCTTTTAGAGCTCGAACGCGTTGGGTTGCTTCGTCAGCCACATACATCGGCCGGACGCGTTCCGACTGAAGAAGGTTATCGCGTGTACATTGAACTGTTTGTGCAGAAAAATGCACCAGCATCGGACGACCACGTGTTTGACCAGGATTATTTAGTCGACGAATCTCACACGCCTGAAGAAAAAGTTCGACGCATTGCGCGTGAGCTTTCGGATGTTGCGGGAAACATCGTCATGGTTGGTGCAAATCCACGATCGCTGTACGCGGTCGGGATGGGTCAAATGTTCAGCGCTCCAGAGGCAAGTAATTTATCAGTCATGCGTCACATTTCAGAAGCACTTGATGGTGCAGATGATTTGATGGATGAGTTGTACGAAATTGCAGCAGGCGGCGAAGTAAAAATTTTGATCGGCAAGCAAAATCCAATTGACGAAAATCTTTCGCTCATGGTTACGAAATATGAAACGAGCGAAGGTGAACGATTAATGGTATTACTTGGATTTATGCGTATGCGGTACGAACGTAATATTGCACTTATGCAAGCGATGAAACGCTTTTTAGAATCAGAACTATGAATAATGAAAACGAAGAATTAGAACAGGGGGCAGGAGAAGAAGTTTTAGAAACGTCTGCACACGAACCCGCAACAACGGATTGGAAATCAGTTGCACTTCGTGCGCAGGCAGACTACGCAAATTTACAGCGTACGATTGCAGCTGACCGTGCCGCAATGGGCGTGCACGCGCTTGCAGAGGCTGTACGCGGGTTCTTACCCGTCTATGAGTATTTCAAGCGCGCACTGCAACATGTGCCGCCTGAGAGCGAACAATCGCCTGCGGTTAAAAACTGGTTTGTCGGCACCATGCACATTGCCAATTTGTTTAAATCAGCGCTGCAGCAATGCGGAGTTGAAGAATTGGTGACGATCGGCAAACCGTTTGATCCTCATACGATGGACGCGGTAAAAGAAGAGTCGCGCGATGGCACGATTCCAGGAACTGTGATTGCGGAAGTTGAAAGCGGTTATAAGTTGGGAGATAAAATAATCAAAGCTGCTCGTGTTGTGGTTGCTGGCGAATCATCGCCCTCTTCCGGCGAGGGGCCAGCAACGCCTTCAGACGGCGTGACTCACCAGCAGTCTCAAAATAAGTAACATTAATATCTAATCTACTATGAGTAAAATTCTTGGCATTGATTTGGGGACAACGAATTCATGTGTTGCGATTATTGAAGGTGGACAACCAAAAGTTTTGGAAAATGCAGAAGGTATGCGCACCACGCCATCAATCGTTGCATCATCAAAATCTGGTGAGCGCGTTGTTGGGTTACCTGCAAAACGTCAGGCAGTTACAAATCCAGAAAACACATTGTTCTCGATCAAGCGTTTGATTGGTCGTCGTTTTGACGATGCAGAAGTTCAGCGCGACATGAAACTCGTGCCTTATAAAATTGTGAAGTCAGGCGAAGGCGTAAAAATTTCAATGGGCGGAAAAGAAAATTCACCACAAGAAATTTCTGCGATGGTATTGCAGAAATTAAAAGCAGACGCTGAAGCGCGACTTGGCGAAAAAATTACAGAAGCGGTGATTACCGTTCCGGCGTATTTTGACGATGCACAGCGCCAGGCAACAAAAGACGCAGGTGAAATTGCGGGTTTGAAAGTGCTTCGCATTTTGAACGAACCAACTGCTGCAGCGCTCGCATACGGATTCGACAAAAAACAAGATCAGAAAATTGCTGTCTACGATTTGGGTGGTGGTACGTTTGATATTTCAATTTTGGAAGTATCAGCTGATACTGTTGAAGTTCGCGCGACAAATGGCGATACACATTTAGGCGGTGATGACTTTGATCAGGTGATTATTCAATGGGTAATCGACGAGTTCAAAAAAGAACACGGCGTTGATTTGTCGAAAGATACGCTTGCATTGCAGCGCATTAAAGACGCGGCGGAAAAAGCAAAGATTGAATTATCAACTGCGCAGGAAACAGAAATCAATCAGCCATTTATTACATCAGACGCAAGTGGTCCAAAGCACATGGCAATGAAATTGACGCGTGCAAAATTGGAAGAATTGGTTCACAGTTTAGTTGAAAAAACTTTGGAACCCGTTAAAAAAGCATTGGCTGATGCGAAGATGTCGACGAGTGATATCAATGAAGTTGTGATGGTTGGTGGTATGACACGTATGCCACTCGTACTTCAGACGGTTGAGAAATTCTTTGGCAAAAAACCAAATGTTTCAGTAAATCCTGATGAAGTTGTTGCAATGGGTGCTGCAGTTCAGGCTGGTATTATGCAAGGCGACGTTAAAGATGTGTTGCTCCTCGACGTGACTCCGCTTTCACTTGGTATTGAAACTATGGGCGGCGTTATGACGGCGCTCATTACACGTAACACAACAGTTCCAACGAGCAAATCACAGATTTTCTCAACTGCAGCTGATAGCCAGCCATCAGTAGAAATTCATGTGTTGCAAGGCGAACGTCCAATGGCAGGCGACAATAAATCGCTCGGCCGATTTATGCTTGATGGTATTCCACCAGCACCACGCGGTGTGCCACAGGTTGAAGTGACGTTTGATATTGATGCAAACGGAATTTTGTCAGTAAGCGCGAAAGACAAGGGCACTAATAAAGAACAAAAAATTACGATTACAGCATCGAGCGGTTTATCGAAAGATGAAATTGAAAAGATGCGTAAGGATGCGGAATTGCACGCTGACGAAGACAAGAAAAAACAGGATTTGATCGAAGCGCGCAATATTGCGGAATCAGTAATTTACACTGCAGAAAAAATGTTCAAGGACGTGGGTGATAAGGTGAGCGCAGAAGATAAAACAGCGATCGAAGAAAAAATTACTGCGCTCAAAGCAGTAAAGGATGGTGAAGACGCTGATGCAATTAAATCTGCAACTGAAGCGCTTGGAGAACTTGCTCAAAAAGTTGGCGGTGCGATTTATCAGCAGAACCAGCAAGCTGCAGCAGGTGGCGCGCCAGAAGGTGATGCAGGAACACCTCCACCAGCAGACGAAAAAGGTCCAATTGAGGGAGAAGTGGTTTAATAGACGTTGTTTGATAAACCGGTGTGTATGTTCATAGAACATACACATAAATATGGCAAACAAAGATTATTACAAAATTCTCGGTGTTGATAAAAATGCTTCTGATGATGAAATCAAGAAGGCGTTTCGCAAACTCGCGCACCAACACCATCCTGACAAGCAAGGTGGTGATGCGTCGAAATTTAAAGAGATTAACGAAGCGAATCAGATTTTGTCAGACAAAACAAAACGTGCACAGTACGATCAGTTTGGTTCTGAATACGCAAATCAACCGGGTGCGGGCGGAAGTCCATATGGCGGTCGTGGAAATAGCCAAGGTGGTTTTGAATTTAATTTTGGAAATGCAGAAGATTTGGGTGATTTGTTTGGCGGCATGGGCGACATGTTTGGATTTGGTGGTCAGGGTGGCGGACGTTCGCGCGGTGGTCGCAGCCAACAGCAACGCGGCGAAGACGTTGCGGTTGATTTAGAACTGAAATTACACGACGCGGTTTTTGGTGTTGAGGAAACTTTTAAATTAAATAAATTAGCGACATGCGACACGTGTCATGGATCGGGCGGCGCGCCGGGTTCAAAAATTGATACATGTAAAACATGTGGCGGTCACGGCCAAGTCATTCGTGTACAGAATACAATTTTAGGAGCGATTCAAACTGCGGCAACATGTAGCGATTGTCATGGCTCGGGAAAAAAACCAGAAAAGCCATGTCCGGAATGTCATGGTGCGGGCGCACATAAAAAGATTCAAGAAATTACGATTAAAATTCCGGCAGGAATTCACGACGGCGAATCAATTCGTGTGACAGGTCGCGGCGCTGCAGCGGCACACGGCGGTCACCCGGGTGATTTATATGTTCGAATTCGTGTTGCTTCAGAAAAAAACTTACGCGTGCAGGGTGATGATATTTATTCCGAGGCTCGCATTTCATTTCCAACGGCAGCGCTCGGCGGCGAAGCAAAAACGCATACAGTCGAAGGGGAAATTACGATTAAAATTCCAGAAGGTGTACAATCCGGCGAATTAATTCGTCTTAAAGGAAAAGGTGGAATGAAACGTGGCGGAGCGCGCGCAGATCATTTTGTGCGAGTGACGATTGAAACTCCAAAAAAACTTACAAAAGCGACAAAAAAATTGTTGGAACAACTTCGCGGCGAATTAGAATAACCCTTGATTGAGCGGCAAATCCGTTCTATACTGGATCATATGTATCCTCTGTTTTTGGATTTTATCCACTCGCTTTCCTGGTCCCATCCAAGCTGGGATTTGTTCATTTTGCTATTTTTGGTTGTTGGAACGCTGGTGTATGGATTTTCGCTCGGTCGCGGACGCACCATCATGATTATGGTAGCCGTATATATGGCAGTGGCTGCGGTACATACACTGCCCGCACTTCCACAGATGGGTGCGATCGTTCAACTCAGCAATGGATTTGTGTTGCGCGTCGGAACATTTCTCGGTTTGTTCGCGATTTTATTTTTTATGCTGACGCGTAGTGCGTTAAATCACGCATTGAACTCTGACGGACCGATGGGAAGTTGGTGGCACATTATCGTCCTGTCATTTCTCCAAGTTGGGATGTTGATTTCTGTCGTCATGAGTTTTTTGCCGAGTATGTGGCTTTTAAAAATTTCACCATTTTTGCAATTGATTTTTGCAAGTCCGTGGGGAGCGTTTGCGTGGGTGATTGCGCCAATTATCGGATTATTGGTCGTTGGAATGTCGACGGAAAGTTCATTTGGAAAAAATCGTAACTATTAACGCAGAAAAAAAAGAAGAGTAGTATGGCAGACGCGTTCAAAAAACTGATCAGTGGTAAAATTATTTATTTTTTTGTCACAATAATTTTGCTCAGCGCTGGTTGGTTTGGGCGTGAACTTTATGCAAGTCGTATTAATAATTCAATTGATAGTCCGCATCGTTTAAAAGGGTATGAATACATCAGTCCATTGATTTCGTGCGACATCCACGAAAATATGCCCAACGCTATTTTCAGGCCTATTGAAAATGCTGTGCAATCAACGATTGCTGCTCGCGAAACGGCAGGCGATGTATTGCATGTTGGTGTTTATTTTCGCGATCTTAATTCGAGTCGTTGGGTTGGAGTTAATGAAAATGATTTGTTTTGGCCAGCGAGTTTAATGAAGGTTCCGACGTTGATCGGAGTTTTGAAGGCAGTTCAAAAAGATCCGTCGGTGCTCCAGAAGAAATTTCAATATTCGGATGTAAAAGACGAGAATGAAGGTGAACATTTTAAGGCAGCGCAAACACTTTCGGTAGGGCATTCATATGCAGTTGATGAAATGCTATCGTACATGATTCAATATTCGGATAACGATGCAACGGTGCAGCTCGCGAAAATTTTTGGTCAGCAAGAATTGCTCGACGTATACGCAGATGCAAATATTCCATTTCCACAAAATAATGAGGTCAAAGATTACATGAGTCCAAAATCAATCTCATATTTTTTTCGACTTTTGTATAATGCGTCGTACGTGAATCGAGAATATTCGCAATCAGCATTGCAACTTTTAACAACAACAGATTTTACGGAAGGGTTGCGTGCGGGAGTTCCAGATTCAGTTCCAGTCGCACATAAATTTGGGGAACAAACGATTGGCGATGAACGTGAATTGCACGATTGCGGAATCGTGTATTTGCGGGATCATCCGTATTCGATTTGTCTGATGACAAAAGGAAAAGATTTTGATCGACAAGTGGCAACGATCGCGGATATTTCGCGCGTTGTATATTCTGAAGCTGAAAAAATTTTGAAATAAATTAGCGCGCGCGAGCGTGTGCATCGAGCGCCTTGTTTACTTCAGCGTCGGCTTCTTTATTTTTTTCGCGCGGCACGTGTGTAAAAGTTACATGGCCAATTTTTTGCGCCATGTTATAGATTTTTAAATAATGTGTTTGGAGCGCGAGGTCACGGACACGGTATTCGCGTTTCATTTGTTTGACGATTAATTCCGAATCCAAAAAACATGCAACTTCAGTCGCACCCAATTTCGTTGCCGTTTCCATCGCGGCGACAAGTGCTTGATATTCTGCCTGATTGTTTGTGGTGTGGCCGATATATGTTCCGAAGGCTTCGATTGTTTCGCCGTGCGCATTTTTAATCACCACGCCGAGTGCTGCTGGTCCTGGATTTCCGCGTGATCCGCCGTCTGTATAGGTGATGAGTTTCATATAAAATTTTGCTGAATAATTATAGCACAAAATCCTTTAATTCTTGACATTTTCAACGATTTTTTGTAGGATTCACCAAGGTTGCGTCAACTTGCAACCGAGGAGGTCCAGATGTTGTTTACAGACCATGTGAATCGATATCCGCTGACTGCGCAAATCATGCGTGAACTGGCGGTGTACACAGGAAACAGCGATCCTGAACGGGTTTTTGTTCGCGGATTCGTGACAGTTGCAGAATTTCTCGACGAAGATTTCATGGGCAAGCCCGCCGATGATAAGCAGCTTGGATTCTGTCTGACGCTTGATTTTCTTTCAGATCGGGTAGGGAAGTTTTGGCAGTGTGTGTTTACGCATGAGAAGCTGTTCAACGCTCTGCCGTTGCACAGGTTCGCGTCATTGGGCAACGTGGAGATTCCAGTTGAATTGGAGCTGGTGGGCGATCACATTCGTGCGCGCATTCTGCGCGACGAAGACGAGTCTCATCGTATCAAATATATCACGGAAGCTTTGCGCTACGCGCCTGGCAGAACCTTTGCGATGCCCGTGATTGAGTCCAGCGCTCAACCTGAGATTCGATTGCCGCCGCCTGTTGATTCAGATTTCGCGGAGAAGATCATGCGGCGTGGCGTTGGGTACCGGATCGAATGGTGGATTCGAGATCCGACTCCTGAAGACGAGTCGGGCATGCGAATTCATAGCGCAGGCCCGGGTTTTCCGTACTATAATCTCGCTGAGATCGCACCTGGCATCATCATCGCGGGGTGTTGGCCGACTGGTCGTCCTGCGGATGGTACGCGCTCAAGGAAATCGACGAAAGTGTTTGTCGATGCGAATCGGTATCGGACAGAGCTTTCTGAACTCATAAACGGTGTGTACACCTTCGGACTCGACCAGCAGTGGGACGAAGGACAACCGCTTGAGGGTACGAAAATTGAAAGCTGGATCTATCAATTGCTCGAGCGAATCGACGGCGAACCGATCGCCTGGAATCGACCGTGGCACCTGATTCTCCGAAAGCGCTTTGCGTGGACTGAGCCGCAGAGTAAAGACGCGTGGTAATTTAGGGCCGTGATTCGAAAGTCCCGTTCGTGCGAGAAACTTTTGCGCGCGCGGGCTTTTTTTATTCAATTAATCGAAAATCTTGTAATTTATATTGGAGCTCGCGCGTGCCGTTCCATTCGTTGCAACTCACGCTCACGACGCCATGCATCGCGCGGCCGATCGCAAGCTCTTTCAAAAATTCACCCATGCCAAATCCCATCATTTTTTTAATTTGTGGCGTTCCATTTTTTACCATGAGCCGAATATGTTTTCCTGTTGCACCAACGGGCTGCACACCAACGATTGAAATGTGTTCAGTTAAAAAAGTTGGTTCCGGATTTCCGATGCCAAACGGTTCAAATTTTTCAAGATGCCCGAGCAACTCCCAATCTAACGAATCGAGTGTCACTTTTGTATCGATCGTAATCGTTGGAATTAATTCTTGGATATGTTCGACGTGTGTGTCTGCGAGTTTGTGCATTGCATCGGCAAAAATTTGAATCGCAGCAACAGATTCAAGCGAAAATCCGCACGCTTGTGGGTGGCCGCCAAATTTTGTAAATACCTGTGGCACGGTTTGCATCGCGGCAATCATATTCCACTCCGGAATTGAGCGACCGGATCCGACAATTCGATCTTCGTTAATACCAATGACGAAGGTTGGTTTATAAAATTTTTCTTTCAGGCGCGACGCGATCAGGCCGACGAGTCCTGCAGGCCAGCCTTCGCCCGCAACAACGAGAGATGGAAATTGATCGAGCCCATCGCGTTTAATTTTTACAATTGCTTCTTTTAAAATCGACTCAGTTAATTTTTGTCGATCCGTGTTGTTGTCGAATAATTGATTTGCGAGTCGCGCACCTTCTTCCGGTGTTTCGGCGAGTAACATTTCAAACGCATATTTTCCGTGATCCATGCGACCCGCAGCATTAATGCGTGGCGCGATTTTAAACCCAATGATTTGTGGCGTGATTGGGGATGACGAGCCTGCGTCTGTCACAATGATTTTATCGCGCGCAAGAAGTGCACGAAGTCCATGGCGTTTAGTTTTTCCCAAAACTTTACATCCAAAATAAACAAGCGTTCGTGTCTCGCCAACTAACGGTACCATATCTGCGACTGAAGAAATCGCGACCAAATCAAGCTGCCATTTTTGAAATGCTTTTGCATTAAAATTTGGCGGCATTAATTTTTGAATTTCTGGATCTTGCATTAATCCTTGCATTAATTTAAATGCAACGCCACCGCCGGACAAAGTTTGGTCCGGATATGTTTCGCCTGAAACTTTTGGATGTAGAGTTGCGAACGCGAGCGGCAACGTTTCTGGAATTGTGTGATGATCTGTGATAATCACATTGATTCCAAGTTCATTTGCACGCGCGATTTCAACTGCGTTTGAAATTCCGCAGTCACACGTAATTAAAATTTTTGCGCCGCGTGCAGCCAATGTTTCAACTGTCGAAACGCGCAAACCATATCCATCTAATTCGCGATGGGGAATAAATCCATCGACGTTGGCGCCAAGTGTTCGAAGTGCGTGCGTTAAAATTGCGGATGCGGAAATTCCGTCAGCATCGTAATCTCCATGAACAATAATTAATTCGTGTGCGACAATCGCCGTTCGGAGTCGATCAACGGCCGCGTGCATGTCACGAAATAAAAAAGGATCGTGCACATCGCGCTCATAATCAGGTTCTAAAAACGTATGTGCTTCGGTCGCGGTTCGTAATCCTCGGTTCCACAACAATTGCGCAATTACGGGGTGTACGTCGGGCATCGCAGTAGCATCATATTTCTCAGTTTCGTCCTTAACTGCCCAGACGGTTTTTTTCATACACGAACAACAAACGCAAGTATCATTGAAAGTAAAACGAATACTGCAAAAATTGCAGAGATAATTCGGCGTGTTTTTTGTTTCATACAGGTATCGGGTTGCATTCTACCACAGTTTCGATCGGGGCAAAAATATCCACAGAGCTTGATCTTGACAGGTGGGTTTTACGGCTGTAAGGGGCTGTGATATATTTCGCGTAATAGAAATTTAATTTATAAATTTATGCAATCACAGGAGGGGATTTCTGTGGAAATCGATGCAAAAGAAGAAGAAAGGGCGCATACACCGCAGGAAGTGACGGAAATAATGCGTGGAATATTGGAAACTTTGGGAGGTCTAGTGACAAAAGAGGATGCAAAATCATTCGCTACAAAGGAGGATTTAAGTAAAGTAATTGCTGAAGCAAAAAATGAACTTAAAGATCATACTACCCGCGAATGTGCAAAAGTTCGCGGCGATTTAGTTGCAATTGCGCATCGCCAGGATGAAAAGACGAATGAATTTGTACGGACTGCTCAAAAATCAGGGACAATTTCTAAAAATGATGGAATTCGGCTGCTCGAAATCAATCCCTTTTTACAGCCAGTTGATTAGCCTCCATCAGGTTTCAAAATTGCTAAGAAGGTTTCCGGTGAAATATCAACAGAACCACGGCCCATCGCCTTCATTTTCTCTTTTCCTTTCTTTTGTTTGTCTAACAATTTATTTTTACGAGTAACATCACCACCGTATAATCCAGACGTTACATCTTTGCGCATCGCACTAATTCGCTCCGACGCAATAATTTTTCCGCCGATCACAGCTTGTAATTTAACTTCAAACATTTGTCGTGGCAAATGTTCTTTTAATTTTTCACACACACGTTTACCCGCGCGATAAGCGTCTTCTTCCGGAACCAGCATCGCGAGCGCTTCAACAGATTCTTCTGCAACTAAAATTTCAACACGTACAATATCCGCTGGTTCTTCATCAAGCCAGTCATATGAAAGGGAAGCGTAGCCGCTTGAAATTGATTTTAAGCGATCGTAAAAATCAACCAAAATCGACGAGAGTGGTAATTCAAAATGTAACAACACACGCGAATGAACTTCGCCAACTGATAAATATTCTGCGTTTTTATAGCGCCCACGTTTTTCGTGAACCAATTGAATGATTGAACCTTGTGAAAGTGCCGGCGTGACCACATCGACTTTAACCCACGGTTCGAAAGTTTCTTCGATGTACGTTGGATCCGGATATTCCATCGGCGAATGTACAACGATGGTGTCGCCATTTGTTTTGTGAACGGTCAACGCAACGGACGGCGTGGTAACAACGACGTCAATTTTAAATTCACGTGACAAACGTTCTTGCACAATTTCTAAATGCAAAAGTCCCAGCAAGCCACAACGAAAACCCATGCCGAGCGCAGGTGATTGTTCGGTTTCGTAAATCAAAGATGAGTCGCTTAATTTTAAACGCTCCATCGCATCGCGCAAACGTGAAAATTGCGAACCGTCTTTTGGGTACACACCTGCATACACCATTGGCACGACTGGTTTATAACCCGGAAGTCCGTCGATTGAACCGTCGACTGCACTCGTAATTGTATCACCGACGCGCACGCCAGAAATTTCTTTGAGGCCGGTGACGACGTATCCGATTTCGCCAGTCTGCAGCGCAGCTGATGAAACTAATTTTGGATTATAAAAACCAACTTCGAGCGCCTCGCCAAAACTTTGTGTTGCAATAAATTTAATTTTTGTTGTCGGTTTTAAAACGCCATCGACAATTCTTACTTTTGCAACAACACCACGATAATCGTCGTACATGGAATCAAAAATCAATGCGCGAATCGGCCCGTCAACATTTCCACTAGGCGCGGGGATGCGTGCAACAATTGCGTCTAAAATTTCTGGAACACCGACGCCTGTTTTTCCGCTCGCCAAAATAATTTCTTCGCGCGTGCAGCCGATCACGGAAATAATTTCCGCTGTTGTTTTTTCAATATCCGCGTTTGGTAAATCAATTTTATTTAAAACCGGAATGATGGTTAAATTTTGTTCAATCGCCAAATATAAATTTGCGAGCGTTTGTGCTTGCATACCTTGTGACGCATCGACAACTAAGAGCGCGCCTTCAACTGCGGCGAGTGAACGGGAAACTTCGTAAGAAAAATCCACGTGGCCCGGCGTATCGATTAAGTTCAATTCATACTCGCGACCCGCAACAACATGCTTCATGCGTGCTGGCGCCAATTTAATCGTAATGCCGCGTTCGCGTTCGAGATCCATGGAATCCAACAACTGCGCTTGCATGTCGCGCTTCTGCACCGTACCGGTAACTTCAAGAAGTCGGTCCGCGAGGGTCGACTTTCCGTGATCAATATGGGCGATAATGCAGAAATTTCGGATCTGATCCATAAGTGAGGGGATTATACCGGCGAGCTCTAAAATAATCAAGTTTTTGGCTAATTTTAGGGCCTAGACTTGACAAAATCGGAAAAAGGTGCTATCATCAGTCTAAGTACCAAAAACTTTTGGGAAAAAACCTGAATGCCCTTAATTGGGTCATTTCATTGGAGGCTTTCATGCATCTGCTCATTGTAGCGCTGTTGTTCATCTATTCGGTTCCCTCGCATGCCGCGCCGCCGGCTCACGCGAAGCGCCACTCGAAAGCTGCCGCCGTCGACCCGCTCAAGAACTGCGTGGGCCCCGGCGACTGCAAGTCGAAGGCGAAGCTTTTCACGGAGGACGGCCGCGGCTCTTCGGCGCTTGGCCAAGTCATGGCAGGCGACACGGGTGCGCTGAACAGCAAGATGGCCACCGCCATGAACGGTGATGGCACCGAACTGCAGGTTGGACAACCGACCTTCGGCGGCGCGAACAAACCGGCGTACCCCAAGATCGACGCTCGCGCTTGGACAGGTGAATCTCCTGCCATTCGCCGCGCGGCCTCGAAGCAGAACTTCGAAGCCGAACTGCGCTATCACGGGCAGTGCGAGCAGTACTGGAAAAGCCAGAGCAACTTGACCGACACGGACAAGCAGCAGGGCATTCACAGAAACTGTTTCTTTCACACGTGCAATGTAGTTGGCCCTGGGAGCTATTTGACCCAGAATGACGTGACATGTGAAAACACGGCGCAGTGCGTAAACGACACGGACGTTCACTCCATCGAGGGCTATGACGCGATACGGGTTCCAAAGTCCGTTTTGAAGAAGCATGCCGAAGCGCGCAGTCGGATCGTCAGCCAAGGCGTTCGAAAGAACGACGGCACTTGTAAGATTGATGAGGCGGTCGATGCCGCCTACATGCGCATCGTCGGCGCGTGGGTCAAACGCCACAGCCAGCGGCTTCCCGTGGAGAAGGTACAGCTCACCGGCGATGAGTAGCCGAGAGCTGGCAGGAAAGTAGAATCCGTTCGCCCCAAAACACTAACATGTTGCGGGGCGGGCGGTGATTTTTTTATTGACACTTTTTTGGTTTACCTTTACTATCAGCTCAACCACCCGCGTGCGGGTTTGAACGGAGGCTCCGATGAACGCTTTGCTTCTGGCCCTCGTGCTGTGTGTCGTGTCGGGCGTTCCGAAAGCGCCGAAAGTCGACACGGGCGAATGGTTCGGAAAGTCGCAGGTCCAACGGTGCTCGGCGCAGGAAAAAAAACAAGAGCGCTGAACAGGTGTATCATCAATTGTGCGAAAAGTATTTTGATGAGAATCCGGATGAAGCATCGAACGAAAATCTGCACATCTGCTCACGGTCGAACTATTTCCCGAGCTGTCAGGCGAGTGACGCGATGATCGTGTGCGAGAATACGGGCAACTGTCACGGCGGGTACGCGGAACATGTATGGAACCACAAGTCGCACGTCATCCCGAAAGTTATTTGGGTGAAGCTCGCACGATCGCGTCGCGCGGCTGTTGCGAACGGCATGCGCCGACATCTGCTCGCGAGTGAAATCAACGAAATGCTCGTGGCGAATGAGGCGAAGATTATCGGCGATTACATTGAATCGCAGAAACCCAAGTAAGAATTGTCGGATGAATCCGTTCTCCTTAATCTGTCGAAACTGACGGTGCGAGGAGAGCGGGATTTTTTTATTGCAGCGCGCTAGTATCTGTCAGATCATTTGGTAATTTACGAATGACATTTTTTATTTTCATCTGCGCTGAATTAAAAATTGTGTAAACTTCTTCGATTTTTAAAAGTAGACCGACGCTGATGAATGCGATGATGCCGGCAATGGAAGCACCTGCGGCTTGTAAGAAAATGCCAATGAATGTTTGAGTATTCACAAACCACGCGATTGGAAGTTTTGTTCCTTGTGTAACGACGATCATCACGAGCGATGCGATTGCTAATTTGTAAATTGTCTTAAGAATATGTGCGTGCTCAGAATCGCCAATGGAATGGCGCAATAAAATCCAAAGTAATGTTGCGTTGAGTGTTTCTTGAATCGCGACCGTAAACGCAAGCCCGCTCACACCAATTTTATTTTTGAGAAAATATCCAAGCGTCACACCAATCACCACAGAAATAATTCCGCAGATCGCCGGAGTGCGAGAATTTTTGAGCGCGTAAAATCCGCGCGCAAGAACGTGAACAAGTGATTGGCCAAGAAGCCCGAGTGCAAAAAAACCAAGCGCATCGGCAGTTGCACGCGTTGCGTCCCAATTAAATGCGCCAGATCCTAAAATAATACGGACGAATTGCGCGCGTAAAATAATAATTAAAATACTCATCGGAATGATAGTCACAAAAATCATGCGCATGGTTGATCCGATGGTTCGGCTGAATCCATCTGGATTTTCTTCAGCCGCAAATTGCGTCATGACAGGGAATGCAGCGACAGCAAACGAAACAGCAATCATGCCGATCGGCACGTATTGAATGTTGTTTGCAAGATTAAAAACAGAAACCGCGCCATCGCCGAGTGTTGACGCGAACATGGTGATGAACACCAAATTAATTTGTGTTGCCGCGAGTGCAAGTACGCGTGGACCCATGAGTTTGAGCAGCGAAGAAATATCTTTGTGACCCCAACTCCAAATAAATTTAAAATTGTAGCCGCTCGCGTGGAGCGCAGGAAATTGTACACCGAGATGGAGCGCAGCGCCGAGGACAACGCCCATCGCGAGTCCGCGTGTACCAAAAATCGGAACGAGTAGTAATACACCGAGAATAATTCCAACATTGTACATGATCGGCGCAAGCGCGAAAATGAAAAACTTTTTGAGTGATTGAAGTGCGCCGCCGACGAGTGCTGATGCACCCATAAGCATCGGCGACAACATCATGATACGTGTTAATTCGA
>JAPLWO010000051.1 GCA_026396555.1 Candidatus Magasanikiibacteriota bacterium
CATCGGGTTGTGGAAAATCAACACTGCTTCGGAGTATGTCGGGGCTTGATACTGCGTCGCATGGAACGGTGCAGCTCGCTCATACTATTTCTTCCAATGACATGAGTTTTGTGTTTCAACAGTTTGCATTGTTGCCGTGGCTGACGGTTGAAGAAAATATTGGGATGGGGTTGGTGGCGCGCGAGGAATTAAGTGATGTGGTAAAGTATTCTCGCGTCGAACGGGAATTAACGCGGTTTCATTTAGAGAAATTTCGAAAATCGTTTCCGCGCGAATTGTCGGGTGGTATGAAACAGCGCGTTGGCATCGCGCGTGCGCTCGCGACAGATCCAAAAATTATTTTTATGGATGAGCCGTTTTCTGCGCTTGATTCATTCACTGCGGAAGAATTGCGTGGCGAGTTGCTTGAAATTTGGAGTGAACGTCGGCCGACTATTGTGATGGTGACGCATAATATTCCTGAAGCGCTTGAACTCGGAGATCGTATTGCGATCATGACGCCGCGACCGGGTCAGCTTGAACGCATGATTCACAATGAGTTGCCGCGTCCGCGCGCAGTTCGTTCGCCAGAATTTTTTGCGCTTCAAGATGAAATTCAAAAATTAATTCGTTTATAATAAACAAAAACATATGTGGTTTCTCATCGTATTCTTACTCGGCATTTCTCCACGCATCGTACTTGCGCTTTTGTGGATTCTTACAAATTACACGCGCGCACTTCCAAGTGCGTTGTGGGGATTTGTTGGATTTTTATTCATGCCATGGACAACGCTGTGGTGTGCGTATGTCTACAATAATGGTGCGGATTTTGGGCCGCTTCGCACGATCGTGCTAATTATTTGCGTGTGTGCGGATTTGTTTGGCGGCCGACACACGGTTTTTGTCGAGCGCTATTAATTTTATCCGACGGCAAGTTTTGAAACGCGATCAATTGTAGTTGTAAAAATTTCAACCAACACATCGAGTTCTTTTTTCGTTTCAGTTCCAACAGAGATTCGTAAAAATGGTTTGGTAATTTTATCTGCATGGAGCGCGGTTAAATAAATGCGCGTCGTGCTAAAACCGAAACTTGTTCCGGCGACTAAATCGACGCCCCGTTTTTTTGCTTCTGCGATTGCAACGTCAATAAATAACTTTGAAAGTGCAACTTCTGCGCGATGAGTTTTTGGTGCTAGTACGAAAAAACTTCCATGAAATTTCGATTTTTTCGTCCACGAAAATCCAGGGTATGATTCAAGTCCGGGGTACACGACGTGTGAAAATGGAATGTACGAATGATTTTTAATGTATGCGTCAAGCGCTGCAGCGAGAAAATGTGTATTTCGGTTTAAGCGCGCCATGCGTTTTTCTAATTGTGCACGATTAGGCCAAGGGAGCGATAAAACCGACGCGTCGGGCATGTTGGTTCCGAGATGCATACGCCATGATGAAAGGCGAAACGGTGAAAGCCCTGTTGTCCAAAGCACACCGCCCGAAACACGATCAAAACCGAATTGATAATACTTGTTTAAACTTTCGAAAACGATAATTTGTAATTTATTTGAGAGGCGCGAAATTTTTTCAAGCGGTTGATATGAAATTGCGAGGCCGGTATTATCGATTACAATTGTTGTTTGATGCACAATGACTTTTGCGATGCGTTCAATAATCGCATCCATGTTTGGCATTGGAATTGTTTCAGTATTGCACAGTGTGTCGAGAAAAATAACTGACGGCTGTAATTCTTCAATCGCACCGATCACATTTTCGATATCCATTTCATCAACATACGCAAGTCGGTTTGGGAAAAATCCTTCAAGAATCATTTTATTTTCAAAGTAGCAGGAAATTCCCGCAACAATATTTCCGTTTGCAAGGCCGTCTAAATGGAGCGCGTTTAAAATCGTTGTAAACGCCGACATACCGCTCGATGTTACAAAAACTTTTGGTGGCAATCGAAGTGGTGCATCAATATATTCTGCGCGAAATGCGTCCTCGAAAAGTTCTGCATCCAAATGTCGATCGCGCTTATAATCGTTGAGCGTGCCCATGATTTTTCCATTTTGTGTTCCTGCTTTTGAAACAACGGTATGCAAATAAGAAGGCGATTGAAAATCTGCGCTGACGAGCAATGCACCGACAACTCCTTGTAGTGTTCGCAATGCATCGATGATACGCGCCTTTAATGCGACGTTATAATTTTTTTTCGTGTGCGCTAATTTTATTTCAGCTTGTAATTTTGAATAGGTTTCGAGTTGTTGGTCGACGAGCTGTTCGAGCAGTAATACTGTTTCTGGTCGAACCGCAGTTGCGCGTGCCTCAATCGTTTTTTTGAATTTTAAAAGTCGCCCGAGTTCATAGCCGATGTGGTATGACAATTCGTGTAAATCATCCGCGATTTCTTCCAGTTCAGTTTGTGGGTGCGTTGCCATAGGTTCACGGATTATACATCGTATGCTATCATCGTGTCATATGATTTCAGTAGATTTGGGCGTGTGCGACGTTGAAATTCCTGTTTTTGATTTAGTTGGAAAGCGGCCGGGGCCCACCATGGTAGTAACGGGCGGCATGGACGGCGATGAATATACGGGAATTGAAGCTGCGTATAAATTGGTAGCTGATTTTTCTTCGCGCGATTTTGCTGGTCGGCTCATCGTAATTCCGATTGTAAATATACCTGGATTTTTTAATGAGTCCAGTTTAAACCCGCTCGACGGAATTTTTCCAAAAATGGTTTTCCCGGGATCAGCGAATGGATCTCCGACTGAGCGCTTAGTTTTTTGGTTGTACAATACCTATATAAAAGAAGCCAATGTTTGGTTTGATTTGCATTCGGGTGCTATAACCGAAGGACTGAATCCTTATTTGTGGGGTTTTGAAACTGATTACGCGAAAGTTGATGCAGTTGTTGAACAATTGCGTGATGCACGTGTCGCAGAATTATATATTTCTGAAAATGCGTCGTGGGGTTCGAAGGCGGCGCGACTCGCGAAAGAAGGTTGTGCATATATTTTAGCAGAGTCGGGCGCGCGTGGTGAACGAAATGAAATTGATATTGAGCGACATGTGCGATGGGTGATAAATACGATGTATATTTTAAAAATGATTGATGAGCCGCTCGTGCCGACTGTTTTAGAAACAAAAATTTTTCATCATGTCGCATATATTTCCGCCCCCGCTCCAGAAGGACTCTGGTTCCCAGCAAAAATTGATGGAAACGAAATAAAAAAAGGAATGGTTTTGGGAGCGTGGGCAAAATTAGATAAACCTCAAGATCGACACGAAGTAATTGCGCCAAAAAATGGCGTGCGTTTGTGGTGGAAAGAAACGATGCGCATGCAACGCGGCGATATGTTGTGCGTGATTGCGCATGAATAAAAAACGCCCCGATCCACCGTTGTTTGACAGTGGATGGGGTCGTTACTTTCTGAACTGGTTCTAGAATTCGTTGCGTGGTTGGCCGTGCGCGCGAACGAACGCTGCGCCGTGTCCAAGCGTCGTGTTGATCTGTCGACCTTCAGCGCAGAGCGGGCAGACATTTGCCGGGAATCGTGGCATTTTCACGGTGACGAGCGGATAGAATTCCACGCCATCGCCGAAATCTGCAGCGACTGTTTCACCGCGATTCACCATCGCAACCACTGCAACGACGATGCCGCCAGCCTCGCGAACGAGACGAACGACCTCTTTGACCGTGGCTCCCGTATTCACGATGTCTTCGCCGACCACAACGCGCTGACCTGCAAGCAGCTTGTTGTACCCACGCTTGAGTTCGAGCCGCTCCAAGATAATCGGCTCGCCCTTTTCGTTGAGGATCAATTGTCCATGTTCGTCGCGAGCGAGGTATGGAACTTTATCGACCAACAGTGCGAGCGGTTCAGGTTTGTCGGGATTTTGCGCACTGTACATCCACGCAATTTGATCCGCGATGACTGCGCCAACCGCAACTGCACCGATGATGATCTGGGGCTCCAGGAACCTCAGATGTTCTGCCATGAGCAAACTCAGATGGTATGTTCCTCGAACGTGTGGTGTAACCGCATTCTTGTTAACATAATCTGGTCCATGATCTCCTGCGGTGTAGACGAAGTGATCGCCTGTGACCACCGCATTGTGCGCGGCAAGAATTTGAAGCGCTTTTCGTTCAATTGCACTCTGATCCATGATTAACCTCCGGTTTGTGCGCGGTGAAATTCCCGCGCGTCGAAAATGTCTCGATTGAATTGTTGCAGCGCACGTCGTGCCGCTTGTGCGTAATCCGTGCCTTGCGTAGCGTGAATGATTGCGCTTGCGTTGACGGGCAGGACATTCCCACCGTTCATGTCAAAACCAGCGCCGAGCGACTGCATCAGTTGTCCGCCCTGTGAACCAAAGCCTGGCATCAGAATCGGCATGTGGTCGCCGAGTACCTCGCGTGCGCGTTGAATTTCTTGCGTCGGACACGTGCCACCGACAACGATGCCGCAATTGCCTTTGGTGTTCCACCAACCACTAACACGTTGTGCGATATGGAGATACAATGGCAAGTTGCTTTCTTTGATCGTGAGCAGTTGAAATTCGTCAGCGCCTGGATTTGACGTCCGACATACGACGAACACGCCTTTGTCTTCACGATCGAGGAATGGTCGCATCGCCATTTCGCCATGCGGCGGATGAATCGTAACGGCGTCAGCGCCGAGATAATCATACGCGAAATCAGCGGCCTGCGCGTTCGTGTTTCCGATGTCTGCGTATTTTGCGTCGAGGATGATCGCCACATCGGGCGCGACCATTTTGATGTACTCGATCAGCTTGCATGCGACCCCAGGATATTTCAGGTAGAACTTGTCGTTCGGCTTGTAGGTCCCGACGATGTCATGTGACGCGTCAACGATGTCGAGCAGGAATTGTACGATCTGATGTTCTGTTGCTGGGCTCTCATCACCGTGGATACGCATGTGATGTGGCATCTTGCGTGGATCTGGATCCAGTCCGACGCATGCGATGAGTCCCGCGGCTTGGCGAGCCTGGAACAGGTCTTTGAAAATTCGAGTTCTCATGGACACTCCTTCTTGTTTGTTGTGCAAGAGGCTAAAACAGCCCTAGCTGGGGCATTTTAACAGGGGATTTTGATTTTGACAAGGGCCAAAAAGTCACTCAACGATTGACTTTATCGTGTTTTTAAATTAGAGTATTTTTGACTTGCAACAACGGAGGAAGTCATGGGTTATGTAGCAGTTCATGGAAATCAGATTTTGTATGAGCGTGTCCCGGAAATGCACGCGATGCGGTTTGCGAATGGTGTTTTGATTTTGAGGATTCATCGCACGACGTTCGAGCAGCTCGAGCAAGGGCTGTATATCGATGAAGCGCTCGCGCACATTGTGCAGTGGGCCGATTCGGACGACAAAGAACACATGGAGTTGTGCCTCATCTATGCGGAGTTTGCAAAAGCGGGGTTTGACGCGTCGGTTCAGCGACTCTGGAATGCGACGACAAAACTGTTCGCGCGGGTGATGAACGCTCTGTTGTTTACGGATACTGTTGTGTTGGATCAGACGTTGGTTCAGCCGATGATAATTACATCGATTTTTGCCGACCCATCAGGTCATCCAGGCGCGCATGCTCTGTACATTTCGGTCGCTCCTCAGGTGCGCGAATGGCTGCGTTTGAGCGGGCGAGCGGCATCGGTGCAGGTGACCAATGCGATGTGCGAAGCTGCAGCATTGGTGTATCCGCAATTTGGAGAGAAAGTCGCGCGCTCATCGACAAAAATGACGGTGAATTTTGAGACGGGAACCGTTGGATTGTTCGCATCGACCATGACGTGTGCGTGCATCGGCGTTGTGAGCGGCGGCGGGCCTGAATCTGATCAAGGGAAACCACTCGGTTTTGAACTTTCGGCTCATAACCTCGATCATGCGTGGGAGCAACTGATTATTCTTGCTGGCGTTGCACAGCTGTGGAATTTGGCTCGAGAGGGAATAAATCCGGTAAAAAGCTGATTTTTAGCTGGGGCTGGACAGTTTCCTCAAAATAGCATATAATTCCTTCCCCTCAAGAAGCACGCACCAGTGCTTTGACCGTTCGGTCATAAGGGAAAACCCAACAGCAATCACAGTTTTTTGGAGGTCCTCATGTCCACTGTTCTCAGCTCTCGTCCCCGCGCCATCGCGTTTACCGCGCTTCTGCTTGTGCTGCCCTTCGTGGTTATCGCTCTGCTCGGCGGCTTCACCTCGAAGCCTTCGGAATCGTCGCAAACCGCGGCTGCCCAATCCTCGAAGGTGCAGAGCGCCAACAAGTAACCAGTCACGTTCCTGTTCGAATGCTCAACCCCCTGAAATCACGCAACTGTGACAACGGGGGTTGAGCACATTTTTTTATATGGAAAACACGGTATTTACGCTCTGGTAAATAATCCAGCAGGAAATACGATGAGGCCGACTTTTGCAAGTATAACAACAAGAATTGTGTAGGCGATTGATGCACCAATATCCTTGATGAGTTCTTTTTTTGAATATTTTTTTATCACAGAGGATTTTATACCTTTTACACCATGATGCATTAAAATAAAACCGGCAATATTCGTAAGCCAATATCCAAAAATCATTGCAGGAAGAAAAAACTTTTGCGAAATCAAACCGAACGGAAGTGCAAAAATGTATGCAATCGGAATGTTAATAAAAATATCGTTCCACCATGAGAGCGGGGAAAGTAAAAAACCGAGGGTGGTTAGGATACCTGATTTTATTTTTTGTTTTGACATGTAAACGAGATTTTATTTAAGTGCAGAATTATTCGCACTATAGCACAGTTTGTGAGTAAGCTTAACTTGACACTGAGCCAAAAAAGGCATATTCTGCGGCCATATGAATACGATTGAAATCATGTCGCCTGCAGGTTCATTTGCTGCGCTGCAAACCGCGATTAAAGCTGGAGCAAATTCAGTGTATTTTGGCGTCGAGCAACTGAATATGCGTGCGCGCTCGACTAATAATTTTAAGGTGACTGATCTTCCAGAGATTGTCTCAATTTGTAAAGCTGCAGGCATCAAATCATATTTGACTGTGAACACGATTTTGTATGATCACGATTTGACGCTCATGAAGAAAATTTGTGACACCGCAAAATCAGCGGGAGTTACCGCGATTATCGCATGTGATATTGCAGCGATGCAGTACGCTTCGTCGATTGGTTTGGAGATTCATATTTCGACGCAGCAAAACGTGAGCAATATCGAAGCGGTGAAATTTTTTGCAAAGTTTGCAGACGTTGTTGTGTTAGCGCGCGAATTAACGCTCAAACAAATCAAATCAATTGTTGATGCGATTAAAAAAGAAAATGTGTTGGGGCCGAGCGGAAAATTAGTTGAGATTGAAATTTTTGCGCATGGTGCGTTGTGTGTTGCGATTTCAGGAAAATGTTACATGAGTTTGGCAACAGAAAATGCATCTGCGAATCGCGGTGCATGCACACAAAATTGCCGTCGTGCGTATCGTGTGATTGATGAAGAAACAAAAGAAGAATTGGTGATTGATAATAAGTACATCATGTCACCAAAAGATTTGTGTACGATTCAGTTTGTGGATCAGTTGTTGGGTGCTGGGGTGAGCGTGTTAAAATTAGAAGGACGCGGACGATCGGTTGACTATGTATATACCGTAACCAAATGTTATCGCGAAGCTGCAGACGCGGTTGCAGCGGGAACTTATACGAAAGAAAAGTGTGATGCATGGATTAAAGAATTGGAAACGGTTTATAATCGCGGATTCTGGCACGGTGGATATTATTTAGGAAAAGAATTGGGTGAGTGGAGCGGGGAATACGGATCGCATACACAAACGCATAATGTGAATATTGGTCGTGTGACGAATTTTTTTGCTCAGAAAAATATTGGAGAATTTATTTTGGATTCCGGCGATTTACAGATTGGAGAAGAAGTGATGATTGTGGGCGATACGACGGGTATGGTAAAATTAAAGCTAGAAAGTTTCATGGTGAACGACGTTGCAGTTCAGATCGCGAAAAAAGGAGATACCGTGACGTTTGAATTACCAGACCGTGTGCGATCAAATGACAAATTATTTGTAATTCGTGATCGTGTCGTATGAGTAAAAAAATAATTCATTTTCGCGAAGCATGTATCGGCTGT
>JAPLWO010000025.1 GCA_026396555.1 Candidatus Magasanikiibacteriota bacterium
AATTTGCTCGATGAGCCGGCGGATATGTACGGCAAGGTGATGTCGCTGCTTGACGAATTGGTTTTGGAATATTTTATGTGTGCGACGCGTGTTGAGATGGCGGAAATTGTTGCGATGCGCGAGCAATTGGCCGGCGGCGCAAACCCACGCGATTTGAAAATGCGTTTGGGCCGCGAATTGGTAACGATGTACCATGGCGCGGATGCTGCTGCAGCAGCCGAGGAACATTTTAAAACCGTGCACCAGCAGGGCGGCTTGCCAGAGGATATTCCAGAAATGAAAGTCGAATGGACGCAGGCGCCACTCGTGGATGTTTTGGTTGAATCAAAATTGTGTTCAAGCAAATCAGATGCACGACGACAGATTACGGAAGGTGGTGTGAAGGTTGATGGTGAGGTTGTGACGGATGTGGGGGCGATGGTTGATTTGAGTGCGGTTGGGGCCGAGGGCGTTTTGGTGCAGAAGGGGAAGAGGTGGTTTGTTAAAGTGATGCGATAAGAGATGTTTGCTTGATAGATATGGTAAGTTCAACGGATGAAACCGGATCAATTATCAGATGGATTGTTGGGATAATAAAATATGGACCGCAGCTGGTAACGGTGTTGCTGGCGGTAATTGCAGCTATCCCAAAGTCAAGAAAGTGGCTTATTAAGAATGCTAAGAAAATTTGGTACCTCTATTTTCCTCATGCGATAAACATCGTTTTAGCTATCGAGTCGAAGGAAGGGCTAAATTCAGGAATCTATTACCAGGAGTTAAAAAAAGAGCTATTAAGAGCAATTGAATTGAACGGGCTTACAGATGTATTACATTTTAAAGATTTTTCTGACAGCGTTGTATTTTCTTCTCAGAAAGCCGTAGCCGTATATGCGGAAAAGAATAATATTGATCTAATCATTTCAGGGCGTTTTACGGAGGACGGCTTGAACGTTGCTGGGTCTAAGGTGAATGAACTTGATCTCACTTTTACTTTTACACATCCAACTGATAAAAAGAGGATGCTCGGAAATTTGATGTTATTTGATATCCAAACAAAGATGGCTGAAAAGAATTTTTGGAAGATTAGAGATAATGAATCATTAGAGGATTTAAAGCTTGTAACGAAAAATCTGTTTTATATATCATTATATATTCTTGCAATCACCCTAAAAGTTCAAGGTCGTATTACAAAAAGTAAAGATGTTTTTGAGGCACTTTCAGAAAACCTTATTAAGGCCGGAGATAATTTTTATAGGAATATTGTCCCGCACCTAATTAATTGCTACGAGCTTCTCTGTCTAGATGCATATTTTTTATCAAGATACGCGGAATGTAAGGAATATGGTTTAAAGATTTTAAAAATGGATGATAGGCATAAATTCGCACTAGCAAGTCTTGCTGTATGTGAAAACAAACTCGGTAATCTGACTGCGTCATCTGATGCTGTAAAAAGACTCGAGTATTTTTATCCAAATTCACCTATGACGATGGTGGACGTTGCCTTTATTCGAATTATTGAGGGTAAATACGGTGAGGCTTTCGAGTTGTATAAAAAACTAACTAAAATACCGGTCGAAAATCTAGATTATGCTCCTGTGGAGGTGGTAGGATTTTTGAATTGCAATTTTGATACTTCGCGCGAGCCAGCAATGAGATATGCCACAGCTGTAATCTCTTATTATCACCTAAATGATAAGGTGCTTGCTAAACAAGATCTGGATGATTTTTTACGACTGGTGGAAGGAAAGCGAGGATATCAAAACATGATACGCACTGCTAAAACCCTAAAAGATAAAATAGAGATTAGAAAATTATAAGAGCAGAACCGGCATTATGATGCAATCAATTCTTCAATCTATCACCACTCAAATCCTTTCCCTCTTCCGCCAAGACGCGAATTTTAAAAACGCCCTCCCGCTCCACGATTATCACGGCTTTCAAAAAGCGCGCATTCCATCTGCGACGCTTGCTGCAATCGCCGCGGCTCACAATGTAAACCCCGACGACCTCCAGGCCGAATGGGTTGTGGTAACGCAGGATTTGTCAGGCGAAATTCATCGCCACCTGCGCTCGCGCGCGTATTGCATCGTGATGGGCGCGGCCGAGCATGTGCCGGATCCGGCGCGCGCGTTTGTGTTTTTGCATGATGCGTGGACGCCAGTCGCGGCCGGCCAAACCATCGACATCCCGCCCGCCGCCGCGCATGGTTTCACCATCCGCCCTGGCGGCACGCTCCACTTTTTGTCCGTCCAAATCCCGCCCATCGAAAGCGCGGCAGGGGATGATTATGAAAAAGTTTTAATTTAAATACTGTGAATCACATTGACAGTCGTAATAAAAAATGATACTATTTTCTGTCTTTGCCAACCGGCACTGACAAACCAAACTCGCGCGTCCTTAGGAGGGCATACCCATGTGGCTTACAATCAAGCTCGAACTGTTCTGGATTTTCTACTTCATTATTCAGATCAAGGCGTTTTTTTCCTTTGTCCTGCATAGCCGAGCATTTAAGCGCAGGCTTTCGGCCGCTGAACTGGCTGATATGGAAGAAAGCGGTTTTCATCTCGCATTGTTCTATCTGGACTATCGTGTCAGCATCTTGAACTACCTGATGTATTCGCCGCAGTATGGTCTGGTGACATTGTCGAACCGGAGGTATGAACATCCAAATGCGAATGATCCAGATTTTGAGTGGAAACGAGACAGTTTGGCGAACTGTGTTGCGACAGTGAGAGATCGTTTCGAAGAGTACAAAGAATCCTACAAGGAGATAAAGGCGCTCGCGCTCATGAATGAACGTTCTGAAGTCTGGACGAACGACATGGCAACTATCATTTTGTACGACGACAGGTTGCACACGATTAAGTCTGACTTTCGCGTAGCATTCAAGCTGCAACGCGACCTCTTTCCAGAAGATATCAAGGCTGCCCTACGAAAACGGTAGCGCCAGACGAGTTAACCGCCGCATGTCGAAAGATGTGCGGTTGATTTTTTTTTGAAACAGCTGTGTGTATATTTTGTGGACAACCATATTTGACATTCGGTTTTTGTTCGGTTATAGTTTTTATATTATTCAATAATTTTATAAAACTATGCCAGTGCCAGGAGGGGAACATCAAAACGATATTATTTTATACGAAGCGGCGGATGGGTCGCTGCAAATTCAAGTTGTAATCAAAAATGAATCAGTTTGGCTCACCCAGGAGCAGATGGCTGAATTATTTCAAAAAGATTTTCGTACTATTTCTGAGCATATTAGAAATATTTATGAGGAGGGTGAATTAGAAGAATCGCTAACATTGGCTAAATCCGGAAATTCCGGAAATAGGATGGTTAAGCCAAAAAATTATTACAATCTCGATGTAATCATTTCCGTCGGCTACCGCGTCAAATCTCATCGCGGCACCCAATTCCGCATCTGGGCAACGCAGCGCCTGCGCGAATATATCGTCAAAGGGTTTACCATGGACGATGCACGTTTGGCGGGTGGCAAAACCCGTAGCGATTATTTTGACGAATTATTGGAACGTGTTCGTGCGATCCGTGCCTCCGAAAAAAATCTGTATCAAAAAGTTCGCGATGTTTTTGCAACGAGTGTTGATTACAATCCAGGTGAAGATTCCGCCAAAGAATTTTTTGCCACCATGCAAAATAAATTTCATTTTGCGATTACGGGTTTTACCGCCGCTGAATTAGTTGTAAATCGCATCGATGGTACCGACGAACATCTCGGCATGACTGCCTGGAAGGGTGAGCGCCCGACGAGCGCAGAAGCAAAAATCGCAAAAAATTATATGATTCCGACCGAGCTACGCGAACTGTATTTGCTTGTCGAACAATTTATGTCGCACGCTGAATTCCAAATCATGCGTCGCCGCCAAATGCACATGGCAGATTGGCGTCGCCGTCTCGACGGATTTCTGCAACTCAACGAGTTGGAAATTTTGGAAAACGCCGGCAGTGTCACTCACGAAGAAATGGAAGAAAAAGTTCGACGAGAAATGCAAAAGTTTTTGAATTGAGTTACTTGTGTAAAGATCGAGAATCCTTTATATTGACCATAATTATATGAACCATTTTAGCGAAATGCCAGCGCCAAAGCCGCATCTGACCCAAATCGACGGGCGAACGTATGATGTGAGAAAACTTGAATCATCGGCGGCTTTGTTACCAACTAATCATTTTGATCTTACAAAGTGGAACACTCTCCAGTCTGTTATTGATGGTAAATATTGGAATGATACAAATGGCGCAGCATTGGGTCCAAAGGATTTAATCGAGGCATACGGCACATCTGAATCAAACTGGTCTGAAGTATTAAAAAAACATCCGTCTTGGTCTGAACATGTTGCAAAAATTCAGCGAGTGAGTTATCAAACACCGGTGCTTGTGTATAAAGGGAATATTATTGATGGAATACATCGCTTAACTAAAGCATTATTAGAAAATGCAGCGTCGATTCCTTATAAGAATTTGGATAGACTTCCGGCGGATGCTGAATATAATGCGTAGTTATGATATGACCACCTTCATCCTCCACGGCGGCGCGGTGACGGACACATCCGGAATCAATACAAAATTTTTTCAAGAAATTGCAGCGCGCATACCTGATGGCGGTCGCATGTTGTGTTGCTATTTTGCAAACCCAGGCAAAATTGTGAGCGCGCATGAGTATATCGTGGCACAAGTCTCCACATGCACGGACAAACATATTATATTTGAAATTGCGGACACAGATCTTGCAGCATTCATACAGCAAATGTCGCGCTCCGACGTAATTTATTTTCACGGCGGCACAACCGCGCTTTTGCTCGACGCGCTACGCTCCATCGAAAACCTTGCGCACTATTTTAAAAATAAAATCGTTATCGGCTCATCGGCTGGTGCGTACATGTTGTCGCGTTATTATTATAGTGATCGAAGTCATGCGCTCGGCACAGGATTAAATATTTTACCAATCAAGGTTCTCGCGCATTACACACCTGAACACGACTCAGAGCTCGAAACGCTCAAAGCGCAAGGTGAACAGCTCGAAACATATGCGTTGGCGGAAGGGGAATTTGTTGTTATTGAAAAATAAAAAAAATCCCCGCCCCACTCCTTTCGAAATGTGACGGGTTAAGACACAAGATTCTAGATACGTTCGGCCTGATCTTACACGACGATCGTTCCACTGCGCCGATCGCCGGCTTCCGGCAATGGCGGCATCGTGTATACGCGGCCGAGACTATCGCTGCCGTACAGAGGCGGCCGGCTGTGACGCGCCCGACGTTTTTCTTGATGTGGACTTCATACAATTGCGCCCGGGTTTTGGGCGACAGATTCGATGCACACGCAGCAAGTAAGTTATCGTCGCACAAGTATGCAATTTGCATGAGCAGCACATTGCGTATTTCATGTGCGATTCGTTCCCAGCTGTTCGATCCCGGTACTCGTCGCATAAGCACCTCGACCTTCTTCATGAAGTGTTTGAGGGTGCTGTCTGCGAGAAAACTATAAAAGTTCATGGTGACTCCTCTTGGGCCGAATGCATTACGGCTTGCCTGAATAAAATATCAATTTTAAATAAAAATGTCAATGATTGAAATAGGTGTGCATGCTATAATAGTTCAGTCATGAAATTAAAATCATTATTTTTAAATTTATTTTTTGCACTCGCCGTTCTCGGCATTTCTTTTTTTATCGCACCATCGCCAACCTATGCTGCGGGCGAATTTATAACCACATGGAAAACAGATAATCCAGGAACTTCGACGGATCACCAAATCACCATTCCAATTGACGGCACATATACCTACAATTATAGCGTTGATTGGGGTGATACCAACACTGACTCGGGCATAACCGGATCCATTACACATACATACGTCGCGGCGGGTACACATCAAATCAAAATCACCGGAACATTTCCTGTGATTAAATTTGCCGGCGCCGGAGATGCACAGAAAATTTTATCTGTGGATCAGTGGGGGACAAATGTGTGGGGATCGATGTTCTACTCATTTTTTGGATGCTCTAATCTGCACATTCTCGCAACTGACGCGCCCGATCTTTCAGCGGCGGGCGATATGACGTACATGCTTCGAGGCACTGCGATAACGACTGAAGATTTAAGTAGTTGGGATGTTAGTCATATCAGTGCCATGATCGGTCTTTTTCAAGACACCTCTTTTAATGGAAATATCACCACCTGGAATACCGGCACAGTTACCGATATGACCGGATTATTTTATAATGACTCATCTTTTAATCAGGATATTGGGGGCTGGAATGTCGGCGCAGTCACAAACATGGCAAGCATGTTTTACACTGCATCGAGTTTTAATCAAAATCTTTCGCTCTGGAATGTGAGTAATGTCACAAACATGAGCGACATGTTCAGAAATGCAGGTGGATTTAATAGCGCGCTCGCATGGGGAAATAAAACAGTGCATGTTACCAATATGAGTGGCATGTTTTTGGCTGCCTATACGTTTAATCAGGGCATTAGCGGCTGGAATACGAGCGCAGTTACCAACATGAGTGACATGTTTGCATACGCGTACGATTTTAATCAAAATATTGGTTTGTGGAATGTCGGTGCTGTAACGGATATGGGGACAATGTTGTACCAGGCGACGTCATTTAATTACAGTCTAAGTAGTTGGAACGTGTCGAACGTGACGACTATGGATAATATTTTCGGAAGTGATACATTGTCGAGTACAAATTATGATGCGATTTTAACATCGTGGTCAGCTCAAGCGGTACAACCAGGTATTTTATTTGGCGCAGGTTCAAGTAAATATTGTGCTGCGGGCGCGGCGCGTGCGAGTTTGATTGCAAATCATTCTTGGACGATTTCGGATGGCGGCACGACATGTCACACAGTCACATATTCAGCCGGGGTTGGCGGATCGATTTCAGGATTAACGACGCAGTATGTTGAAAATGGTGCAGATGGGTCATCTGTAATTGTGACAGCGCGTGCGGGTTATAAATTTCTAAGTTGGACAGATAATTCGACACAAAATCCAAGAACCGAGATGAACATTACTACTGATAAATCAGTGACCGCTCTGTATTCCGCGTTCAGTGGTAATGTAGTTTCTTATGTTGGATGCGGTGATGCTAATGCTTTGAATTATGATCATTTCGCGATAAATATTTCGAGCATGTGTATTTATCCGAAATTTGCGCCTACAGTTCCGCAACAAATTTTTTTGCCATCTGTACCAGAAGTCATTGCAATATCAAAACTGGAAATCATCAAACCTGTTTTTGATTTTTCAAAAATAAGCAAAGTTACCAAAGATTTAAAATTTGGAATGTCGAGCAGTGATGTTAAAACGCTGCAAGATTTTTTAATCGCGCAAAATCAAGGTCCGAGCGCGGCGCAATTAAAAAAACATGGCACCACAAATTATTTTGGAAAATTAACTCAAGCTACACTTGCAGAATGGCAGAAAGCAAATGGAATTGCACCCGCGCAAGGGAATTTTGGGCCGCTGACGAGAAAATTTATTAAAAACCAAGTTTTTCCTGCACTCCATTGACAAAAACTCGATTTTGTGGTAGCGTATATGAAGCTCAAAAGGCTCAAATTGCTACGAAACGGAGGTTCTCGTGTACATGTTTCAACATTGGACGACAGCTCGGCGCATTCTTGCGCTCCTGTTCTATCCGGTGCTCATGGTGCGTGCGTACTTTTTCCTCATGGTGAGCGATCGCGCGCACACTCGTGAATTTCGCCGCGCGCATCCAGATTCGTGGAAGCAAATCGCGGACAATGAATATGCGATGATCATGCTGTACTGCGAACGGTTACTCGTGTGGCACGACGCGGATCTGCTCAACTCGAAAACCGGACTTTGGTTTCGGGCGTCGAAGCATCTAAAGTCGGCGGACGCGAAAACGGCATGGAAGTTTCATGCGCGCCAGGCAGAGCTTGCGGCGAACTACCAAGCGGTCGAAGCTCGTCTCACGGCGCATTTGAAGCAGCTCCGTACGATCAGCTACAAGCGGAATTGGGTGCATGAGGTTTTTGTGGCGGTGAATACCGAAACAGATCTCATGATACTCGAACGCAATATGGTTCAGCTTCGTGTTCAGTGTCTTTTGTACGAGCGGTCGGCCAAACGGCAGACTGCGTGATCAAACTTTTAGGAGGCGGTCATGTTTCACTCTCACATTGCCGCCGGCACAGTGCCGGCAAATTACCAGTGCTCTCAATGTTCCGCCACGAGCTGCAAGCTCTATCGGCTGGATAACCGTTCGCTGGTTGAACTGTTCTGTCGCGATTGCGTTGAACTGCTTCCGGTGGCGACGAAGCTCGCGATTGATTTCGACGAGGAAGGGAATGAGCTCTACCCCGCGCCCGACAACGTCGCTGAATTGAAAAACAGCGCCGGAAAAACGACGCTGCTGTTCATCCCGGCGATTCCGGATTTCAAGAAGGGTTGGTACAGCTACCCGGACGTGCCGGTGATCGGGCTCGATTGGTGGATGGCGCTTCCACATCTGCCGACGCCGCTGAAGCCGTTCGAGCGCGGTATTTACGCCAGCAACCTCTGACCAGTTGGTCCACACAGTTTGGAAGTCGACGAAACCTCGCGACTCGCTGTGTGGATTTTTTTATTACGCAGCTTGCGCATAAGCGTCTCTTTGCGTTAGTATGGACATACTATGATCGATCGAATCATCACTTCAATTCAGAAAACTTTGACAGCGGCAGGTGTTCCGGCTGAAGTGCTTGCAAAAGTACAATTTGGTGAACCGCCACGTCCTGAATTGGGTGATATTGCGGTTGCGTGTTTTCCGTTGGCGAGTGCATGGGGTGTTGCGCCGCCCGAAGCAGCGAATCGAGTACAATCCATACTCAATGACGCGGCGATTCCATCGATTGCTGAAATGACTGTGACCGGGCCGTATGTAAATATTGCGTTGAAGACTGATTGGATTGTGAATGTTCTGGCGAATGCGCTGCCGGCAAAAAAACAGACGCATCCGCGCATCATGCTTGAATATTCACAGCCAAACACGCACAAAGAATATCACGTCGGGCATTTGCGCAATGCATGTTATGGAAACGCACTCGTAAATATTTGGCGTGCGACCGGGCGAAATGTAACTGCGGTTACCTATAATAATGATGTCGGCTCGCATGTTGCAAAAACATTGTGGGCGTACAAAAAATTTCACGGCACTGAAAAACCGCCGCGCGAAAAAGGACGATGGCTCGCGGGAATGTATGTTGAAGCGACACGCGCACTCGAAGAACATCCAGAATGGAAAGAAGAGGTGAGCGACGTGTTGCGGAAATTGGAAACCAAAGATAAAAAATGGTTTGCGCTGTGGAAAGAAACGCGCAAGTGGTCGCTCGATGAATTTCACGAAATTTATAAAGAGCTTGGATTAAAATTTGATGCGACTTTTAATGAAAGCGCGATTAAAGAGCGCGGACATAAAATTGTCGATGAATTGTTGGCGCGCGGAATCGCGAAAGAGTCGCAAGGCGCGATTATCATGGATTTTGAAGAACAGAAAAAAGGTGTTTTAATTTTAAGAAAATCTGATGGCGCGGGAAATTATACGACGTCTGATTTGGCGCTCGCTGAAGAAAAGTTCAGCAAATTCAAACTTGATGAGGCGGCAGTGGTTACAGATAAACGCCAAGCTTTATATTTCGAACAATTGTTCATGACACTTCAAGCGTACGGATTTAAACAAAAATTGGTGAACTTGGTGTATGAATTAGTGACATTGCCCGAAGGTGCGATGTCGAGTCGAAAAGGAAATGTTGTTTTGTACGAAATGTTGCGTGAAGATGTGGTTGCGGCTGCGACGGAAGAAACGCGCGCACGACATCCAGAATGGGCCGCGAAAAAAGTTGCGACAACTGCACACACACTCGCGATCGCTGCAATTAAATTTACGATGGTTCGAACATCACCAAATAAAATTATCGTGTTTGATAAATCGGAAATGCTGTCGTTTGATGGATACACGGCGCCGTATCTCGAATATACATTGGCGCGTATCAATAGCATTTTTAAAAAGACGCGCGGCACTGCAAAGAGCGCTCCAAAAAACTATCAGTGGAATGCAGTTGAGAAAGCGATGTGGGGGAAGTTAGTTCGTTTCGGTGAGGTTGTGAATCGCGCGGCAAACGAAAATGATCCGTCGGAAATCGCGAAATATTGTTTTGATTTGGCGCGCGGGTTCGCGAGTTATTATGAAAACAATCGCGTGCTTGAAGATGATGTGATAATTCGTGCGGCTCGACTTGCGCTCGTGAAGCAGCTCGGCTCAACATTACAACGAGGCATGACGTTACTCGGTCTACCACTCGTTAAAGAAATGTGATAGACTTAAAATCAATTGAATAAATTTTGTATGCAAAGCACAACTCCAAATGAAGTAGAAACCATTGTTGGTCCAAGCGTAAAAGTCGAAGGTGATTTTAATTCGCAAGGCAACGTGCTCATTCAGGGCATGGTTTCGGGTAACGTTAAAACCGAAAAATATTTGCAAGTTGAAGAAGGCGCAAAAATCATGGCAAGCGTTCGAGCAGACAGTGCAAAAATCTCTGGCGAAGTTCAGGGAAATATTCGTGCAAAAAACACACTCGAGCTTACTGCAACTGCGCGCATCGTGGGCGATATTGAAGCAAAAACATTGATCGTTGCTCCAGGCGCTATTTTACACGGAAAATGCGCAATGCTCGGCACGGCCGAAGTTGCTGACGCAAAATCAAAAACAGGAAAACGAAAATCTGATTCAGATTTGGATTATTCTTTCCCACGTTCACTCGTAGATGAAGGCGCTGTCGCATAATTGATTCGACTCATCCGGGCGCGCGAACCTTTCTATGTATCTTTATTTGTACGACGCGAGTTTAAAACAGCGTCAGTATGAGCGCGTGATTAGTAACCTTGAAACGCAGCTCACTGATTTAGGAATTGCTGGAAAAATTGTCCGGCTTTCTTCGTTGTTGTCGCCGAAACAAGTAATTTCTGAAGAAGTTCGCCGGTCGAAAGAGTTGACGACGGTTGTAATTGTTGGCGACGATACCGCATTTACAAAAATTATTCAGCAAGTTGCGGATAGTCCGGTAACATTTGGTTGGGTGCCGGTTGGGCCAAAAACAGATTTGGCAGAACGATTTGGTTTGCCCTACGGCGCTGCATGTGCGCAAGTTTTGTCGCGACGTCGCGTGATTAATCTCGATGTTGGGATGTGTAATCAGTTTTATTTTTTGGATTCGTGTCACATTCCGCTGTCGACGGTGACGATGTCGCTTGGGGGAAGTGTGACGATTTCGGGGGCTGCGGAAAAAATGGAATGTTTTATTTGGAATGTGCCGCCGACGGATCAATCGATCATGCCGCCAGGTTATACGCCGTCGCCATGTGATAGACAGCTTGAAATCGTGTTGCAGCCGGTTGCGCGCAAAGGACTTTTTTCATCGCAGCTTGCGCCACCAAGTATTTTTCCATTTACAGAAGCGCGATTGAAACTGGAAAAATCAGTCGCGGTTGAGATTGATGGAAATATCGTAAAAGAGAGTCAGCTCAAGATTCGCTTGCTGCCGCAGGCACTCAAATTAATTGTTAACAAGGTGCGCCTCGCGAATGATTGACGAGTCCTGGGCCATATGATATAGTTTCGCAGCAATTAAATGAGCGGACGTGGCGGAATGGTATACGCGCCAGCTTGAGGTGCTGGTGGGGGCAACCCCGTGGAGGTTCAAGTCCTCTCGTCCGCACCAAGGAGTTGTTCCTAGTATTTGTTTGCGAGCACACTTCAAATGCTCAATGCATTTTCGTTCGTCCTCGTCATCGCTCAGATATCCAGCAAGCTGGATACTCGCTCGACTGCGGGTCTCGCGCACAGATACTAGGAACAAAGGTTCAGCCTCATATGAAGGTATAGCGTGTTCCGAAATTGAAAATGAAATCTAAGGACGCTTAGCTCAGTTGGTTAGAGCACCTCGTTTACACCGAGGGGGTCGCGGGTTCGAATCCCCCAGCGTCTAAATTTAAAAATCACCCTTTACGGGTGGTTTTTAAATTTAAGGGCTTTTGGGATTCGAAGGGTGGTCGATAGACCACCCGGGGACTGAGTGCGCGAGTTGCTTCGCGCGCGAAGCGAATCCCCAGTCTGTTAAACTGGTGGGTCGCGGGTTCGAATCCCCCAGCGGGATATCCTTTTGCACCCAGTAATAATTTTGAGCTTCTTGTCATAAACCGGTATACTACTTCGCATGACCTTCACAAGTTTTTTTATTGGCCTCGCACTTTCTGGTCTCGGATTTATAATGGTCTATAAATCAGAATGGTTTTTGGATTTTTTAGGCCGTAGTGGCTGGGCCGAAGAAAAGTTAGGTCCCGGAGGCACGCGCCTCATGATAAAATTGTTCGGTGTATTTTTTTGTTTCTTAGGAATTTTAGGAATGACGGGGCAGTTAAACGATTTTGTCGGAAATCTTGCAACACTTGTTTTTGTACATGGAAATCCTCCAACGAAAACGCAATAATTTTATGGTTTCTCAACATGTTCAACTTTTACAAACACAAGATTCTGCAACGCCACACACAGGCGCTGTTCTTGATCCGATCAGTGTTTTAAAATCCTGTGGTATTCGCGCAGGTATGCGCATCGCTGATTTTGGAAGTGGTCGCGGTCATTTCGCGCTTCCAGCTGCAAAAATGGTGGGCCCGCGGGGAAGTGTATATGCGGTAGATCTACAAAAAGAACTCGTCCATGCGCTCGATAGCCAAGCAAAATTTTCAGGGTTAGAGAATGTTAGTTCGGTGTGGGCAGATCTGGAAGAATACAACACTACAAAAATTCCAAGTAATTTATTGGATGTGGTTTTGTTAATCAGTAATCATGTTTCAGCTGAAGCCCAAATGAAAATGATGCGTGAGGCGGGGCGCGTATTAAAGAAAGGGGCGTTGCTCATTATTGTCGATTGGCTTCCAGGAAACACAATTCCATTTCCACAAAAATCGCTCACGCGAATTCCAAAGGAAGTGGCGATTGCAAATGCACAAACAGTCGGATTTCAATTTGTTGACGAATTTCGTCCGGGCAGGTACCATTATGGCCTAAGATTTCAGAAGGCATAATATGACTTATTTCATTCAGTTTTTCACGCTTGATTATTGGTTTGGTTTTCCGCCGCTTATCACAACACCATGGTTGGTGATTTTGCTTGTAAAATATGTGGCTTTGTTTTTTGGCGGTATTGCAGCGCTCATGTTCTATCCAAAAATCGAAGATCGTTTTACACGTCAGGTTACGCGTCGTGCAGGCTCTGGTGCAATTTGGTTGGGCGTTTGTGGATTGTTTTTAACATTCTCGCGCTTTGAACGTGTGCCGGTGTTTATGTATCGCTACTGGTTTTTGTTTATCGCGATCGCGTTTGTTGTTTGGTTGGTGCGCTTGTATAAATATGCAGTCCAACGTCGCGAAAAGTTAGACGAAGAAACACGTACGTACCAGACAAAAGAAAAGTACTTGCGTAAATAGTTTGACGGCAAAAAAATAAATATGCGTTCTGAGGGGGACAAAGGAGAGGCAGCTGCCCGCAGCGTATTAACGCGTGCGGGCTTTTCTGTATTAGCGCAAAATTTTTCAGTGCGCGGTGGTGAGATTGATATTGTTGCACGTGCGCCGGATGGATGTATTGTTTTTGTAGAGGTGAAGTTGCGGGCGCGGGAGCCGATTGATCATTCGAGCGTGGTGCCGCGGGTGAAAATTTTGAGAATGCGACGCGCGGCGGCTCAGTTTTTATCTGAATTCGGCGCTCCGTCACGCGTTCGGTATGATTTAATTTTATTAATTCCAAATTCAGTGACTCGTCGCGCACGTGTTGTGTGGTATCGTGATTTTACCCGTTTGTAAGGCCTGGGCTTGACAAACGGTCGAAAACATGTTATTATGGTTAGTTCACCGTAATAATGGCACTTTTCACTGGAGGTTTACCGTGGACTATTTGCAAGGCACGTTTGAGAGTTGGTTCACCATGTTCATCATCTTCATCGTCATTCCGCTGCTCGTCCTGACGGCAATCCCGTTCACTCGGAATGCAGGGAAGGCAGGGTTCAAAGGCCTCGGAATGGCGATTGGCTGGGTGTTGACCCACGCCGTGCAGTGGATCGTGAACGCTGGTTCGCTCGCTGGTCGGTCGGTTGCGTGGCTCGTGTACTCGCTCTGGCGCGAATGGTTCTGGCGCTATCGTGTGTCCGAGGCGCGGAAGGCTCACCGACCGCTCCCGCCGCGACCCACAGATCTGCCCGAACCCGAGTGGATCGACCATTTTCCGCCACCCAAGAAGAAAAAGGGGCATGGCGGAGGCGGACACGGCCACTGAGCGACTCTGTTAGTTGTAGTCTGGTTTCTGCCCACATCTTCGCGAACGCGTTGGTGTGGGCTATTTTTTATTAACATGATATCCACTTGTTCGGTTTTTGTTCGTATGTTACGGTTTAGATATATAAATAAAATATGAAAAAATGGGGAAACGATATTAAAAAAGAAGTGATTAAATTACGCAATATAGGCTGGAGTTATCCAATGATTGTTGGAAAGCTTGACGTCCCAAAAGGGACATTGAATGGCTGGTTGAGAAAAACGATACTTTCAAATGAGGTACAGGCGATCATTTTAGATCGAAAACGAAATAATTTAATTGAACTCAGAAGGCGTGCATGGACTGCACATAAAAATTATCAGAATAAAAGGCGTTTTGAGTTAGAGACAAAGATTCGAGATCTTACGTCGCAGAAATGTTTTTCTCGATTTGAAAATGAGATGTTATTTATTGGCTTATGGCTCGGTGAAGGTTTTAAAATTAAAACGAGTGTTGGTTTAGGAAATTCTAATGCAGATATATTAAAATTTTTTGTTGATCTGTTTTGTAAATTATATGTGATTGATGGCAAAAAATTTCGTTGTTTTTTGCATTTACGAATGGATCAGGATGATGATGTTGAAATAAAATATTGGTCTAAAATTTTGGACATCCCGCGAGGACAGTTTAGAAAAACCTATTTTGATAAGCGCACCCTTGGCAAAAAAACAAGAATCGGGTATCATGGGGTCTGTACTGTCATATATCATGACGCAGAGATCGCAAAGCATATCATGATGACTTCTAAAATTTTACTCGAACTATCAAATGATAGGGTACAGAAGATTC
>JAPLWO010000053.1 GCA_026396555.1 Candidatus Magasanikiibacteriota bacterium
TGGTGCGAGGATAATACACACGACCGACAGCCCAATAAAAATTACGCCAAGAGTTGAGAGTGTTCGATTTAAAAATTCCCACGCGCGATCTTCTTTATGGGTCATGAAATCAGAGAAGAGTGGAATAAATGCGGCAGATAAAATACCGAGTACGAGCAGATTGTATAGAAAATCTGGAATTCTAAACGCGGCGTAGTATGAATCGAGAATGGTGCCGGCGCCGAATGCATGTGTTAAAAGTCGATCGCGTAGTAATCCGAGAATTCTACTGAGTAACGAAGCACCACCGAGCAAAACCGCAGCGGTGGTGATTGAGTTTGATGTGTGATTGAAAAGTTGCTTGATTGTCATGCTTAATAATTAACGACCATATTCACGAATTCGATTCCTGGTTCGTCGGGATGTAAATCAATTGCTTGAAATGTTCCGGTCACCGCATCTTTTGAAAAACTGAAACGTGCCTCATTTTGTCCCGGCGTTGTCGCTTCTACAACTTTATATCCCGCACGCGACAATTGATTTTCAAATGTATCAGCGAGAATTGAGGGATATGTTTTGATTCCATTCCACGTTACGATCACTGTTTTATTTTGATTCGTATCGTTTGGCAATCCGAGATATGATAAATAATTTTCGTGCGTAAGTTGGCGCGTGAAATTTACGCGACCCAACGAATCATGCTCTTCAATAATTTGCGCATCTGGATTTATTTCTGCGAGAACAGGGGCTGAAAGTAAACGCGGAATTGCTGTTGCGACCCAGACCGCGCGATCACGTGTGACAGCATCAATCGAAACAATGTTAATAATTTTATCAACATTTGTTTGTGGAATATCTTTTGGAAAATCTGTCGGGAAATCAGTCAGCGTCGAAGGACCGCTACCAACAACAATACGAAACGTCAGATAAATCGCACCGATGAATAAAACAATACAGCCGGAACCGGTGATGCAGCTACCTGCAAACCATCCACGATGTTTGTTTATTTCTCGAAGCGTTGGCTCTTGAATTTGAACGGTCTGTTGCGAGGCGTTTTGGCGCATAACAATACCAAGTGTAACAGAAACAATGTATAATTACCAGCAACAATAATCTGTGTATATATGAAGGTGCATTTTTTAGGCGCTGCGGGTGAAGTGACCGGCTCGTGCTACCTGGTAGAATTTCATGAGAAAAAAATTTTGGTTGATTGCGGTGTTTTTCAGGGGAGTGAAATGGCTGATGAGCGATCGCACGCGGCGTTTGATTTTGATGTAACACAATTAAGTGCCGTCATTATTACACATGCGCACATTGATCACTGTGGACGTGTCCCGTTACTTTTTGCGCGTGGATTTCGTGGGCCGGTGTATGCAACAGAACCAACAGGTGAGTTAACGAAATTGCAATGGGATGACATGGTGAATTTGATGGAGGAAAAATTTTTGCGACAGCATCATCCGGTTTTGTATGCGCAAGAAGATGCGGATCGAGCAAAACACGCGTTAGTTGAATTGCCCTACGGACGGCCAACTGATATTTTGCCGGGCGTTGATTTTGTGTTTCATGACGCAGGACATATTTTTGGATCGTCGTGGGTTGAAATTCGCAGTGAAGGAAAAGTAATTGTGTTTAGCGGCGACATTGGAAATGATCATGTGCCGATTGTGCGTGAAACAGAACCGCTTGTTGCGTGTGATTTGTTAGTGACCGAAGCAACGTATGGTGATCGTACACATACCGCACCAACACAACGCCGTGAAGATTTACGTAAAGTGATTATTGATTCGATTAAGCGCGGCGGTACATTAATGATCGCTGCATTTTCGATTGAGCGTACGCAAGAAATTTTATTTGAACTTGATCAGCTGATAGAGCATGAACGTGTGCTGCCCCGCATTCCATTTTTTTTGGATTCGCCGCTCGCGATTCGCGCAAATGCAGTGTATCGAAAATTTACAGAATATTATGACGAGGAAGCTGCACGTGAGTGGAAAGCGGGCGATGACTTTTTAGATTTCCCCGGATTGAAAATTACGCTCTCTGTTGCGGAATCGAAAATGATTAACTCCGCGCCGAATCCAAAAGTGATTATTGCAGGTTCGGGTATGTTGTCGGGTGGGCGCATCGTTCATCATTTAATGCGTTATTTACCAGATCCAAATTCGACGTTGCTCATCATTTCATATCAGGCTGAAGGAACGCTCGGGCGAAAGATTATGGATCACACCGGACGTGTGACAATTAATGGCGAACAAATTCCCGTGAAGTGTCATATTGAACGTATTGATTCATATTCAGCGCATGGCGATCAAGATAAATTATTGAGTTGGATGGTTTCGGGGCCAAGCGCGCCAAAACATGTAGTTGTGGTGCATTCTGACCCGCCGGCAGCAGCTTCTTTCGTTGCTTTGGCCGGTACACAAAATCACGTCGTGATCGAAGCGGCTCGACCTGGACAAATTGTTGAAGTTTAGGTAGAATCCTTGTTCACATGCTTAAAAAATTAGTAGGGCAAAAATTTAAGCTTAAGTCCGAATATCAGCCTGCGGGTGACCAACCCGAGGCGATTTTGGCGTTGGTTAAGGGAACTGAGCGCGGGGATCGGTTGCAGACGTTGCTGGGTGCGACAGGTACGGGTAAAACGTTCACGATTGCGAATGTGATTCAGGAAACGCAAAAACCGACGCTCGTTATCGCGCACAATAAAACATTGGCTGCGCAATTGTGCAATGAATTTCGAGAATTTTTTCCAGACGCAGCGGTTGAATATTTTGTGTCGTACTACGATTATTATCAGCCTGAAGCGTACATGGCGGGGACGGATACATATATTGAAAAAGAGGCGATGATCAATCAGGAAATTGATCGATTGCGACATGCGGCGACGCAGGCGCTCCTCACACGACGCGATGTAATTATTGTGTCGTCGGTCTCATGTATCTATGGTTTAGGTTCTCCAAAAAGTTATTTGGAAGGTGTGCTGCAATTAAAAGTGGGCGATGCGTTTGATCGCATGACGATTTTAAAAAAATTAATTGCGTTACAATTTACACGAACGACTGTTGAACTTGCGCGTGGAACATTTCGATTGCGTGGCGAGTTGTTGGATATTGTACCAATTGAAGAGGGGCGAATTTATCGAATCGATGGCACGGGTGGAAAAATAAAATCAATTGAATTGTTTGATATCATTACGCGCAAGTCAGAAGGTTCAAGCAAAGACGCGTGGATTTTTCCGGCGAAACATTATTTAGCAGATTCGGAATCGAAAAAAACGGCGCTCATGCAAATTGAAAGCGAATTAAATACACAGCTCGCGAAATTCGAGAAGGATGGGAAGATTGTTGAAGCGGATCGATTGCGTCGTCGCACGCGGTATGATCTGACGATGTTGAAGGAGATTGGATACGTGAACGGTGTTGAAAATTATTCGCGCTATTTTGATGGACGCGCACCAGGTGAACCGCCGTTTACGCTGCTCGATTATTTTCCAAAAGATTATTTGACGGTGATTGATGAATCACATGTGACGTTGCCGCAAATCGGTGCGATGTCAGGTGGAGATTCTGCGCGCAAACGATCTTTGATCGATTTTGGATTTCGGTTGCCGAGCGCTGCGGATAATCGACCGCTCAATGGTGATGAATTTTTAGAGCGTACTAAACAGATTATTTTTGTGTCTGCAACGCCAGCGGAATTTGAACGAAAGAAATCAACGCAAGTTGTTCAGCAAATTATTCGTCCAACAGGGTTGGTTGATCCTGAAATTATTATGCAGCGCGTTACGGCACAGGGCGCATATAAAGGACAGGTGCATGATTTAATTGAACGTGTGATTGAGCGCGCGAAAAAAGATGAGCGCGTGATGGTGACGACGCTTACGAAAAAAATGGCGGAAGATCTTGCGGAGTATTTGGCAGATAAAAAAATAAAAGTAAAATATTTGCATTCAGATATTGATACAATTGAACGCATACAGATTTTGGGAGATTTTCGTCGGGGAATTTTCGATGTGCTCATTGGTGTGAACTTGTTGCGTGAAGGTTTGGATGTTCCGGAAGTTTCGTTGGTTGCGATTTTAGATGCGGATAAAGAAGGATTTTTGCGATCTGATACAGCGCTTATTCAGACGATTGGTCGTGCAGCGCGTAATGCTGCCGGACAAGTAGTATTGTATGCGGATCATATGACAGGTTCGCTTGAACGTGCGATTGCAGAAACTGAACGTCGTCGCACAATTCAACTTGCGTATAATAAGGAACATGGCATCACGCCGCAGACCATTAAAAAAGCAATTCGTGATTTGTTAAAAGATTTTGGATTAAAAGGGCCGAATGAGCGCGCGGCAAATCGAAAGAAGGGGGCGAAGAAACATGAGGGCGAAGAAATGTCTGCTGCAGAATTAGATTTGGCAGTTGAAGAAGGAAAGCCTTTAGATCGGATTATTGCAGAAAAGGAATCACAGATGCGAACCGCGTCAAAAGAATTGCAGTTTGAGCTCGCAGCGATCTTACGCGATGAATTAGTTATGCTTAAAAAAGAATTGAAAAAACGAAGTAAAAATAGTACACTACTCACATGAAACGAATTATAATCAAAAATCCACTCGCTCGCTTGGCAACTGCTATTTTTGGAACTGCAGTTGTTTCTTGTCTTGTTTTAGTTATCATTCTCGCAGTTGAAGTTCGAACAGCGTATAGTGATAAAATTTTTCATGAAGCAAATTCTCCTGACGCTGTGTATGGTGTTGTTCTGGGAGCATCGATTGATCCAAAAACAATGATGCCAGGCACCGCATTGAAAGATCGATTAGATACGGGAATTGATTTGTTGAAATCACAAAAAGTGATGGGATTAATTGTGACAGGCGATGATGGAAAATGGGAATCAAATGAAGTTGGTGCAATGGTGAATTACCTGCATTCACAAGGTGTGCCGGATGATATTTTATTTGTTGATGGTGGATCGTATCGAACCTTTGATAGCTGCGAACATTTAAAAGCAAAAGGATTTGATAATGTTATTTTAATTTCGCAGGAATTTCATTTGCCACGCGCGTTGTATTTATGCAATAAGATCGGTGTTCAATCTTCGGGTGTGATTGCTGATAAACGTTGGTATCCGCAAATTATTTATTATTGGACGCGAGATATTCTCGCATCAACATTTGCATATTTCGATGTGCGAGGTTTTAATTTCATCGTTAAAGGGCCCCGCGTATAAAATAATATGCAAGAATTTATTAAAATTCGCGGCGCACGCGAGCACAATTTAAAAAATATTTCAGTGGATTTGCCACGAAATAAAATGATCGTGTTTACGGGTTTATCAGGCTCGGGTAAATCATCACTTGCGTTTGATACAATTTTTGCAGAAGGGCAGCGTCGATATATTGAATCACTTTCTGCGTACGCGCGACAATTTTTAGGGAGCATGCAAAAACCTGACGTGGATGAAATTGAAGGTTTATCGCCGGCGATTGCAATTGATCAAAAAGCGCATAGTGCAAATCCGCGCTCAACCGTTGCGACGATTACTGAAATGTATGATTATTTGCGCGTGCTGTTTGCACGTGTGGGTATTCCGCATTGCGTATTATGTGGTGATCCGATTCAGCGATTGACTGCGGAGCAAATTGTTAATTTGATTTTAAATTCGTTGCCGAAAAAAGGTGAGATTAAATTAATGGCGCCAGTAGTTCGTGGTCGAAAAGGTGAGTATTATCAGCTGCTCTACGATTTATATAATGCAGGGTTCATGGAAGTGCGCGTTGATGGTGAATTTAGTTCGCTAAAAAAACGAATTAATTTAGAGCGCTACGAACAGCACACAATTGAGGTAACCGTTGATACAATTCCTGTGCTCGGGCTCGTACAGACCAAAGATGAAGAGATGCAAAAAGCCGAACGTCAGCGATTAGCAGAGGGAGTTGAAGCTGCGTTATTAAAAGGAACCGGTTTGATCACCGTTATTTTTCCGGATAAAACAGAAAAATTATTTTCAACAACATTCGCATGTCCGCGCGATGGGTTTTCATTTCCTGAAATTGAGCCGCGCTTGTTCAGTTTTAATTCGCCATATGGATATTGTCCAACATGTACGGGCTTAGGAACTGAGTCATTATTTTCGCCTATTCCGTGTGCTGTGTGTAAAGGCGCGCGTTTGCGGCCCGAGGCGCTTGCGGTTAAAATTAGTGGAGAAAATATTGTTGATTTAACGCGTCGTACGATTCGCGATTCCCAAAAACATTTGGAGCATTGGTATTTTAATGAGTTGGACGAACTGCGTCATGAAATTGCAGAACCGGCGATGCGCGAAATTTTGGCGCGTCTACAATTTTTGTTGAACGTTGGTTTACATTATTTAACATTGTCGCGTCTCGCTGGATCTTTGTCGGGCGGAGAGGCGCAGCGTATCCGTCTCGCATCACAAATCGGGTCGCGACTGGTTGGCGCGCTCTATGTGTTGGATGAACCAACAATTGGATTGCATCAAGCAGACAATGAAAAATTAATTAAAACATTGTGTGAATTGCGCGACATCGGAAATACAATTATTGTTGTTGAACATGACGAAGATACGATTCGTGCGTCAGATTATTTAGTTGAAATCGGACCGGGCGCTGGAATTCATGGTGGTTATGTTGTGGCGGAAGGAGAAGTTTCGAAATTATTGAAAGAGAAAAAATCAAAATCCGTCACCATTCAGTATTTAAATGGTGAGAAAAAAATTGCAGTTCCGGAAAAACGTCGTGTGAAAGTGCATGACACACTTCGAATTTTTGGTGCAGCAGAACACAACTTACGAAATATTGATGTTGAAATTCCACTGCGACGTTTTGTGTGTGTGACCGGTGTATCAGGTTCGGGAAAATCAACATTGGTGCACGATATTTTATATAAAGCAGTGCATCGAAAATTAAATAATGCAGGACCGCTTCCGGGAAAACATAAACAGTTGTTAGGACTCGAATATATTGAGCGTGTGATTTTGGTGGATCAATCAGCGATTGGTCGAACGTCGCGCAGTAATCCTGCGACATATACCGGTGCGTGGACGCCGATTCGTGAATTATTCGCATCAACTCCTGAAGCAAAAGCGCGTGGATATCGTCCTGCACGGTTTAGTTTTAATGTGCCGGGCGGTCGGTGTGAACATTGTGAAGGGCATGGCGAAGTTGCAATTGAAATGCATTTTTTGCCAACTGTGTGGGTGCCATGCGAAGTATGTAAGGGTGCGCGATTTGATCGTGAGACGCTCGAAGTTACATACAAAGAAAAAAATATTTCAGAAGTTTTGAAGATGACGATTGAAGAAGCTGAAAAGTTTTTTGAGGACATTCCACAGATCAATGACAAATTAAAAATGTTGAATCAAGTTGGTTTAGAATATTTGGAATTAGGACAATCAGCACCGACATTGTCAGGTGGTGAATCGCAGCGTGTGAAATTAGCAACTGAATTGGCGAAGCGAACGCAAGGTCGTGTGTTATATATTTTTGATGAACCAACGACGGGTTTACATTTTGTTGATATTCAAAAATTATTGGATGTATTCCAGCACATCGTAAATCGTGGAAACACGGTTTTGGTTATTGAACATAATCTTGATGTGATTAAATCTGCAGATTGGATTATTGATTTAGGTCCAGGCGGTGGAGATGAAGGTGGTGCACTTGTTGCAACAGGAACACCGGAAGATATTGCAAAAAATAAAGCAAGTTTGACGGGTAAATATTTGAAAAAAGTGCTATAAATTTTCGGATTATACACCTCGCTGATGAGCTGTCAAGATTAGCAGCGTGGCCGAACCTGTGGATAAAAAAATGGGCGACAACTGACTGCGTGTATTTCGCAATCAATCATCGCCCGACTAGTCTGAGTTACCTGGTATACGTGTAATGTCCGATGCTCCACGGAAGCGCTTTGCCTCCCATCAGCGTGGGGAAACCCGCGTATTCTGTCGCGACCTCCATTTGTGTGCGCGTGAGCGTGACTTTGCGCAGAGATGGCGGAAGTCGATAGAATTTCCGTCCGCTCAGCGACGCAAATGCAGGGAGATTTTCCAATTTTCTGACACTATCAAACGATTCCGCCAGCATGGGCAACACATACGGCGCTGTAAACGCGCCTGCTGCGCAGCAACTGCAGATTTTCTTGTCGATCGGATGCGGAGCACTGTCAGAACCGAAAAAGAACTTGGGATTACCGGACGTCGCAGCCGCGAGCACCGCCTTCATATCGTTGTGGTGCTTGAGCAGTGGCATACAGTACATAAGTGGCCTGAGTCCTGCGCCGAGCATGTGCGTTCGGTTGAATCGCATATGATGCGCTGTTATGGTCGCCGCAACCGTGTCACCGAGCAGAAGCACTGTTTCAACGGCCGCAGCAGTCGAAATGTGCTCGAGCACGATGCGCAACTTTGGAAATTCTCGATGCAGGCCAACCAGAATTGGCAGAAATCGTTCTTCGCGTTCGAACACGTCAATGAGTTCTGTTGCGTTCGGATTATCGATGTCACTGCCCTGAAGTTCGCCATGCAAACAGAGAACCATATCAAGATTTTCCATCATTTTCAGCGCGCTCAGAAACTCGGAACAATCAAATCGAGTAACCCCGAGAGCGGAATTTGTTGTTCCACCTTTTGGGTACACTTTCGCCGCCATGACGCCGCATACGCGTGCTTCCTCAATCATTTCAGGCGTCGTGTGATCGGTTAGGTACATGCACTGAACAATTTCAATGGGGAATCGCTCCACTAGCGCGTAAGCTCCACGTCGAATTTCATTCGAATAGTCCATCACTTGAGGACCCGTGGTCAGCGGCGGCGATGTATTGGGCATCGGCAGAATCGTGTCGCACCCACCCAAAATGCTTTCTCGAACAAGGTGTGCGAGTTGCTCACCCTGCCGTACATGCACATGCGCGTCAAACGCGCCGGGAATTACAATCTGATTTTCCATGAATCCTCCTGTTCAGCGACCGATGAGGCGGCTGATTTCGGTTGCGTGTCGAATCGTCCGTGCTACGTGCATCGGACGAAGAAATGCCATTGAACCAATGAACACTGAGTCGGCACCTGCCATGAGCAATTGACCCGCATCAGTAGGGCAGAGAATGCCACCACCGGCGTTGATCGCTTTTGAAAATCCTTGTTCGCGCGCTTCGCGAACCCAGCTTTCAACAATCGGGAGCAGTGGCGCGCCGGAAAGTCCGCCGCCGCCATATTTCGCGAGCGGAGAAATGTCCGTGCCAAACAATTTTTTCCAATCGATCTTGTCGGGCAGTTTGCCCCACGGAACCGTATTTGAAACGCAAATCGCATCACACGCGTAGTGGTTAGCCATCTGCATAACGATATCGACGGGCGTCGTAACTGAAACCTTGAGCATGAGCGGTACTTTTGCGCGCGCAAGTTGGTCCAGTTGTGCGTGCACATTTAGGATCGCTTCGTGCGGCGGCTGTGGCTGCGCGCCCACATTTGGACAGGACGCGTTGAGCTGAATGCCGATCGGCGCTCGGAAATTTGGCAAGTGGCACAGCAACTCAGACACAAAGATCTCTGCTTGTTGAGCGGCCGTGATAGTAACATCTTGCTTTTGCGGCAGTGCCATGAACGAGAGAAAGAACGGCTGTGTCAGTTTTTCCCATCCCGCATTCGCGAGCAAGAATTCTGCGCCTGGACCTGAAAGTCCAACAGCGTTCAGTGCAATGCCTTGTGCGCGGTCAACCCAGATGCAATCGGGGAACAGCTTTTGTGGTGTCATGCCATCCGCTTTGAGCAGCATGTTGCCTGCATTGGGAAATGCGGTTGTTGTCTTTGCGACGAACGTTGAACCCTCAAAGTTCATGCCGAATGGTTTGGCGAGTGGATGATACCACCAGCCGTTACCGTCGAAATTCCGAGCGCCCGATGCATCAAGCACGGCGCCAAATTCAATTCCACGCAGTTTCATTCGATCCTCCCGTTTTGGGTTAAAGTTCCCGCGAATGTTATATAAATATGAGTGCAAAGTCAAGCTTGAATTATGGCTGAAACCATGCTACACTCTGCAGTAATATGAAAAAGAACAAGCGCGAAAAATTGGGGCGAGTCGAGGAATTGATGGCGAATTATCGTCATATTAAGGCGCGCTGCCAATATTTCGGTGAGTGCGGCGGTTGTTTGATGCAAAATATTGAATACGTTGATCAGGTTGATTTAAAACGTCAGCTCGTCAATAACGCGTTTGAATCAGCGGGAATCGCGGAGCGTTTAGAAAAAGAAAACGTCGCCTCAAGTCCATCGCCATGGTTTTATCGAAATCGCATGGACTATCCGGTCGGCGAAGATGGAGAAATCGGATTGAAGCCCTACGGAAAGTGGCGCGATGTCTTAGATCTGAAAGAATGTTTTATTTTATCGCGTGAAACGCCGCAGATTTTGCAATTGGTTCGCGATTGGATGAACGCATTTCAATTACAAGGATGGAACGCGGTGCGTCATCTGGGATTTATTCGATACGTGGTAATTCGTGAAGGAAAAAATACGGGCGAGCGCATGGTGATGATTGTGACGAGTGGTGACGCGCATGATGAAAAAATTTGGCCTGAATTAGTTCGTCGCCTGCAATCATCGTGCACCAGTATTTTGTGGGGGATTAATCCAGAAATTACAGACTTGTCGACGCCACAAGATATTCGAACATTGTTTGGACCGGAATTTTTGACTGAACGCGTGGGCGGATTTACATATAAAATATATCCATCGTCTTTTTTTCAAACCAATTCTGACGGCGCCGCGATTTTGCAAAAAACGGTGGGCGATTTAATTAAAGGAAAAAAAGTTTTGGATTTATATTGTGGACTTGGTTTTT
>JAPLWO010000059.1 GCA_026396555.1 Candidatus Magasanikiibacteriota bacterium
ACTCGGCCGTGAATTGTTCCTCGGTGTGTCGAAGGTTTCACTTTCAACACAATCATTCTTGTCAGCGGCTTCTTTCCAAGATACAGCACGCGTTTTGATCGGTGCTGCGATCTCAGGTAAGACAGATCCACTCGACGGTTTGAAGGAAAACGTAATTATCGGTCGTTTGATCCCGGCTGGTACAGGTTACGAAGCGCGTCTTGCTGAAAACATTGTTCGTGATACAGCGAATGCGCTCGGCGAATCACAACGTGCTGCTGCGGCAGCACTCGTGACAGAAGCTGAAGTTGTCTAAAAATTAGGGAGACAGCGTAAAAATGCCCCGGAAACGGGGCTTTTTTATATTTTACCCGTGTTGACAAAAAGCGCGGTTTGCGTTAGGATTTGGTGGATCGCTTGTGATCATTGAGGCCTGTTTTGCAGGCTGGGAGGTATCTCATGTCAGAGGAAAAACAAACCCCCACCAAATGGTGGGTCGGACCGATGTGGTTTTCCGGGATTTTTCTGGCGTTGATGTTTGCTGCGTCGGCGTTTGGTGGTTTTGAGGATCGCCAGAAGATCACGAAAGAGCGTCAGGAGATCATCGACAATCTGAATAGCAACATCAAAGGGGCGATGCAAGACGTCGCCTATTGTTTTCCGGTCCATCCAAACTTGTTCAAGAACCGGGGCGAAAAGCAGAACATCACCATCGCACCGAGCGAAGTCGCGGGGATCAATTCGTTTCAGGATCTCGACGCGCTCAACGCGGCGTGCATGCAGCGGCGACATGAGGCTTATTTCAAGCAAGAGGTGGAAGGCAAAAAGGCGGTGTACGCGAGCGTGATGGATTCGTTCCTCGCTTGGAAACAAGTTGGCTGCGATGATGAATCCTTTTGTGCCGTGCGCACGGAGAATCTCAACGAGGATCGGTGGGCGGACTTGATCGCAACGACGGATCCGTTCTGGCTCGTTGAGGCTGACGTGACGCTGAATCAGATCGTCATCGCGCGCGTCACCGAGCTTCAGGTCGCGATCGCGTTTTACCAAAGTCGGCTTGAAAACTTTTCGCGCATGCACGACTATCACGGCAATTCGCCGCGGTGGTTGAAAGACAAAATCATGGGCAACGCGGAGCGGCTGTATGGTTCGAAGGCTGAGATTCCGGAATCGCTGACGCGCCACGTCGACCGGCTCGAGCGCGAGGCGTATGCGCGGCAGATCGACTTTATGGTCCAGAAGCTGAAGGCCGGGGCAGATTTTCCGGAAAGCAAGGAGCTGACTCGGCTGATTGAACAGGATCTTGAAAAGACAGGCTTTTCGATCCAACAGTTCGGACTCACACATCCCGAGCTGCATGCGCTCGTGAAGCAGAATCCGGCTGAAGGGTACTGAACGATTTGGTACGTAGCGGCGGCGCAGATTTCCCGAAACCTCGGGTGTCTGTTCCGCCGCGTTTTTATATCTTGATTGGTCTTTAATTTTTTGGTAATATGATGGCGATCTAGTTTATAAAAATATGAGCGGACATTCGAAATGGTCAAACATTCAAGCAACAAAAGGCGTCGCTGACAAACGTCGGGCGATTATTTTTACAAAATATGCGCGCCTCATCACGGTCGCAACCAAAGAAGGTGGCGGATCTGATGCGACAAAAAATTTTAAATTGCGTGTGGCGGTTGAAAAAGCACGAAGCGTCAACATGCCGAAAGAAAATATTGAACGCGCGATTGCGAAAGGTGCGGGCACGGGCGGCGGCGAAGAATTAGAATCGGCGATGTATGAAGCGCTCGCGCTCGGCGGACGATTGGCACTTTTGATTGAATGCGTGACCGATAATAAAAATCGATCAGTTGGAAATGTAAAAACAACGTTGACGAAACAGGGCGCAGCCATGGGCGCATCGGGGAGCGCGGCGTGGATGTTTGATCGTCGCGGCGTGATTCGAGTTGCGGAAAAAATTTCTGAAGAACAACAGCTGCAATTAATTGATGATGGTGCGGTTGATTTTGTTGAAGAAGATGGCGGCACGACGATTTATGCGGCGCCGGAAAAATTTTGGTCCGTGATGCAGCGTTTGAGCGAGTGGGGAATGGCGACACAATATTCTGAATTAGATTGGGTGCCAAAAAATCCGGAACAGTTTAACGAGCAGGAACAAAACACGATTCAGCGAATTGTTGAAGCGCTCGAAAATACGGAAGACGTTGAAAGTGTGTATACAAACGCGGCGTAAAAAATAAAAATAAAATCTGGAACGTCACACGCCGGTGGTGGCGCGCAACAGTTCCAGATGAATGCAAGATCTCACGAGCTACTTACGTTCGGGCCAAATTATGTTCGGGAGGTCGTGCTTCATGTCGATGTATCGACAGAAACGAACCGTCAGTTCGATGGTCAGAAAAAGGAGCAATGTTTCGACGGGTATGATGAGCGGATCGATTGACTGAAACGGGTATGGCTGCCCGCGGTCGACCAGAAGCTTCATGATGACAAACGCGGCGATCATCGTGGCCAGGATAGCTTTCCACGTGTTGTCGAACCAGGAAAATGCTTCGCTTCTGCGTGCCCATTTTGAGTTGCAAAAGTATTCCACAAATCCGTTCACGATGCCGAGGCCGATCATGTCGATGAAACAGAGGCTCACGACGCCGATGTGGAGTGCGACTTTTTCACGCGTTGCAAACAGTGCAAGCATCAGAAACCAGGTGAGCAGCAAAAGCGGGACAGCGATCTTTTGCACGCTCAGAATTCGTTGGTGCCATTTTTCTTGCAACTTGTTCATGTGGCCTCCTCACTCTTGTTTTGGCCAGAGTTTTTCCGGCAGGTTGTGCGCGATGTCGATTCGACGGAGAAAACGAATGGTGAATTCCATGACGAGTAGGCCTGAGAAGCCGGTGATCGTCATGACTCCAACGTCGGTCTGTTCGAACCGATTAAGCGTGCGAGATTGGTGAAGCACCCATACAAGGACAAGATAACAGAAGAACACATATAATGTATCAATCTTCCATCTGCGATCGAACCATTTGAAATCAGATGCTCGACGTTTTTCGTGCGAGTGTAGAAAATATTCACCCACCGCGTAACTCGCTGCACTGATGATGATCGTGAGCATGCTTAAGATCAAAATAATGATGTGGAGCGGCGGGTTTTCTTGAGTTTCAAACAGCGCTTTTACGAGGAATAACATTACAATGAGCAACGGCAACTTGAGAAAGTGCACAATTGTCAGCCGGTGACACCACTTTGTTTGTGCTTCGCTCACGCTTGCCTCCGTTTGTGTGAAGTTTCCAAGCAAATCCTAGCAAAATTTGCGCAAAGTGTCAATGCACGTTACCCTGGTGTGACATATTAAGATTTTTTTTAAATGGGTGGCTATTATTTGTGTTGGAGCGGCTATATTATTTTTGCGCAGTCCCTCAACAATTTTACATCCACAATTCTGGGCTGAAGATGGAACGTTTTGGTATGCAGACGCATACAATCAAGGAGGTTTCATAAGCACGCTTCATTCGTATGGCGGATATTTTCAAACGATTTCTCGCTTAACTGCATGGATTTCGCTTGCAGCACCGCTACACACAGCACCTTTAATTTTTAGCATTATAGCTTTAAGCATCCAATTGCTACCTGCACTTTTATTAGTTTCTGGAAGATTTAATGAATTGATTCCGCGTAAAAGCGTGCAATATTTGTGCGCATTATTTTTACTTCTTATACCAAATTCAGCCGAGATTCATGGAAACATCACGAATAGTCAATGGTATCTGGCTGTTGCGGCATTTTTAATTTTAATTGCGACGATACCACAGACAAGGCGCGCAAAATTTTTCGATTTTTTTATTTTACTTCTCTCCGCGTTAAGTGGACCATTTTCGTTATTTTTATTTCCAATCGCATTTATTTTAGTGATTGCTCGAAAAACGCGTGCACATTTTTTTCATGCGATCGCAATTGCAATTGGCGGAGCACTTCAAGCAGCCAGCATTCTTTTTTTGAATCATGGAGGGCGATTGCATATGATGCCGCACATGGATATTAAATTAATTTTTGCGATTTTTGCCCGACAAGTTGTTTTTGGTTTAATGATCGGTGCAAATGGATATGCTTGGGCGCTTGCTCATATCCCAGCATTTACGACCACTGTGTTACTCACTACAATTGTGGCCGTAGGATGTTTGTGGTATGCGGTGTTACGAGCATCATTAGAAATTAAACTCGCGTTATTATTCGGTACAATGATTTTTGTGGTGAGTTTATTATCACCAACTGGTAATTTTTCCTTAACACCTGCGCTTTTAATTCTTTCACGTACGAGCAATGGAATTCGGTATTGGTTGATTCCGATGATTGCATGTGGTGCAGGATTTATTTGGTGTGCGACGCGTGCACGATTTAAAATTGTTAAATATTTTTCTACAGCCTTGTTGATATTGAGTGTAATTGGGATTATTGTCGATTTTCGACATCCTGTTCGAGATCAGTTTTCATTGACCTCAGCAGAAAAAATTTTGAATGACGCGGAGCCAGGATTGCGCATCGTGGTTCCGATTGCACCAACAGGGTGGAATATGACTTTAATCAAACATCTATGATTGTGTGCGGTATTGATCCGGGATATCATCGCGTGGGTTGGGGGTTTGTTGAGCGTGTTTCGGGGCGAACGATTACGGCAAAAAGTTGGGGGTGTGTTGAGACAAACGCAAAGGAAGATTTGCCCGAGCGACTCATGCAAATTCACCAAGAAATTTTTGAACTTTTGAAAAAAAATAAACCAGATTTTGTCGTGATGGAAAAATTATATTTTGCACAAAGTGTCACGACCGCGCTCAAAGTTTCCGAAGCGCGCGGAGTTTTATTATTAGCAACGGCGGAATTAAAAATTCCTGTTTTAGAATTAACGAACTCACAAATCAAAAGCGGATTCACGGGTTTTGGTGGCGCGAAAAAATTTCAAATGCAGGAAATGGTTCGATTGGTTTTTGGGATGAAAGAAAAAATTACGCCCGATGATGCAGCTGACGGATTGGCGATGGCGTACGTGGGCGCTTCGCGGATGCGTTGACGCACCAACTTTTTTATGATACTGTTGCCCCGCGTAGCACTGCTACGATGGAGGATCGCATGAACGCACGAGCAGTAGGAATTCGGAAAGATTTGGACGAGATTTTTGAACACGTCGGCGAACGCCCCGTGATTTTGATCATCGGCAGCGGAGACGTGGCAAAAGGAATCGCGCGCGCCTTTCTCGCTCAGCCAGAAGATCGCATTGTTATTCTGGCGGAACAAAGTCTTGAACATTTGGTGATTACATGCACCGAATTAGCAAATGAACTGCCGCCGGAAAAGAAAAAACGGCTGAAGTTGTTGGAGTTGATTCCAGTGGTCAAGGAACAATGTGAGTGTTTGCGCGATTGGCTGATAGAGCACAACCGGCGTATTGATCTGCTGGTCCTCGCAAAGTATGACTTGATACTTGATACCCCGACTGGATCGGATAGAAAAGAATTTCGTGCAGCTCAGCATGAGAACACGCCAAATTTCGTCGCGAAACAAATTCCGCTGACTGCTCTGCATGCATGCATTGATCGCATTGTCGTTGTTGGTTCGCAAGTGACGAAATTTCCTGACTCCAATTTGCGGCAGTATCGCTTGCTTGGTTTTCATTGGAATATGCGCAATGTTGAAAACATGATAGCTGGTTTTTGGGCTGCGCATTGTAGCACAAATCCGGCGTTGGCAAGCCGAATCATCGTGTGGCCATTTCCGTTTCAGCCAGGGAACACTGTTCGAAGTGACAATCCGAAAATCGCCGAGGATTTGCTGCTGCCCCTGATCAAGGATTGGTGGTGAAATAAATGTCACGTTTAGTGCTAGTGTTTGCCGCGCGCTTCCAACCGGTTGCGTGCGGCGTTTTTAATTTAAAAATAAAACAGGGCGCATCATTGCTGACACGCCCACGAACTTTTCATTTCACGGAAACTTCTACAATTTCGGAACGCCCGCAAGTGCGACTGCGATCAATTTTGCCGTATGAGCCGCGTCATTTCGCGTTGTCATTACACGTGCCTCAGGCAGCAACTGATGATCTGGCGTGCTGAGCAAGTACTGAAGATTTTCAGGCGCTGTATCGTTCTCGATCGAAGCCGCCATCTGCGTCAAGAATAACTGATCGATAAGTCCTCGCTGCACAAGTGCGTCGGCGACACCGCGTCCGCCTTCGTGGAGCAAAATGTCGATGCCAAAGTTTGCGCGCAAGTCTTTCATCATTGCTGTTTCGTCGAGCTTTTCATCGCCATACACCAGGATACTCGTGTTGAGCGCGTCGAGTGCTGACGTTGTCATACCAAACTTGGTTCGCAGTGCGAGCGCACCAGCTGCGCCGGTCACAATGTATTTCGTGATGCTTGTGTCCTTGAAAACCGCAGCGTCGAAATTCACTTGGCCCGAATTCGTCATGAAAAACGTTGGCGGATGTTCGTATTGTTTGCCGAGTTCTTTGCGCCACTGCTTGAATTCGTTGCGGAGCGCTTCTTTACCTTTCATTTGTGGAAACGCATCGAAAATAAAATCAACGTGCCACTTATGATCCGGTTCGCCATTCACGGTTCCAGCTCCAACCATCACGCCGTCAGCGACTGCGCGCAAAAGCGCCATGCCAAACGCGTCAGCTTCGTTGCCTTTGCTGATCGGTCCGCCACCTGGAAGATCCTTGCGATTGAACACACCTTTCGTGTCAGTAACAAAGTTGAGAAACGTCACTGGACGATCGAGTTTTTCTGGCGACACGACAAAATCAAGATCGCCGCCATAGATTTCGCGTAGCATCGGCGGGAGTTTGATCGTGTAGCGGCCCGGAAATTCCGCGCGGTTGTCAGTTTCGATCGTGCAGTGCATCGCTTTGAAAGGATTTTCAGTCATGGGTGCCTCGTGCATAGAGTTGTTGTTGAAATTTGTTTGTGAAGAGCTTATGGATCGTAACATGCGGCGGTTGGCGGGTCAAATGAGGTATGGTAAGGTGTGTAAATGATTGGAATTTTTGATTCAGGAAGCGGTGGATTATCAGTTTTGGCAGCGCTTAAAAAACGCGCGCCGAATTTAGACGTTGTTTATTTTGGAGATTTGGCCAACATGCCATACGGCGGGCGATCGCAAGAAAATTTGCGGGAGTTGACGGTCCTCGGATTTGAAATTTTGCGCGCAGCGGGGGCGACGCAGCTAGTGAGTGCGTGTAATAGTGTGTCTGCTGCTGTTGTTCGGCCGTTCATGCATGGCGAAGGTGTAATTGAAATGGTTGGGCCGGCTGCGCGGGAATTAGCGCGACGTGGATTACGGCGCGTGGCAATTGTTGCAACGCCCGCGACTGTTGAATCGGGAATATATGAAACGGCATGCGCTGAGCTTGGGGTTGCGGCGAGTATGATTGCGGTTTCGGGGTTGGCGGCGGCTATTGAGCTGGAAAATTTCGATGCGGTTCGCGCGGAAATTTCGTTGGTGGCAGAGAAAATTTTAGATTTAGATGTTGAAGCAGTTTTGCTTGGGTGCACGCATTACCCGTTTGCGCGCCATGTATTTGAAAAGTTTTTGGAGGGTAAAAATATTGAAATTATCGATCCCGCAGATGGAGTTGCAGAGGAAATTGTTGAAAAGTGTGGTGTGGATGGCAACGGGGAATTAAAAATTTTGATTTCAACGCCGAGCGAAATTTTTGAAGCGCGAGTCCAAAAACTTTTTGGAAATTCACAGATTGTCCACAGTTGACACACACCATTTTACATGGAACCTGTGGGTTATATGGAGTGGAAAAAATTTGATGAATGGAATAATTTGAAACAGCGGTTGCATGGGCGCGTGTGGCGGCACTATATTCGTGAGGGTGAGATTTGGTTTTGTTCATTGGGCGTAAATATTGGCTGGGAACAGGATGGAAAAAATGAAACATTTGAGCGGCCAGTATTGGTTGTGCGGAAATTGAGTCGCCATTATTTTTGGGTGTACCGCTGACGAGTAAAGTGCGGGAGGGAGAGTATTATTTTAAGTATGTTTTTGATGGAAGATTGTATACAGCACTACTAATGCAACTTCGACTATATGATTGTAGAAGGCTGCAACGGTTAGTCGGGGTAATTCAGCGGGAATATTTATTTGCGATACGTGAGCGACTTGCACATATCTTATTAAAAATAAACGGCTCCCTTGCGGGAGCCTCGGAGCATTCTGATTTGGAGAGCAAATCAGTTGCCGATCTTGAATAGAGTATATGACTGACAAAATCAGGTGTCAAGTGTGGACAAGGTGTGATTAATTGCTGTTGACATTCGGTTTCTGTTCGGGTTATACTTTGTGCATATGAAACCAGCTTCTTCATTAACTAAAAAACAGGCGGAACTTTTGAGCGCGCTCGTGAATTTTTTCAAGATGAACGATCGTGTGCCAACGTATCGCGAGTTGGCCGAGGAGTTAGGGTTGAAATCGCCCGCAACAATCGCTGAACATGTGATCGCGCTCAGCGAAAAAGGTTTTTTGAAAAAGGTTGGGCAGCGAATCGAGCTGACAATTAAAGCGTTTCAGCGGGGAAGTGGCGTTCGGTTGCCGCTCATGGGTTTGATTACAGCGGGTGAACCAATTGAAGCGCTTGAGACGCGTGAGACTATGGTCGTACCAGCTCATATGGTCGTGGATGGAATGAATTCCTATGTTTTGAAGGTTCGCGGCGATTCAATGATCGAGGAAGGAATTTTCGATGGAGATTTTGTTGTTGTTGAACGATCGAATCGGCCACACGATGGGGATGTCGTGGTAGCGCTACTTGATAATACGTATGCGACGTTGAAAAAATTCTATCGCGAGAAAACTCGGATTCGATTACAACCGGCGAACAAACGATTGAAGCCTATTTTCGTAAAAGATTGTATTATTCAGGGTGTTGTTCGTGGAGTCATTCGAACGTTTCGGACGCAAAATGCATTTTAATTTTGATCGATTGGCCGCATGAAAAAAATTCAGCTTTCAGAAGATCAAAAGCTCGCGTTTGAGCGATTGTATAATTGGGCCGTCAATCCAGAAGGTTCTGCTTTGACGTTGGGCGGATATGCGGGGACAGGAAAAACAACGTTGATCAGTATTTTACGAAAAGAATTACGGCTGAAAAATCCGGCGATGCGCGTTGCGTTTGCGTCCTATACCGGAAAAGCGAGCCAGGTTTTGAGATCGACGCTCGAGGTGGTTGGCGCGCTGTATCCTGAAGATTCGTGTGGAACGATTCACTCGCTTTTATATAAAGCGCAGACGGACAAAGAAGGAAAATTGATGTATTGGAAACGTGCGAAAACAATTGAAGCTGAATTGATCGTGATCGATGAGGCGAGTATGGTGACAGGTGAGATTTGGAACGATTTATTGTTGTCGGAAAAACCGGTCATTGCGCTCGGCGATCACGGGCAGCTTCCGCCGATTTCCGGCACGTTCAATTTAATGGAAAAGCCGGATATTGTTTTGGAAAAAATTCATCGCCAGGCAGTTGATAATCCGATTATTCAGATTGCGCATGAGGCGCGCGTGACCGGTGTTGTGCGGCCAGGGAAATATGCGAAAAGTGTACGAAAATTTTCGCATGAAATTAATGAGCCGAGCGAAATCAACGATGTGATTGATCATTTGTTTGAAAATTTTCATGATGACATGCTGGTTTTATGCGGACGAAATAAAACGCGCGTGCAAATCAATAATGCGATTCGGACAAAAATGGGTCGTGAGGGAAGTGAACCAGAAGTTGGTGATAAAGTGGTGTGTCTCAAAAATAATTACGACCATGTGTTCGCGCCTATCTATAATGGCATGACCGGGTACATTACGTCGATCGTACCACACAAAGAGCATTGGTACGAAGCGACGATTGATTTTCCCGAAGAAGGACGTACGTTTGACGGGCTCATTTTAAAATCGCAATTTGGCGCGCCGGCGTTGGTCGAATCAATCGATGGAGTTAAACACAAAGAAATGGGTGATCGATTTGATTTCGGATATGCGTTGACCGTTCACAAAGCACAAGGTTCGCAGGCACGAACCGTAGTTTTGTTCGAGGAGCGTTTTCAAAAATCTGATGATGATCAGTGGCGTCGTTGGCTATACACGGCCGTGACGCGTGCTCGGGAAAATTTATACATTATCGGCCAGTAATTTTTTTGGCACACTTTACACACCGACAACCGAATGGCTTGATATAGGATTCAAAATAAACTTTGCCGTAATTATACGTAAGTTCATCGCCTGGGTTAATTTTTTTTAGCGACCGAATAAAAATTCGATCGCCTTCTAAACTTGCTTCACAATTTGGTTGACAACTGTGGTTGATATAACGCGCGATATTTTTTCGATGCGCGCCTGAAATATTTTTATCATTTTCAAGTCCAAAAATATATTTTCCGCCCAGTTCGTCAGCTTTTTTGTCACTGATTATTTTACCCCAATATTCAATGATAAAACGATTTTTTGGAATCGCATCTTCGGCAAAAAGACCGAATCCTGATGCAGATTTTTTAACGCGAACATTGTATTTGGTTGGGCGTGGGTAAGGATACTTCATAGCGTGAGGTGCCTATTATAAAAGACAATGGGCTTTATTTCAAGGCTTGGGCTCGTGTTGGTTGTTTTTATTGACCAAAACGCGAATTTAGCATAAGCTATCGGATATGGAACGCATTTCTCCTCAACTTTTTTATCAATATTTGACCTGTCCCAATTGGATCTGGTTTGACCGTTTTGGTGATCCAGAAAAAAAGCATGATGAGCCGAACGAAATGCAGCAAACGTTGCTCGAGCAGGGAATCGCGTTTGAAAAAGAATATATGGCGCGCGAGTTCGCGGATAAAACCGTGACCACGATTGTGGCGCACGATTGGGATGCGGGGGTCTCTGCAACAAAAAAAGCAATGAAAGCGGGCGCGGAAATTATTTATCAAGGATATTTGCGAACCGAATATTATCAAGGCAAACCAGATTTATTATTCCGTCGTGAGTATACGAAATCTGATAAAAAATCGAAATACGTCAATTATTATTACGAGCCGGTCGATATCAAATCGGGCAGTGATTTAAAAGAAGAGTACAAATATCAATTGATGTTGTACGCGCTTGCACTCGCAGACATACAAGGTTATGAGCCACCAGACGCGGGAGTAATTACGTCGACGGGAGAATTAGTAAAATTTCGAACTGATTCATTTCGTGAAAAATTTTACGCATGTCTCGGGAAAATCGAGAAAATTTTGGGCGGCGAAAAACCACCGATGCAATTAACAAAAGCGTGTACGAATAGTCCGTGGTACGATTGTTGTGTTGAGGAAGCTGAAGCGACTGATGATATCGCATTATTATATAAAGTAGATAAGCGCGCACTCGGAGCACTGCGTGATTTCGGGGTGAAAACCGTTGAAGATGCACGAAAAATTGATCCAGAAGCATTCGGCGACTCGATTCCCTTTTTGAAAAAAAATGGGCTGGAGCGCATGAAAATGCAGGCAGAAAGTTTAAAAACAAAAGAAATTTTTACGCGGCGCGCGCCGAAATTGCCGACCGCTGAATTTGAAATTTATTTTGATATTGAAGGCGATCCATTGCACAATGTTGAATATTTATTTGGATTTTTGATTTCTGAAAATGGTCGCGACGTGTATAAGCCGTTTTTAGCAGAACGTCCGGCAGATGAAGAAAAAATGTGGCGTGAATTTTTAAATTGGATTGGTAGCAGCGACATGCGAACAAAAGATTACATCGTGTATCATTACGCGCCATACGAATCGACGAGATTGACGACGCTTTCCGATCGATACAAAGCAGGAATGTCCGACGCAGACCGACTTGCGATTGTACAATTTCGCGCGCGCATGTTTGACTTGAATGACATTGTAAAAGAAGATTTTATTTTTCCTCTTTATTTTTACGGATTGAAACAAATTTGTAAATTACTGGGTTTTTCATGGCGGAGTAAAAAAGCGGGTGGCGCGCAAAGTATTTTTTGGTATGAAGAATGGTTGAAGACTGGGGACAGAGAAATTCTCGACACAGTTGTCCAATATAACGAAGATGACGTTTTAGCAACAAAATTTTTGCGCGATTGGATCCATATAAAGGAATAGGCCCAATACTTGACCGACGAGTTGAACGCTTTTTTTAAGGTGTTATACTGTATTTGTATGACAAGTGATGATTTTTCAAGCGGCGTAACCGAGTCAGAAATTTTTGAGGAGCTCAAAATTCGAAATGAATTGGAGCCTATTGAATCCCGGGATCAATATTCCGAGATTTTGGATGAAATTATCGCTGAAAAAGTTGATTTTGGCGAACTCAATCCGGATGACGACACTGTCTCACTCAAAGAAAATCTGATGCGCCGTTTTGATGACTTAATTGAACCAGTTGAATTATGAAATTTGATGTTTTATCCGTCGGTGATGCGACGATTGATACTTTTTTATTTATTCATGAAGCGGAAGTGCGCATGTCCTTGAATAAGGAAGTGCAGCAATTGTGCGTTAATTATGCGGATAAATTGCCCGTTGATAAAATTGCGCGTGTTGTTGCAGGAAACGCAGCGAATAATGCAGTAGGTTCAGCTCGACTCGGTTTGAAAACAGCGTATATCGCCACACTTGGGGACGACGTGCAGGGTTGGCTGATTAAAAATAAATTAGATAAAGAACGTATTGATACAAAATTTGTTGTGATGAATAAAAAAGTCGAGACGAATTCATCGACAGTTTTAAGTTTTAAAGGCGAACGCACGATTTTGGTTTTTCATGCGGATAAAAAATATAGTTTGCCAAAAAAGTTAGCTCCCACACGATTCATGTATTATACGTCAGTTGGAAAAAATCACTTGAAATTGAACGCGGACGTAATTCAATACGTAAAAAAAACGGGTGCACGTCTTGGATATAATCCAGGAACCTATCAGTTACGTGCAGGAAGCGCAGCGCTCAAATCGGTGATTGCTGTGTGTGAAGTTTTGTTTGTAAATAAGGAAGAGGCTTCACGAATTCTCGGCGAGCAATTGGAAATTAAAGAATCATTGCTGGCGTTGCATAAATTAGGATCAAAAATTGTTGTAATTACAGATGGATCGCAGGGCTCGTATGTGTACGGCGGTGGAACTTTTTATCGCATGGAAATTCCGGATACAAAAGTTGTCGAACGAACAGGAGCGGGCGATGCATTTGCATCAGGATTTATGGCAGCGCTTGCACATGGAAAAGATATTCCAACTGCAATGACATGGGGAACATTAAATTCTTCATCTGTGATTATGTTTGTAGGTCCGCAAGCAGGATTATTGACGCCGACAGCGATGAAAAAATTTGAAAAGAAAATAAAAAAATTGCACGCAGTTGAAATATAAAATATGTTGGTAAATTTAAATAAAGTTTTGCCACGTGCGCGTGCACATAAATATGCGGTCGGTGCGTTTAATATAAATAATTTAGAAATCGCACAAGGAGTTGTTGCGGCTGCTGCAAAATTAGGTGCGCCTGTAATTATTCAAACCTCTGAAGGAGCGCTTGAATACGCGGGGATGGAATATTTAGCGGCAATTGTTCATATTGCGGCAGAAACGCATAAAAAATTGCCGATTGTGTTTCATTTGGATCATGGAAAAGAAGAATCGCTGGTTGAACGAACAATCAAATCAGGGTGGTATACGAGCGTAATGATTGATGCGTCGCGGTATGATTTCAAAAAAAATATTAAGGTGACGCGACGAATCGTTGAGCTCGCACATGCGCGGGGTATGAGTGTCGAAGCTGAATTAGGTCCAATTATGGGGCAAGAAGATTTGGTTAATGTAAGCCAAAAAGAAGCCGCATTTACAGATTCTGAAGAGGTTAAAAGATTCGTCGCGGAAACTAAATGCGATGCGCTTGCGGTGTCGATCGGAACTGCGCACGGCGCGGTAAAATATGTTGCGGGCGAACAGCCGGTTTTGGATTTAAAACGATTGAAAGAAATCGCTGCGATTACAAAAATTTCGCTCGTATTACACGGCGCAAGTTCAGTGCCTCATGCGCTAATTACCGAACTTCATCAATCATGTTCGCGCATGGGCGACTGCGGTCGTGTGCACGATGCAATTGGTGTTCCTGAAGCACAAATCAAAAAAGCGATTGCGCTTGGAATTTCAAAAGTTAATGTTGACACAGATATTCGTATTGCATTTACGTCAGCAGTGCGTGAAAAATTATTAACCGATTCATCGTTTATTGATCCTCGAAAATTATTGGGTCCTGCACGCGATGCGGTGCAGCAATTGATCGAGAAAAAAATAAAACTTTTCGGATTTCGTTGATATGGCATTTGAGGGAATCACATCTGACTCAGCGTTAGAGCGAACTGCTCGAAAGATTGAACGGCGCAAAAGCGATCGTCAAATTGATTGGGTGGAAATAGAGCAGCGCCGAAGTTTTCGCGATGAACTTTCTGACCTACGATTTGGATCGATTGATTATTTGCCCAAAGAAAAAATCACACACGATGATCCAAATAATTCGCGCTATAAATGCAAATCAAATTGGATGTTTCGGCTTAATTTTAAATTAGGTGAGGCTGTTCGAACGGGCGTTCTTTCAACATTGGAGGAGATTAAAGCTGCTAAAGATTTTGAAAATTTTTTGATGAATCGAAGAAAAGTGCAGCAGACAGATTTTGCATCTCGAGTGACACCCGCGGAAATGACTGAATTACAAAGAATTGGAGTAGAAGAAGGGCCGGCCGCGCTCCAAAAAATGATCTCGCAACGTTTTTGGGTTCCGACAACTCAAGCTGAGATTGATTTTATAAATCAAACACTCGACATATTGATTGGTTCACTTGCGCACACGCCTGCACAGCGACGAATCAAAAATGTATTGCGACATTAATTCGCGGTTAAATTTTATTTTAAAATTTTATTGACCTGCGCAATAATATTTTTTGCGCGCATGCCGTATTTGGTCAGTAGTTCATCGGGCGCTCCGGATTCTCCAAAAATATTTGGCATGCCAACGGGCAAAACGGGAACAGGGAAGTTCATCGCACTGAATTCTGAAATCGCGCCGAATAATCCGCCAGAAATTTGATGTTCTTCGATGGTGACAGCGCCTCCTGTTTTTTGAATTGATTTTAAAATTGTTTTTTCATCGAGCGGTTTGATTGAGGGACAGTTGATAACCTCTGCCTCGACCCCTTTTTTTGAAAGTTGCTCTGCTGCAAGTAATGCCTCATATACGAGTGGACCTGTTCCAATAATAGTCACATCGCTTCCTTCACGTAAAACGTATGCTTTTCCAATTTGAAATGGAGCGTCAGGTTTTGTAATTACCGGCGTTTTTTCTCGAGTAAATCGAATATAGACCGGGCCTTTATATTCAGCTGCGGCGAGGACGGCACGGCGCGCTTCGTGGACATCACACGGCGAAAGCACTAATAAATTAGGTAACACGCGTGTGATTGCAATGTCTTCGAGCGCTTGGTGCGTCGCACCGTCTGGGCCTACAGAAATTCCTGAATGTGCACCCATGATTTTCACATTTAAATTGCTGTAACAAATTGAAACGCGAATTTGATCCCAATTTCGGCCCGGAGAAAAAACAGCATAACTGGAAATGAACGGAACTTTGTCGCAGCCAGCCATTCCTGCTGCAACGCCGGCCATGTTTTGTTCCGCAACACCCATTTCAAAAAAGCGTTCAGGAAATTTTTTCTGAAATGTGAGCGATCGAGTAGATTCGCTTAAATCACAATCCGCCGAGCGTTCGCAATTGTGCGAGCGCTGCTTTTGCTTCGTCAGCGTTGGGTGGTTTTCCATGCCACTCGAAATCATTTTCCATGAAATCAACGCCTTTACCTGGTGTTGTATGCGCTAAAATGAGCGTTGGTTTTTCGATTATCGAGCGCGCCTCATCGCACGCATCAATAATTGCGCGAATATTATGCCCATCAACTTCAATCACGTGCCAATTAAACGCGCGATATTTATCGGCGACTGGCTCGAGCGGCATAATTGTTTCCGTTGGACCGTCGATTTGAATATTATTTCGGTCCATGAACGCGGTAATATTATTGAGACGATATTTTCCCGCAGACAAAACCGCTTCCCATGTTTGACCCTCATCTTGTTCGCCGTCTGACATTAAACAAAAAACATGCGCACGCGATTTATTTAATCGAAGCGCGAGTGCTGCACCAACTGCTTGCGACAATCCTTGTCCGAGCGGACCTCCGGTATTTTCAATGCCCGGAACTGAGTGAATATGTGGATGACCTTGTAGGCGAGAATTGATTTTTCGCAATGTTTTCAGCTCTTTTAATGGAAAAAATCCAGCGCGTGCGAGCGTCGCGTACCATACCGGA
>JAPLWO010000080.1 GCA_026396555.1 Candidatus Magasanikiibacteriota bacterium
AATATTCGTTTGAAAGCCAACACCACCGCTCGTTAAATTTCCAACCGTTGCATCCGTTACAACGCCACCTGTTGACGTTGCAAGTGTATTTGCTGATGAATCCTTTACAGTAACCGCAACGGTCTGTCCTGTTGCAGCATGCCACGATTTAATTCCCGACATCACGATTGTTTTACCACCTCCTGAGGTTACTACACCGTTCGCTGTACACGTAACTACTTGCCCAACCGCCGCGCATCCAGAAAATGCGCCGCCACTTACATATACAACTTGCGAAACATCGAGATTACCTGGCGCTGTAAATTCAACTGTTGCACCCGAAGCAAGCGCGACTGGTAATGTGTATGTTAGCGTTGTATTTCCTGCCGTACCAACCACCGAGTTAGCTGCAAGAACTGTTGTTCCCGATGCACCCGCAGCAGCAGTTACAATTGAAGTGGATCCTGAAGGATCTGTATCCAAACCATCAGCAGTCGTGCCGCCAATCGCAACACTGGTAGTTCCTGCGTATTGCGGAATCAAATTCGACAAAATTACCACACGCAAACTAATTCCACTTGTTGGTGACCATGCACTTGCATTAAATTTTACTGTAACAACACGGCCAGTTACTGAATATGTTCCATTGGTACTTCCTGCTGGAAGCGCCATTCCCATACCTAATCCATCTCCACGATTTGCATTATCATCAATTTCAACTACATAATTAGTTGGATCAACTCCAATCGATGCAAATGTTGGAAAATTTGCTGGGAGCGTAAATGTGAGTAAATCACCATCTGCCCACGTTTGTGCTGTGGTATCTAAAACATACTGAATAATTGTCAAACCACGATCTGTACCAACCACACCGTCAGTTGATGGAGTTGTCGTATACGAACTTGCTGCCAACGCGAGTGATGGTGTTAATACCGACAATATCGCAGTCGCCGTCATGACAACAGCTGTCATTTTACCAACTATCTTTTGTAAAGAAACCATAAAAATATAAACGTGAATCTTAGTGTGATGAAATTATACCAAATTTAACAGATCTGTGTTAGTTATGCACAGTCTGAATCAAAACATCTACGAAACTGCGCGTTGCATCATGCGGTAATAAGGAAGACGATTTTTCTGACATTGCATGATACGTGCCATCATCAGTGAGCAATCCACGAATTGCGTGAAACAAATTTTCAGCTCCCAACGAAAATTCATCAATCACAATCGCCGCCCCTGCAGCTGCCGCAAAATTTGCATTCGCCAATTGATGCGATCCATGAATCGGAATTAAAATCGAAGGCTTTCCCCACGCAGAAATTTCCGTAATCGAATTAAATCCCGCGCGCGACACAATAATATCAGCAACCGCGTATGCATGAGCCATTTCACCCATAAAAAATGGATACGGATGATATGTTGGAGATGAAATCAAAGATTGTTTACGATCGGTTCCCGTCAAATGAATAATCTGAAATTGCCCTGAACACTCTTGCACCAATTGTTCCACCGCACGATTTATTGCATCAGCACCGGTCCCACCACCAAAAATAAAAATCGTCGCAAGTTCAGGATTGAGTCGAAATATTTCCATCCCTTTTTCGCGTGAACCACCAAGCACACTCGCGCGAATTGGATTTCCGGTCAGTACAACTTTTTTTGCAGAAAATTTTGTAAGTTGCGCTTCAACTGAAACCGTCACACGCCGCGCAATCCAACTCATCAATTTATTCGCAAGACCAATTTCAATATCTTGCTGATGAACTAAACTTGGAATTTTCATCGTCCATGCAGCAACATGTACCGGCACCGAAACAAATCCACCTGCAGTCACCACAATATCAGGCTGCACTTCTTTTAAAATTGCACGCGCATGAAAAAAA
>JAPLWO010000089.1 GCA_026396555.1 Candidatus Magasanikiibacteriota bacterium
TTTTTTCATTTTACCGTGTAGCGAGCCATGCAGTCTCTAATAACTTCGCGAGCCTTTTCTGCATTTTCCCATCCGCCAATCTGACATGCTTTCTTTTCTAAGATTTTATATGTCTCGAAGAATTGTGCGATTTCAAGTTTCAAATGTTCATTCACATCACCGATGTCGTTAATGTGTTTGAAACGTGGATCTGATTTTGCAACTGCAAGAATTTTTTCATCTTGTCCTTTGTCGTCTGACATCATCAACACGCCGACTGGACGAACATCAACTGCAACGCCTGGAAATAATGGATTGCTAACCATCACTAATACGTCGAGTGTGTCGCCATCGCCACCTAATGTTTCCGGAAAAAATCCGTAATCGAGTGGATAAAAAACAGAGCTAAATAACACACGATCAAGTTTGATTATTCCCTGTTCTGAATCATATTCGTATTTATTTTGGCTTCCGCGTGGAACTTCAATAATAGCTTGGCACACGTCAGGTGCTTTCGAACCGATAGAAAGTTGTGGCATAAAGAGATAATTAAGTGAAATTATGGTACCAAAATTCAGCCTCACTGTCCAGCTTTTTCAAGAAGCGTTTGACCGAGTGAAACCAGGCCCGCAATCGCAAAAATTAGAATAAATAACGTCATTACGGGGAAAATTATGTATGCGAGAGTCACAAACGTTGCAGCCCAAATCACCACATACGATTCGCGAGCAAATAATTCGTAGCCTAATAAGCGTGCGCCCATTGTTGGCACAATGTATGCAATCATTACCTCTCCAGTTTCCACATCAACTGTCTCTCGTTTTTCATAAAACGATTCGCGCACAAACTCCATAATCTGATCGTGAACAAATAATCGCGTTAAACGATATGTTGCGATTGCAAGAACAAAAAATTCAAACACCTGCATTTGTCGCAAAATCACGTACCAATTGATGTTGAGCGAAATAGAAACTACCCACAAGAAAAAAATATAGCCGAGCAGTAGCAAAATATGTCGACGATGCATATGAATAATATTATGTGGCAAGCCACGTATTAAATGCGTCAAATGAATATTCACGGCCTAGAAAATCCTTAACCAAATCCGCTGCATCCTTACTTCCTCCAGGCTCAAGAATTGAACGTGCGTACGCGCGTGTCTCCACTTCATTCATCATATCATGATCTGGAAATTTCGAAAGCAAATCTTTTGCAATAACCAATGACCACATATACGTATAATAAATCGCGCTGTAGCCATCTAAATGGCCAAAACTGCATTCGTGGTACGTGCCCTCAGTGTGTGGAAATTGTCCGTACTGTGTTTGATCCAGAACACCGAGATCATGCACTGAAATTTCTGGATCTGTCGCGCGGCGGTTATAACAATGAAGTGATAACGCAGCAAACACCATTTGACGCCGCACAAATAAACCTTTTCCAAACTCATCAGCAGCGCGCATACATTCAACTAATCCAGTTGGAATCTGCTCGTGCGTCTCTGTGTGGTGTGCAAAACGCTTCAAAGTCGCTGCATCCATCTCCCACTCTTCAAAAAACTTCGACGGCGCTTCAACAAAATCTCGTTCTGTTGCAACGCCTGAAAAATAAATAAATTCTTGCGCGCCTCCGAGAATGTGGTGGAGCAGATGTCCAAATTCGTGAAAAAACGTCGTGACCTGATCGTGGTCCATGAGTGCTGGTGAAGAAGTGGAAGGATCAGAAAAATTACACACAAGCACACCCTCAGGGAGTTGAATTCCTGCAACACCGCTTTGCAACGTGAATTGTGCTGCGTGTTTATACTTATAAACGCGCGGATGCATATCGAGATAAATGCGTCCAATATTTTTTTCCGCACGAAATACATCAAACACGTCGACCGACGAATGCCACACCACGGCATCATCAACGCGCTGATATGAAATGCCAAACAATTCTTCAGTAAGCGCGAGCAGACCATCTTGCACTTTATTGTATTCGAAATATGCACGAACTGCTAACGAATCAAAATTAAAATTTCGTCGCTTCGCACGTTCTTCCCAAAAACTTTTTTCAAACTCCTCAACTTCTGTCGCATCCGGATACATTAGACGTTTTTCAGCGAGTAACGCGTCGTAATCTCGTTGTGCAGGAATTCGCGCCTGCGCATCGATTGCGTCGATAAAATTTTGTACGGCACTGCTCGTTTTAATCATCTTATCTTCCATCACGTAATCCGCCCATGAATCATAGCCGAGTAACCTTGCCAATTCTTGTCGACGCGCAATCATCTTTTTCAAAACATCTTCATTTTTTGGATATGCACGTGAATGAAAACATAAAAACAATTCTTTGCGCGCTTCTGTATTTTCCGCGTAAATCATGAATGGCCGATAATCCGGGTAATCGGTCGTGATTGTTACAAATCCATCTTCATCAACCGCGTGTGCTTCGCAAAAATCACCCGGCATTCCCGCAAGATCACTCACTTTAATTTTTATCGAGCGAACATCCTCGAATATTGCGTTCAAATTTCTGCCCAATTTCAACCAGCTCCGCATTCAGCGCAGTAATTCTTTCACGCGTCGCATCATCTTTATCAACGCCCGATCTGCGGTAATCTCGAATAATGTGTGTGTGAAGGCGCTGCTCCAGCGCCGAACATTTCGAAACATCTAAACTATTTAAAATTTCGAACAATTTTTTATCTAACGAAATTTTCGTGTAAAGCTGGTGTGCCTGTTGTTCGAATTCCTCTGATTTAGTACGAAGCTCCTCATCGGGCGACACATTTGAAAATAAACTTGCGGGTGCACTTATCTGTTCTATGACACGCGATACAGTATCAAATTTCTGTAACACGTCGGCGGCCAATAACTGCGAACCGTTCTCAACCAGCTCCGCATATAAATCCTCCGCACGTTTTAGGGTCAGTGCAGCGTGTACTTCAAACTCATGAGCTGATTGAGGAATATTCATGTTACACGTGGTTATCTGGAATAAATGTAATGACCAAAAAACTTCCGACTAATCCGACAAGCCAGATCACAAATGTGATGAGTCCCAAAGAGCTCTCGCGTTTTTCAACCTCTTTTAATGATCGGCCAGCCAAGACAAAACCATTATTATAGTGAGTAACAATTGCAGCGATACGAACATTTCGTTCTGGTTCCCACGTCACGCGTTCCTCACCGTGCGCGCGCGCATAATCAAAAACGCCGCGTGGTGGAACTGGAACTGTTCCGCCGAGTTTTGCGGTTGAGGTAACCATTGACCCTGAATTATCGTAGACCGTTATAAACGCTGCAAGGCTTTTTGACATATCAACTTGCGTGCCTGAAATTTGTGGCGCGCCGCCCGATTGCAGCGCAAGTGCTGTATCTTCAGCAAGCTGAATTTGCGGATCGTTCGCGGACGAACGAATAGTTTGTTGTGCAACAATAAACGTAGTCAAGGCGCACACGGTTGCAATCGCTGCAAATGGAAGCCAGACAAAAAAATGTTTGGTTGCTATTGTTCGTTGAGATGTAAACATAGTTGGTAGTAGAATTTATTGTAACATTTATTGCAGCGCACGAAAATCTTCGTCAAGAGAATTCAGACGCGTCATGTCTTCGTCAGAAATTTCAAAGTCAAAAATAGAAATATTTTCAACAATACGTCGATGATGCGTTGATTTTGGGATCGCGATAACGTCATGCTGAATTAGCCATCGCAGCATAATTTGTGCAGGCGTTTTTCCGTAACGTGCAGCCATGATTGCGAGGTGTGAATCATTGAGACGGCGACCATGCGTCAACGGACAATACGCTTCAACCGCGATATTATGTGCAAAACAAAAATCTATCACTTCAGAGCGATACCGAAACGGGCTTAGTTCAATCTGATTCACCATCGGCGCAACTGAGCTTTTTCGTATCAGCGACTGAAGCTGACCAATACTAAAATTACTGACGCCAATCGCACGCGCCCGACCCGACTCATACAGTTTCTCAAGCGTGCGCCACGCATGACTTTGAGCGAACGGAAACGGCCAGTGAATCAAAAATAAATCAACATAACCAATCGATAATCGTTCCAAACCTTTTTCAATCGCATACCCCGCATACGCAAAATCTGTCGGCCACAATTTGGTGGTCACAAAAATTTCGTTGCGCGGAATACCGCTCGCTCGAATTGCGGCGCCTACATCCGATTCATTTCCGTAATATGACGCCGTATCAAACATTCGGTAGCCTGCCTCAAGCGCCCACAACACAGACTGCTGAGTTTGTGCGCCCAGTTGGATCAAGAAGGTCCCCAAACCGATCTGGGGCATTTGCACGCCATTGCTGAGCGTAACAAACGGTTGCTCGATCATAGAAATTATTGTTCCAAAATTTCAACTTTTGTCACTGTAATTGGAGCAACCGGCTTAGAACGCTCGCCGCTTGGTCCCATCGTTACCAGCGCTGTTGCGATTGCGTCTACTACATCCATACCACTCGTGACGTGACCAAAAATTACGTAATTTTTCTGAAGTGGCACATCGGCATGCATAATGAAGTACTGACTTCCGTTTGTATTTCGTCCAGAATTTGCCATTGCAACGGTCCCGCGTGAATATTCACCGGTAAATGGCTCGTCATCAAATTTATAACCCGGGCCACCAGTTCCATCACCTGATGGATCGCCGCCTTGAATCATGAAATCAGCGACAGTTCGGTGAAAAATCGTACCATCGTAAAATCCTTTACGCGCGAGTGTCACAAAATTATTTACAGTGACCGGTGTTTCTTTTGCATTAAGCGCGATAACGATTGTGCCTTTTGGGGTGTGTAACGTTGCGGTGTACATTTTGTTTGCATCAATTTGCATAGGAAACGGAGGAAGATTATTGAGAGCTGAAATAGGTTGCGCGTTATTATTTACGGGCGTTACAGGATTCGAACTCGCGCAGCCCGCGCCCATGAATATCGTAAGCGCTGCAATAGTACCATACCAAGCGACAAGTCTCATAATTTATTGTGTAATATCTGCACCAATTTTATAGTTCGTGAAATACGCATCTGGAATGTCGTCAATTTGTTTTGCCCATGATGCGCCATAATATTTCGCTGCTAGATCAGCAGTCATAATCCAGCGCAGTGTACCATTTCCAGAAACTGCATAAACTTTAGGATCTGTCGTAATTTTAATCATACGTACACCTGGACGATACGTCACGTTTCCACCAATCGTAATTTGCCCGAGAGTTACATCGCTCAATACTGTAATTGGCTCGTTCGTCGGAAACCAACTTGCAAATGTTTTCGCATTAGGAAAAACATATCGCTTCCCGTCTGCGCCACAATAATAAACTGTTTTTCCACTGCCACGAATTAATGCATCCGCTTGGCACAAAGCTGATGCAGACGAAGTTGACAGTCCCCGATCAGCACCAATTGTAGTTGCGGCAGCAGTTGTTGCAGAAGGATTAAATGCTGGACCCAATTGATCAACAGGACCCGCAGGCGTTATCACAACCGGAGGAATCGAGACCCCAACACTTACATTTAAAATGCCACAACCTGTAGTGCTTGATCCTGGACAAATTGAAATCGCTGAAGTGCCACTATTATTTCCTGCGCTTACAACCAAAACTGTTCCGGATGAATTAAGTGCTGCTGTAGCGACTGATGGATTGCTTATGGAACTAATTACGTTTGCAGTGCCACTGCCTCCGGTCACGGGCACAATAATACTTCCGCCCGCAGATAGTGAAATTGTGTTTTGACTAAATGTGATTGAGTTTATTGCAGTACCAACTGTAACATATACGTTTGCACACACGGCACCACTCGATGCTGAGCAAACAGAAATAAGTGAGGTACCTGCTGCATTTCCAAACAATGAAAGTGAACTACTGCTCCCTGTGATACTCGCTGTCACAGTGGTTGGACTCGAATTTGATGAAATCACATATCCGGTTCCAGTTCCACCCGACACGGTCACACTTGCCGTTGCACCCTGATTTACAGTTACCACATTCTGACTAAATGCCAGCGTAGTCGCAGATGCTGAGTTTTGAGTTGTTGTAAGTGACACGTTTAAATTTCCACAGGCAGAATTAACAGAAGTTGAGCATACAACAATAACCGTCGAACCTGCACTGTTGCCTCCCACAACGTTTACAACGGAACCGGTTATTGTCGCAAGCGCAACACTAGAATTCGAATTTGATGAAATAAAATAGCTTGAACCCGAACTTCCGACAATCGATACAGCCTGTGTCAATCCTGGGATGAGTGAAAAATTATTTTGACTAAATGATAGTATATTCGAGGTATTCACTGTATTTATAATCGTCACTAATAAATCAGAGCAGTTCGAACTATTTTCAACTGAACAAACAGTAATTGCTGCAGTTCCTGGAGTATCGTTTCCATACAGCGTGAGGTAACCGCTCGTTCCCGCAAGGCTTGTTTGAACAGCTGCAGCATTTGAATTTGATTTGATCGAATATCCATTTACAGAGCCGCCATAAATAGAAATTGTTTTTGAGACGCGACTATTCAATGAAAAGTTATTTTGACTAAATGTAATTTGAGATTGACCTTGTGCGCCAACCGTCACAACAACTGATCCGCAGCCCGCACCAGCACCACACACCACTACAGTTCCCGATCCATTCGCAAGACCCGTAATGGTAAGTTGACTACCATTCACGGTCGATGCAATTGCTGACGTGGCGCTGTTTGAAGCGGTAATTAGAGTTGTCGATCCATTAATAATAGAATTTTGACCAATGGATAGCGTGATGTTTGTCTGCGATAACGTAAGCGAGCTTGCATACGTTGGCCATAAAATAGTTGGAGATTGAACGCCGCCAATCGTAATGTAAACCGGAGAATTTTGTGGAATTCCGTATCCACCGCTACTGATAACAGTTGTAAAATTTCCGCTTCCATCAGTAGTGCCAAATGCGATTGAACTAATTGAAGAGGAGCCTTGCGCTAAGAATGAAAGTTGCACATTACTACTCGGCGCACCTGTCACACGAACCTGAACTGCATCGCCGGAAACTGTTGTTAGTGCAAGCGTACTCGGAACAGCTGCAGACGCAACTGAGAGAAGTGAAAAAGTGCTGAGCAAAGTCGCCAAAAAAATCGATAACTTTTGTGTAAAGTGCATATGCATATATTACGATGGAACAAATTGCTTTGGTGCGATGATCTATTCTATTTTACCATAATATGTTATCATCTTCCATTATGCAGCTCCCGAAACGAAAGCCACCACAATTTACCGAAGTCGAAACAGATCCGCTCATGACGCAGGATAAATTTGATGCGCTTAAGAAAAATTTGGATTCATTGTTCGCAAGCCGTCCTGCGGTTGCAGTCGAAGTAAATCGACTTGCGCAAAATGGCGATTTTTCAGAAAATGCCGAATATCAACATGCAAAAGGTAAACTTCGTGGGATTAATCATGCGATTGAAAAATTGGAATATCAGCTGAGTCGCGCGGTGATTATTCGTCCTGGCGCGGCAGATAAAATTTCAATCGGACATTCGGTTACTGTTCTAACTCCGGCGGGCGCTGAACGTACCTATCATATTTTAGGTTCAGCTGAAACGA
>JAPLWO010000023.1 GCA_026396555.1 Candidatus Magasanikiibacteriota bacterium
CACTCGTCTATCCATCTTTTTTTGAAGGTTTTGGATTGCCACCGCTTGAAGCAGCAGCGGTTGGATGTCCAACAATTATTTCCGACAACACCGCAACGGCCGAAACAATGGGAAATGCTGCGCTTCAAGTTTCTCCATACGACATCAAACAAATTGCGCTCGCTATGAAAGCGATTGCGATCGATCGGCAACTTGCGGTTAGATGTAAAATGCGTGGTTTTGAACGCGTCGCGTGGTATAGTAAAGTGCGTCAAAGCACAGCGCTTTTTTCGGCGCTTGATTATGCGAGCCAACTTATATGATCATTGGATTTGATGCACGATTCATGAGTGTACCCGGCGGAATTCCCCGTTACTGCCGCGAATTATTAATCGAGATGAGCGAACTTGAACCAGAGACTGGTTTTGTTGTGCTTGTTAAAAACATTCCAACTGATTTTCCAAAACGCGTAAACATTACATGGATCGAAACCGATATTCACTGGTATTCGTTGCGCGAACAATTTTCGCTCGGACGACTCATGAACGCACAAAACGTCGATCTCTGGCATATTCCCCATTGGAACGTTCCATTTACATTACGAACACCGTTCGTGATGACATTTCATGATTTTATTTTCGAACATTATCCAACGCACGCACGAAATTGGCGGGCGGCGATTTTATGGCGCATTAAATTATTTTTATGGCGTGCACTGCTCGGGTACAATATTTTTCGCGCTCGAGCAGTTATCACCGTCAGTAATTTCGTAAAAAATCAGCTGGTTACTCGGCATGTGTGGGCACAAAAAAAAATCACAGCCATTCATCTTGGGCTCAGCCGATTACCTCAACCGAAAAAACCACATTTTGCCGTCGAAGAACCGTTTTTTCTCGTTGTCGGTAACAGTTACCCACATAAAAATCATCGCATTGTGTTTAAAACTGCACTTGAATTGCCAGGTCAACGCGCACACTGGTATTTTTTGACGCACAAAGATCGATTTTCAGAGCAGCTCGAAACAGAGGCGCAACAACTTGGTTTATCAAATCGCGTTCACTATGCGTTTGACGCGTCAGACGAAACACTTGCCTGGATGTATGAACATTGCACGGCGCTAGTTCTTCCATCTCAATCAGAAGGGTTTGGAATCCCGCCGCTTGAAGCATTTTCATTCGGAAAACCTGCAATAGTTGCACGAACCAGTTCACTTCCAGAAATTTTAGGTCCCCTTGCACAATGGTTTTCTCCTGATAGCTCTTCAGAACTTGCGACAACGCTTCAACATACATTGCAGCATGCATCAACGCACAGCGCAGCATTATCAGAAACAAGAAAATCTCACGCGTCGCGATTTACGTGGCGTACAACTGCACTATCCACACTGAAAATTTATAGAAACGTGCTATAATAGAGCAACATTAACCGCTCTTGCATGTCTTCCGACCGCGCGCAAAAAATTATTCATATTTTACATGGCGACCACACAGTTTCGCCACATCTGACGTCGCTCAAAAACGAAGCACTCGATGTTTCTGATGATCATTTAACACGCGCAGAAGTTGTAATCGAACGACCACGAGAAACACGACCAAATATTTTAACACCGATCAATTTAAATTTGACCACGCCAATCGCAGCACCGAAAAAACGTCCACATCACCGCTCAAAATTGCACAAAAAACCATCAAAACCAGCTTTTAAATTCCCTAGACTACAACTTCCAAAAATTAATGTTCGCGCAACAGCTGCTTTCGTGCTTCTTGCATTCGCAATCGTAACACCACTCAAAGCAATTACCACCTACGAACAACTACAAACAGCAAAATCAAGTGTTGAAAGTTTACGCTCTGATGCGAAAGAAGGAGTTGGTAAAAATTTTGATGCAGTAAGTGATCAGATTATCGAAGCACTCAGAACATTTCATTCAGCAAATCAATCGTTACAGAAAATTGACCCGGCTGAAGAATTTGTTCTTCGACACACACCGGTTATCGGCGCGCAATA
>JAPLWO010000003.1 GCA_026396555.1 Candidatus Magasanikiibacteriota bacterium
GTGTGGAACTGTAAGCAATACCCGCGACGGAGTACAAGAGGTCAATGACAAAACAGAATCAGAAAACGTTGCTGCAAATTCTTTACTCATGATTTCCTCCGATTTTTTTTCGTTTTGAATATTTCGTACGTGGGCCAATCACTTTTCCCCACGAACGAACCCGGCGCCACAGCGGCGCATACACATCCTCACGCGGATCAATATATAATTCTTTTCGATCAACCTCCTCTACCCATTCAACAGGCGCATCAACAATCATCGCGAGCGGTTGGCATTCATCACCCTCGCCCATCACAACAACTGCTGCTGTTGCCAAACTGTCTGCCACATCGGTGCGCGAATATGACATCACGCGACCATTCAAATCTTGCGAACCGCGATATTCTCGAATTCCGGAAAATCCTGCATACCCGAGCGCAATTCCAACGACACCTGCGCGCAGTGGCAGCAATCGACTATCTGTAATTATGACGCCCAATTTTTTCACACCGTAATACGCGCGAAGTGCGTCACGAATTTTCTTTGCTGATTCGTAACTATCTTTTGGCAGCAACACCAACCCGCCATGTGCGTTCGACTCATCAATTCCCGCAGATCCCAAAATCGCACCGTCTTTAATCGACAGCCAACAATATTTTGTTTTCATCGACCACTCACTTTCTTCACGCACGAGTTTCGCTTTCAATCGCGCGCTTGCTTTTGGCACCCAGCGTCCTTCTGCAAATGCGACAATTTTCGATGTCACAACAAGAATGGATCCATCGGCGATTGTTGGAATGTGTTTTGTGATGTGAGCGATCAGATCGTCGTTAACATGCACTACTGAAGTTTTAATTGGGGTTACGATCATAATTACGATTTACGAGAATTAAAAAAGCCGCCGAGAGGCGGCTGCGTACATCGCAAAACACCTCTCGCATTAGCAGAGGTTCTCGTGTGCAAATCCTGACCAGGTTTTAAAAGTCGCGGTGATTAACATAATAGATGCAGAATAACGCGCCGCGAAAATTCTGTCAAATGACATTAATACGCTGTAGTTCGTGTTCTATGGTGAGGTCTGAATTTTCCGGAGTCTTTTTTTGATGCAAGCCATACACGCTTTACAGCAAAAAAAGAAAGGATCACAATAGATTTACTAATGATTCGAGATGCAAATCCGCCTCATTCTAAAAATGAACGGGACAAAATAAAAGGCACATTTTTATATAATACAACAATCCAAACTTATACATCTTTATGATCGGATATAGAATAAAAAATAAAAATATTATTTGTGAGATGTACCTTCCGAATACAGATATGCACACGGCTGTTATTATATTACCAGGCCTCCCATCTTATATTGGTAAAAATTTAATAACGAAAACGCTATGTGATGCAGGGTTTCATGTATTTCAACCATTCTATTCAGGAAGTTTTGATAGCAAAGGATCCTTCACGCCGCAAAACTGTATTAATGACGTAAATAGTTTGATTTCTCGAATAAAATCTGGAGTTTTTACAGAATTACGCTATAAACATAAAATATATATACGCATCGAGCGGATTGTTGTATGCGGAATAAGCTTCGGCGCAAGCATTGCCACACTCATAAGTAATAATAGTGCCATATCAGGATTGATACTTATCAGCCCCATTTTGACATACAATCAAAAAATAATAGAGAGTCACTCAAAAAATACCAGTTCTTTTTTTCAGGAAATGAAAGGGATGACGTCATATTTAAAACGCGCATATCCTCGATCATACAATATTATCAAACCAAAATATCTCGATGATTTTTTATTTGGAAGATGCCTTGATCCGCTAACATTTTTATCTGAAAACTCACACGTCCCAATATTAATTTTAAGTTCAAAAAACGATGCAATCATCCCTGGGGTGCTCATTAAAAATATTATAGATAATAATCTTCGAAAGATTGGCACGCGAATGAAAATAAAAAAAGGATCTGGACATGGTCTCTCATCGTTTTCAAGCAAAAGTGATGTAACAGATATTATAAATTTTATAAAAAAATTATAATCACTCCCCGCGGCCACGGATTGAAGCCTGACCAGGCCGAATGACTTTTGGCCAATAACAATTTTCATGTTAAAATAGCCAAAGCGCCAGGGAATCACCCCTACTGCGCCGGAGGTTTCAATACCCGCTGCCATGATTTACGCGTTGACAGTGTGTATGCTTTTCTTTTTCACGGTTTGGCCTTTTGTCATGGGGTTTTTGGACTTTCCATCCGCAAAATCTCTGTTTCAAAGACTCTTTCTCCGAAGCATCCCGCTCGTCATCGCGTTGTGTATTCCCTTGTTTGCGGAGTTCAGCACCAGCAACGAGTACGCTGTGGTGGTTTGTTTGGACGACCACGGGAAGATCGTCGAGAAATCAAACCAAGTGATTTGGTAGTGCCCAGACAATTACGTCAACGTTCGAACGAAAGAAGTTGTGAACAACTGCGTGCAGACGGAATTTCCAAATCCGCAGTTGAAGCGCGTGTTCTACACTGCACAACTCAAGGTCGATGACGTAGACACGTTTCGGTCATCGCCCGTACCACTCAAGCTTCTCGGCGAATTCGTAACCGCAGCTTTCAACCAGACAAACCGTGCCGAACTGCTGAGGATATTCGACCCAACGAACTCAGCGCCAAAGGAAAACCTAGATCGCGCGCTCAAAGCCGCATGCAACCCGATCCTCGCGCTGTACGGAGCCAGCATCGAAATCTCGTACTTGTAACAGCAGCTCGCAAAAACCCCAATTGTCCGCCGGCTGAACTTCATGCGGCAAATGAAAGGGGTTTTATTTTTTTATGCGATAGTGTATAAAATCAAATTTGTTCTTACGC
>JAPLWO010000005.1 GCA_026396555.1 Candidatus Magasanikiibacteriota bacterium
TAATTGATTAATGCATACCGTATCACTGCGTCCATCAAACTCAAGTGACACATATCCCTCATTTGTTTTCTGTTTAGATGTAAGTGGCAAAACAATCGCACGTTTCCCACCCACCACATGCAAAATTAGACAAGGTCGAAAAAAAGAACCACCCTTACCATCAATTTCACTTCCAACATTCACTCCAAAACTTGTCCACCGAATTTCACCGACGCGGATATACGAAATAGCGTCACTTCGTTTTTCGAGTCCCTGCTTAAATAAATTCCAATCATCAAATCTTTTTTGATACATATCCCCTTATAAAAAATATACTCCTCCCTTGGAGGGGAGGAGTGGACGCCTACTGGCGATTGATACATAAACTATCTCACAGAGATTTCCAGATGTCAATGTGGCATTCTGTGCATAAATTGTGAAATAAAAAAATCGCACCCTCCCCGCTGCCGTTACAGCATTGGGTTGGGTGCGTGATGCCTTAGATTCCGCTACTTTTCGGGGATGTTTTTCAAGTGCCAATCGATGCTGCCATCATCAACTTCTTCACCACCCGGAATCAGCATGGTGTAATGATAGTCCTGGGTACTAACGAATCCATGTTCGACTATATTGTCAGGAATGAAAATCGGAGTACGACGAACCAGCACATCACACCCATCTTCATTGCAAACCACAAGCAGTAGCGCAGCGTACTTACGATCGTGGCGATTGATCCATCGTTGCACTGGGGTGAATACAGCGCCATCCCGATATAACCACGTCCTGCCGTCCTCGCCGGTTGTGCCGTGAGCAAACAAAACGCCGATGCCGGAACGCTGCGTGCGTTCACCCCGAAGACGGATGTACTCCAAAAACTTTGGATCAATCTTCTGAAAAAACATGTGATGCAGATCACGGTCCAGGTAATCTTCAATGCGCTGCGATCTGTCATTGCGTACAGACTCTTTACCAAAAGATTCCCGTATTGCATTTACCATCTTCAGAAGCTGCGTGTCTGGAGATGCCGTAATTTCAAGCATGCGCTCTGCTTCGATATCACGACTCAGATGAAAGAAGTAACCCGGGAATTCTTTACTTTCAACAACACGCATGTGCCCTCCTGTGTTAAACGTTGTCAGAGCGAGAGTTGATTGAAATTCAATCTAGCAGAAAGGCTATCATTACGCATGAAAAAAGTCAATAGTCACGCCAAAAAATAAAAAAACACCCACCTCTCACATCGCATCACGTGCATGCGGAAAGAAAAGTGGGCTCCTAAAACGGTAATTCAACACGTTCGACTGACGCCGTCATGACTACATCCATCACGACCGCGCCTTCAACTACCTGACCGAGATGTTTCTTCAAATGATCCGCGAGCGCGTTAATCGCCTGCCGCTCTCTGCAAATGATTTCGTCGGAACGACTCTTGGCCTGCGCCTGAATCCACCACGTGTAAATCATCATTCGAATCGGCGACGGACACCAAAATCGAGATCTTACGAATTTACGAATGCACGCATTCGCCTTCGCACAATCACTCTTTGCAGATGTGAAACGAGCAAACGAGTGCGAACCATGGATGGCAATCCCACCCGCATACAACATGGAACAATAATCAATTACAGCCTGTCTATCACGAAACAATTCATCGTCTGAAACGATTCCTCCAATCTCAAATGTACCATCCGCATTTTTGGCGCAAAGTAAGCGGTTCCTTCCACGCCACCGTCTAATTCTAATATTCAAGATCACTCTTTTGATGCGTGGCGAGTGAAGCAGTACGACGGCATGAGCTGCTTCGTGCACGGTTATACGATGCAAATCCTCATTAGTGAGCCACATCTTTTGCTCATAAACTCTGCCTCGAAGCCTCCCCTTGTCAAAAATTTGAGGTGGCCCAAGTGAATCCTCGAGCATGATATCAGCGTTCCAAAACGGACGATTGACGAGGTGCAGCAAGATCCAAATAACTGCAGACGCGATCATGAGGCCTAAATCGATAAGCGATATGAACAGATCAACGATCCGCCAGACAATCCGGAGTACATACCGGAGAGATTCTGTAGACATGAGAACTCCTCCTCCGATGTGCAATGGGTTGACTGCTCAAAAGTAGCAGCATCTACTACGTTTGTCAACCTCATCATTCTCTTATGATATAATATTCCACAATCACTCCACAAAAATTCCACCATGAAAAAAAATCTGCTCTTCCAAAAAATTGCGCATCTCTCCCTACTGATAACAATTATTTTTAGCACAACATCGATTGCAAATGCAACTCCGATCGGCGGCGGAAATTTTGGCGGTGGTGACGGTTCACCCGGAACTCCATACCAAATTATAGATTGTCTCGATCTCCAAGCTGTTGGCAGTCACCTTACTTCTAGTTTTGTTTTATCCAACGACATCGACTGTTCTGCAACACAAAGTTGGAATTCTGGTGCCGGTTTTGCGCCAATTGGAAACTCAGGCAGCTATTTTACAGGAGAACTCAATGGTAACGGACATGTCATCACCAGTCTTTATATCAATCGTAGTAGCTCCGGCTACGTCGGTATGATTTCATTCATGGGAGCTGCAGGTTCGGTACATGATATTGGATTAGTTGACGCATCTGTCACGGGTAGTGCATATACCGGTGCATTATTCGGTCAAAATATTAGTGGCGCAATTGCGAGAGTTTTTACCACGGGTGCTGTGCACAGTAATTCATACGCCGGCGGCATCGTCGGTCTTGCAAATGGTGGAACAATTACTGATTCTTATTCACGAGCAACTGTTTCTGGCGATACGTACCAAGGCGGTATCATCGGTCTTGCAGTAAGCAACGTCGCAGTTGATAACGTATATGCAACCGGACAAAACAGTGCAACTTTTCCGGGCGGTCTCGTTGGTAATAATGGCAGCGGAACATACACTGACTCTTTTTACGATAGCCAAACAACCGGCGCGAGCGACGACGCAGGAAATGGTAAACCAAAAACTTCTGTTCAAATGAAATCTGTGGCGACATTTACATTAAGTGGAACCGCAGGACTTACCACACCGTGGGATTTTGTGGGCAACCCAAATAACGACGTTGCAAATAGCGATATTTGGAATATTGACGCAAGTTTAAACGACGGCTATCCATATTTAAGCTGGCAATCGTTTGATACAACAGCGCCAACAATTACAAATGTCACCTCAAGTGCAACCGACGGTTCATACAAAGCAGGATCAGTACTTGCGATTCAAGTTACATTTTCAGAAGTTGTTGTTTCAACCGGCAGCGTCACCGTCACGCTCGAAACCGGTGTCACTGACCGCACCTGTACGTTTACGGTGTTTAACGCGTCCAGCGGCAGTTGTAATTATACGGTTCAGGCTGGCGACACATCTCTTGATCTCACAACAAATTCAATTTCAGGAACACTGCGCGACGCATGGGGAAACTCAATGAACGTGTTTACGCCAACAACAAATCTTGCTGCAAATAAAGCGATCGTCATTGATACAGCGGTGCCAACCATTACATTGACCGGAAGTGCTGCACAATCTCTGACGCAGGGCGACTCATTTACGGACGCGGGAGCGACGGCGAGCGATGCTATCGATGGAACGATAACGTCAAACATCGTTGTTACAGGCTCTGTTAATTCAAACGCGCCAGCGATCTACACATTAATCTACAATGTTTCCGACGCCGCTGGAAATGCAGCTACTGCAGTGCAGCGTATCGTGACTGTCAACGGCTTAAACCATGGTCGAGCAGTTATTCCATCCTCGATTGACGGTTCGCCGCTCACCGTTCTCATCAATGGAGTTGACTCGCCAACAAATGAAACGCATACTGGAACGATTCAACTAACGTTTAACGCTGATAACTCCGTCAACGAATATGTAATTTCTGATAATCCTGACTTTACAAATTCGTCACGTGTCGCATATGCGCCGTCGACTACGATTACGATTCCACATCACGGAACAACACAATTCTACATAAAATTTTTCTCAACGACGAACAATTCGTCTAATGCCATCACAAAAACAATTGTGTATTCAGACGCACCGACGTCAGTCACCTCACCTATAATTTTGACCGTAACATCAACACCAAAAGTTGTGAGCCCGACGCCAGAAAACAATCAGATCACTGCTGTACCGACTTCAGCAGCACAACCAGTGACCACGCAGTTTGTCTTCACGCGAAATCTTAAAAAAGGAATGAGTGGATCTGATGTTCGCGAGCTTCAAAAATATTTAAATGAATGCGGCGCGACTGTTGCAACGAGTGGACCTGGATCTGCAGGCAATGAAACAAAATATTTCGGCACCACTACTGCACGCGCAGTGATTACATTCCAACAACAACACGCAGCAAAAATTCTTGCCCCACTTGGACTAAAAACGGGGACAGGTTCGTTCTTAACAAGCACGCGCACGTTCATCAATAACGAAAAATAATTCTTTTCGCGAGTGTAAAAAATCAGCCCCGTAATCGACGTCTGTTACAACGCGATCACGAGGCAATACACTAAAACATGAAACTTATTTCTTCACCAATTCAATACCGAACGCGTAGACGCCGAGCAGCTCTTTCTGCGGGCTATAGATTCCCCGCAACAAGTTGAGCGCAGATTCAAGCGTCAGCCCCGGCGCAATGAGCCGATAATCTTCGTGCCGCAACATGCCGGAAAAACTCTTGTACGGATGCACGAACGTGATTCGAACCAGACAATTACCATGCGGCGACACAAACCGAATGCGATCACCTTCCTTGATCCCGACAATGTTCGGATAACCGACCCGCACTTCGATCTGCTTCTGACCGCTCTGGATGAGCTGCAGGAGCGGATCTTTGACGCGCATATTTCGATCCATATCAATCTCCAAATCATTGCTCCACTGCGCGGTGACAAAATCCGGATGATACGCAGCAGGCATTGACGCGCTGTGCAACCATCCCAGTCGCTGCAGGATCATAACTTCTGCGACGGTTGGCACGCAATGGATGTACAACTTATGTCCAAATTTCTGCAACATGAACGGAATGTCGATGAGCGGCGCCGCGTAAGCTTCGGGAATGTGCGCGACGCAGGGCATGAGCTTGATCGGCTCGCCTTTCTTCGGCGTGCATCCGACAACGCCGAGCACCGTGCCCGCGCTATCTGTAGCCACGAAAATGAGCTTGTACTTCGCATTCACTTCGCGACTATGCCGCCGATCGTAACCTGCGAACAACGCATCCACCCACGAATCGTCCACGCCGTTGAAATGCGGCACGAGTTTTTCGAGAATGAGCTGACGAACTTGTTGTCCATGCACCGTCTCGTCGAACTCGACCACTGAAATGTGCTGACGATCAGCGTCTTCTGCAGCCGCGATCCCAAACCCTTGTGTGAAACTTGAAATTTCGGATCTACGATGAGCGGACTGATTTTCGCTGTACCTTGCTTCTTAATTACCAGATGCACCATCCCCGCCCGCACGCCGTCCACTTCCAGGACGAACATGTGTTGTTCGGCGGAAAAGTGCCCAACATGATCGGCGCCGCCTGCCATGTGCGCGTCGAAAATTCGCTGCGCATGGGCAAGATGATCGCCATCGTACCAGGGATCCAATGCAACTTTCATAAGTTTCGCGACAAACTCAAAATCGTCCGCGCGCGCCTCCCGAATAGTAATCACTGTGCCGTCAACCGGCTGACCGCTATCTGCCATGACTTACCTCCGAGCCCCACCAGAACTACGTTATGTACCCTGTGTGTGGAGCTAAAATCGAGGTGCGGTATTTCCGCACCCAGACTGTGTTAAATATAATGAAAATCGTGTTTTCTGTCAACCTTCGATGAGACGAATTCTAATTCCCAAAACTCCGTATTTAGCTTCGTCTTCTTTTGAATAAAATTGATAAATAAGTTCTTCAAGCGCTTCGATTGATTCGCCGCCAAACATTTCCGGCGTAAAATCAGCAAATAAATCTGAAAAAGTCGGGTAGCGCAAAAGTCCAACAAC
>JAPLWO010000002.1 GCA_026396555.1 Candidatus Magasanikiibacteriota bacterium
GAGCATTATTGATGAAGTAGTAAATATCTTCACCCTTACTCAAGTCAGATAAATCCTTGGGCCTCGCCATCGCCACTGTTTGGTTGCCGGAGTAGATGTAGCGCACTGTCGTGCCGTGCCATTGCTCGGTGTATTCTCCGATGATTCTGCCTTGGGTGTCCCAGTAGTAACATTTGGGGCCGGCAGAGTCGCCTGCGCCACGGGTGTAGCTATAGATGCGTTGGCGTTTGTGGTCGTAGCCCAGTTGCATGACCATGCTGCCTGACTCTTGTACTTGAGTGAGTTGGTCTTGGTCGTTGTACGGGTAGCTCATCGCACCCGCATCTGTGCCGTCGGCTCGGTATCGTTGTTTTGTCAGCATGTTGCCGACCGGGTCGTAGGTGAAGGTGAGTTTCTTCCCGTCTTTGTAGTCTTTTTCTAGGAGGCGGTCGTAGTTTGGATCAAAGATTTGGTTGTTCTGCGGGAGGGCGTGGTTGTGTTGAGTTTCGAATTTCAGCATGTTGCCGTTGGCGTCGTAGGCGTGGGTGTATGTGGGGTTTTGGGGCATGGTTGGTAGTGAAAGTGGGAGTGTGGCGGTTGTGGTGTTTTGGGTGGCTAGGTTTACGTTGATGACTTGGTCTTTGATGTCGTAGGCATAGTAGCGTTGGATGCCGTTGTTGCCTTCTAGGTAATCCGTGTGACCAGTGGCGTTGACGTTGCCTCGGGCGTCGTAGGTGTAGTGTTGTTCGTAAATCGTATTTTGATTGCGGTCTTTGACGACGAGGTCGGTGAGGAGGACGTCTTTGGTGTACGTGTAGGTGGTGACGGTGCCGTTGGCGTAGGTCATTGTGCTGATGGTACCGTTGGGGTTGTAGGTGTATTGGATGAGAGGTGTGGAATTATTATTATAATTTATTTGGTTGATTCTTTGGTTGGTGTCGTAGGCGTAGGTGATGGCTTTTGTGTCTGGGAAGGTGACGGAGGCGATTTGGCCGTTGGTGTTGTTGTAGCCGGTTTGGATGGTGTAGGTTTTATTGGCTAGGGCTTTCACTGTTGTGGTTTCTTGGGTGATTCTGCCTAGGATGTCGTAGGTGTATTGGCTGATGGCGTCGTTGTTTTCGGCTTTGGTTAGGGCGCCTTTGGCGTTGGTTCCGGTGTCGTAGGTAAGCGTTTCTACGGTGGTGTTGTTGAGTTGGGTTTGGGTGAGACGGCCTTCGATGTCGTAGGTGTAGGCGTAGGTGCGGAAGGGGTTTCCTTGCTCGTCTTTGATGGTGGTTTGGTGGACTTGGCCGTTGTCGTAGTAGAGGGTTTCGGATCGGGTTTTCTTTGTCGTGGAGGCGTTGTGCGTGTGGTAGCTTGTGGTGAGGCGGCCGTAATTATCGTAGGTGCTTTCGTGCAAAAGATTTCTTGGGTCTTGGACTTGGGTGGCGTTGCCGAAACCGTCGTAGGTGTAGCGGGTGTAGAGGCCATCGACGCCGATAGTGTAGTCCGTTTGGCCTAGCGTGTTGGTTTTTTTTGTGCTGGTTCTGGTTGTGGGATCGGTGATTGTTATGGTGTGGTTGGGGTCGTCGTAGGTGTAAGTCGTTGTGCCCCAGTTGGGATTGTTGCTTGTGAGCTTTCTTAAGTAGGTGTCGTAGGTGAAACTTTGTTTGGTAACCCAGGTACCGTTTTGTTTTTTGTAGATGGTTTTGGGGAGGGTGCCGAAGTAGTAGTCAGTTTTGGTGTCTTCTTCGCCAGAGGGGTAGCGGGTTTCGATGGTTCGGCCGAAGGTGTCGGCGATTTGGGTGACTGTTCGTCCGTGGCTTGTGACGGTGCTGGTTTTTAAGTCAGAACTGTAGGTGTAGCTGGTTTGTTGGTTTGTCGGGTCCGTTTGGGTGACGGGGCGACCGTAATTGTCGTAGGTCATGGTGCCGGTGTTGCCGTTGGCGTCCGTTTGGGAGATGGGGCGGCCGGTGTAGGGTTCGTAGTCCGTGTAGCTGGATTT
>JAPLWO010000042.1 GCA_026396555.1 Candidatus Magasanikiibacteriota bacterium
TAAAAATTCAGGATTAAATAAAATCTTTAATTTTGGATATTTTTCTTGAAGTGCTTCGGTCGACCCTGGTAACACAGTCGATTTGATAATTACTGTTTTATTTTCAGGAAGCATGTCGAGAGCCTGATGCACATACGCTAAACTGAATCCACCATTTTCAGCTTCATATGGCGTTGGAACACAGATAAAAATATATGCTGCATCTGCAACCAACTTTGGATCTAAGAAATTTTTATTCGGATCTGGATCATATGCAACGACTGGATATCCAGCTGTTTGAAAATAACGAATAGTAGCTCCGCCGACCATGCCCGCACCCATTACTCCAATTGTAGGTTTCTGTGTCATAGAAAGTTTTATAGTTGCTTTAGAATATCAAAGTTCTTGATTCCCTGTCAATAATCCCATTTTTTAAGCGCATCAAACAGCCATGCCGAAATCTTCGGTGCAAATAACTCCCACGAAAACTGAGCAACGCGTTCCAAGCCTTTTGTTTGCATTTGTTTATAAAGAACCAAATCTTCCGTCACGCGACGAAGTGCACTCACTAATTCTGAAATATTTCCCGGCGAAACCAGAAGCCCTTCCTGCTCATCTGTAATGATACTTGGAATTCCACCAACGCGGGTCGCTACAACCGGTAGCTGCATGCACAGCGCCTCCAAAAACACAATCCCTAAACCCTCAGAATGTGCAGGTCGACAAAAAATATCTGCAGCAGCAGCAAATCGAGATAAATCGTGTTGATGTTGAGTTCCTAAAAAATGAACACGACCCTTGATTGAATGCGACTGCACTTCAAGTGAATCACGCAATATTCCATCGCCTACCAAAATTAAATGATGCTCAGGCAATTGTTCCATCGCTGAAATCAAATCACTGATTCCATTTTTTTCAACCAATCGAGATATGGACAAAATTGTCGACGCATTTTCTGGAATCAGTAATTCATTTCGAACTTCAGCACGAAACTGCATTTTTTTTTCAACCGTGGTCGCAAATAATTCACATGACACACCGTTCGGAATGATAACTGGTTGCACGTGCGCACCCAATTTTGTCGCCCACTCACTTAAAAAAGGTGCGATCACTTGAATGCCTCGCGCGCGCGAAAAAATTTGTCTGAAAAAAAATGAAAGTGGCTGCACGCGGCGTTCAATATTTTCTAAATTATCTCCTTCTTGCAGTGTGAGCACATAAGGCGCCCGCGTAATCATCTGCGCCATACATGCAGCTGCGCCCGCGTAGCTCGCCATAATTGCCCACACGAGCTGCACACCACCAATTCTTCGTAACCGCGCAACATGCCACGAAAACGCAAAAATCAGCCACAGTTTATCAAGTGGCGTTCCCCACCCGACACGAATAATCTGCACGCCTCTCCATTCATCACGACGCAGCAACGCCACATCAAGGCGCGCAGTTATAATAGTAAATCTAAATTGTGCGTGCAATCGAACAATCAATTCCTGAACTGCAATTTCTGCACCTCCTACAAAAGGTGCAAATGCAGTTGTCGCGATAACAATGTGAGGACGCTTATCGATTGCAGTACTCATGTGATTCACTAATTATTTTTTTGTTTTAAATGCATCCAGAAAACGACTGCGTAGTTGAGCCCGTGCCTCAGTCTGGTTTGTTTTTTCAAATGCTGTATCTGCCATTAGCACAACTTTTGGATCCCACTGACTAACACTAAAATCATCGAGCAAGGATTTAAAGAGTTGCGCCGCTTTTTCAAATTCATTCGTCCGAAAATAAATCGTACCTGAAAGAACCCGATTCTGTGGCGTGCCGATATCATATCCATACATGGTAGCTAAATTAAGTTCAGCTGCGGCACGCGAAAATTCCGTATCTGCAATAGTTATGGCCAAATACCAATGACCAACACCTACCGCAGGCTCTTTTTTAATAGTCTCTTCTAATAATTTTTCCGCCCCCGCCGTATCGCCCATCATTAATTTTAAACGTGCCCATGAGTACGCTGTTTGTTGTCGATCCGGACTCAGAGTTGTCGCATATGCAAAAGCGCTTTCAGCAGCACGACCCGCACTCACGTCTCCCTCTTGATAAGCCCCCATTAATAATTGGGCCTTCACTAATGCAGCAATTACATCATTCGGCGCATAATTTTTCAACAAATTATCGATGGACGAAACAGCAAAATCAAAAAATCTTTTTACTTGCGGAAGTGATAATGATTGTGACCCATCACTCAACGTCATTGGAATTCTTTGTGCAAATCGCCCCGCATCTAATAATACATCGGCAGTGTGTGGACCATTTATCGAAATCGCATTTTGAAAAACTTCGCGCGCCCGATCAAGATCATTCATTCCGATAGATTGTGCAGTTGCGTCTAAATAATTTTGACGAATCGAGGGAATTGTTACATATGCTGTAACGACGAGCGCAATAACGCTTAAAACAGCGCCAGCAAAATGCAATCTTGGTACGTCAATCTCGTTTTGATTAATCGGCACTCGTTTCAACGCAACATATCGCGCAGCAACAATTGCCCCAAACGCATAAAATTCTACATACGAACCCGGGTGATCAAACACAAAAATATTATGTATAAAATGAAGAACGAAAATACCAGCAAGAACAACAGAAAATATATTTTCATTTTCATCAACTGACCGAGTTTTATAACACATCCAGAAAATAACTGCATACTGAGCAAGATACGCTAAAAAACCAACGAATCCTTGCGTCACCAACACATCAAAAACAGCATTATGCGCATGATCAAACCACGTTTCGTACGAACCAAACGTTAGTGACTTTGGGTTATATAATTTATTGAAGACATAATAAAAATTTTCAGGACCCCATCCAAAAATAGGCCTAAGCTCAAAGCCTTGAATTGCAATTTGCCACGCAATCACACGAGTTGACCCAGTTGAATCAAGTGCAGCAGAAATGTTTGTTAAACGACCCAACATTGTGCTTTGTAAACTTGGAACGAGTTTCGGTAAGGCTATTAATATACCAACAGCAATCACAACACCAATCACCACTATTCGCATTTGCTTTGCATAGCCTGCGCTTGCTGCACGACGAGCAGTGTAGATGCCGATCAACAATAATGCGCAAGCAAGTCCCACCACCGCACTACGTGTTCCACTTAAGTAAACTGCGATTAAATCAATTACGCACGCACTGATATACAAATATTTGATTCCTGTCTTACGATTAATATACGCAAGATATACTGCCACCAGCGCCAATTGCGCAGCAAAACCACCTAAATAAATTGGATTTCCAAATGTTCCCGCAACACGCTGTCCTTGACTCAATAAAAACGTAGGATCAATACGCTGCATGATACCCGTCACTGAAACAACAACAGAAATGCCCACTAAGTATGAAAGAAGTGAACGAAGTTTTTTTATATGCGCTGATAAATACGATGTAACCAACAATGAAAACAAAATAGTGTACCAAATAAAAATAACACCTGTCATGCGCTCATGATTACTCCAGAACGCGCGCATCCGATCCTGTGCAAATATTCCAGAAAATCCGAGAGTGGCCGCATACACACATAAAACCTGTGCATATATATGATTCAAACCATATTCTCGGTACCGAAAAATAAGTGGCATCATCACCGCAGCAAGCAAACCAACCACAATCTCAGTGAAAATTGCTTTTGGAAAAATAAACGGAAAAACTGTTGAGCTCGATACAACGACAAGCGGAGCTAGCAGTACTGCGTATAAAAAAATCTTAGAAATTAGTTCTCTTGTTTTTTTCTCCTCAGATGTATAGTTCATACTTATTTTTTATTTGGAAATGTTGAAAGAAACTGGATGGCTTCTGACGCAAACGTCGGATCAAGTTCAACTGCGCGATTTACAGCAGCACGAGCGTCATCATATCGTCCGCTATCAGCATAGGCCGCCGCTCTCCGTGCATATGTGTCAGCATCCGGCTGATATATAATTGCAGCATTAAGAATTTTATCAATACTATCATTATCGTGAGTTTTTACAAAGAGATCTAATAAAAAATTAAACGCATCTTTTGTTTCTGATGATTGTGTGAGTGCAACCGCAGTCATATACCATTGAACTGCCTTTACGTTATCACCTTTCAAACCGTATATATAACTTAAAAGAATAGGCGGCTCTTGTCGATAATGCGAAATTCCATACGCAGTCAAAAATCGTTGCTCTGAAAACGTCAACATCGCATCGTCATTTCGATCAATTGCAATATAATACGCAACCTTTCCAGTAAATGTCTGCCACTCAACCGAATGTGTATTTGCTGCGGCGTATTGTTTAGTTAGTTCTGTAATTTTTAAAACATCAGCCTCCCATCGTGCACGCTGATCGGGCGTGAGTTCTGATAATTTTTGTGTCCCATTTGCGTAATTATTTAACAAGGCCTGTGCAAACCAACGCCAGGTTTCAAAATAATAAGGACCTTGAACACCGACAAAAGCATTTCTAAATGCCGCATCTACACTGTTGAAATCATGTTCACTTGAGGCACTCAAGCCTTCACTAATATACGTCATTGTTCTCAAAGGCGCCCAACCTGCATACACAAAAATTACAATTGACGCTATTGAAAAACAAACAACAATTATACGTCGCATTTTTTGCAATGATGCGAGTGAAAAAATAAAGACAGGTTCATCCAGAGTACTTAAAAAGGCCAACACCGGTGCCAGAATAAATAATGTCTGCGGCGTATCAAACGCGAAAAAATTTTGTGAATGATACGCCGTCACAAATCCAATAATTGACCACGCCCCTGCCGCCGAAAGCTTATCGGTACAATACAATTTCCATGCAGTCGAAATAGTAAAATAAATCAATGCAAGATAGATGAGCAGACCAACGGTTCCTGTTGTTACCCACACTTCTAAAAATACATTATGTGGTTTATCAATACGCGTTTCATAATATGAAAACCGCGCAAGACTCGGATCAAACATAGTGTCAACAACCGTTCGATAATTTTCCCAACCGACACCTAGAATCGGATGAGCGCGTATCCCTTTAAGTGCTATTTTCCAATTTATAATACGCGTATCCAATGTCGCAAACGAATCCTTATTTATAGTAACGCGACTAAGGGCAGAGCCGGTTATTTTTGAATAGGAATACAAAAGTCCATAAGCAAAAACAATGGCACACAAAGCGCCTATTAAAATTTTCGTTACCCGCTTTGAGCCTGATGATGCGCGCGTTGAAATAACAAATCCGACCACACCAACAACAAAACCTAATATAATACCGAGATAAGACGATCTCGAAAATGACAGCGCAACACCAGCCCCAATAATCAACCCACAAACTACAATTCCTCCTATATATAATTTAGAGAGAGCCCATCGAACGCGCTCAGAAATCAACAGCGCACATAAAAACACGTGCGGCGCAAGATACATGGCAAGAATCAGTGCATTACCCGCAGTTCCGCTCACACGATCATCCCCTGTCTGACCAAATATATAAACTTGTGCAATACTCCATGCAGAGACGGTGGCTGCAACTACAATCGAAAATGCAAACATATTCCTCCATTGCATTTCAGTCCAACGAATAATCCGAAGACTGAAAAACCAAATAAACCACAGTACATATAATGAGACTCCGGTATTTCGTGCTGCCCCGCTCCATAAACTCGCATGAACATCAGATGACCAGAATAACGAAAGGCAGAGTAATGCGACAAATGCTGAAAAAAATATGTCAATTTTCCGCAAGCGCAACTGCCACGCTTCGTTATAAGCAGAAATTGATAGCACAAAAAATATGGAGACCGTCGCAATAAGCCAAGCCCAACGCGGAATATTAAACGTAAAATACACCCCATTCCAAACGATCATGGGGGCAATCAAAATCAAATATGCGAAAATTCCTGTCAGCTTTCGCAAAAATTGCATAATTTATACGATATATTTTAGCGAATTTCTCAAAAAAAATCAAATATTTAGATTGACTCGAACATGAGCTAGACCGTATACTTGTAACAACTATGCACCATCGATTTTTTGCGCTTTTGTTGATTATTTCACCGCTCGTAATTTGGACCAATCTCCCCTATCCATATTCATTTCCTCGCTGGATTTATCTTGCAACTCTTTGTACCTTATGGGCAGTTATTATTACATACGATGTATGGAGAAAAAAAGTTTCACTTTTTTTCAGCACACTGGATTATGCTTTTTTCGCATTCATTACAATATTGGGAATTGCAACAATTCACAGCGTTGATCCGTGGAGCAGTTTGTGGGGTTCAATGGAGCGTGGTTTTGGATTTGCACTTTGGCCAGAGCTTGCTATCGCCTACATTGGACTCAAGCTTGCATTTGAAGAAAAAAAATCAAATTATATTTTGTGGCGCGGACTCATATGCACTGTCATCATTGCGTCGCTTTGGGGTGTAGCGCAAAAATTCATCCCCGCATTTTCTCAAACATTTTCAGGCAGTCGCATCGGCGGCACACTTGGTAATGCAATTTTTTTTGGATCATATTTATCACTCGCAATCGGTGGGCTCAGTTATTTTATCTCATCAAAAATCGATACAAAATTCTGGCGTATGACGGCAAGTGCCGCGATTGTACTCGCATTCATTGTTCTATTGCTGACGCAGACACGCGGACCACTATTAGGACTGCTCGCGGGTGTATGTGTCTTTTTATTCACATACGCACTGACGATTCCAGACGTAAAAAAACGTATCTACGTTTCGACCGCACTTATTGGAGCAACAACTGTGACATTACTTTTCGGCATATGGTTGTTCCAACATAACTACATCTCAACAACAACAGCCACAACTCGATTCATAAACTGGAAAATGGCCGCTCAGGGCTTCCTCGATAAACCAGTACTCGGGTGGGGCGTAGGTCAATATGCGCGAGCTGCTGATAAGCATTTTGATTCAACGTTAAGCGAGTTTTCGATTGATGAAACACACGCTGATAAACCCCATAATTATTTTATTGAACTCGCAGTCACCTCTGGCGCGCTCGGACTTCTGTCCTATTTTTTTCTTATTGTTGTTACAATTTATTGTACGGTCGAAATATATCACCGTCATGAATTTTCCCGCGTTCAATTGTCACTATTACTGGGTATTTTTGCAACATCATTTACTCAAAACCTTACTGCATTTGAAACGCACGGTAGTATCATTCGTTTTGTTTTTACTCTTGCACTCATTGCCTCGCATCAAAAAAAATATTCTTACAGATTTGCACCATTCTTATCGAAATTTATTTCAATATTTTTGCTTTGCGCTTCAGTAATCATTTCTTTTTTTGGCGCATGGATCCCCACAGCACACGCCACAGCTCTTGAAACCGTATTTGCAACCTCTGGATCGTATTCAGAACAGCACCACGCAATTCAAGAACTTACCGCGCAACTATTTTCTACGGCGTATACACCTGATTATTTTACAGCGATTTCATATGCAGTTTTAAAAAATTATTGGCAACAACCTACTGTGTACGCGCAACTTTCCGATGATGAAAAAAAAATGCAGCGCGACGATATGACACAGCTCATGCACGTCATACCTCAACTTGAAAATACCTACCAAACAAATGCGACATGGAATTTACTGCTCGGAAATACTGCCTATCAAATTTTTGTAATCACACACGACCGTGAGGCCGGAAACATCGCGGAAAAATTATATATACAAGCACATCTGAGTGCCCCAAACCGACAGGAAGCGCTTATTCAACTCGCTCAATTACTGCTGATCAAAAATGAAACTAATCGCGCAATTGAGCTTTTAACAGAGGCAATCAACCTCGATCTTCAATACCCAACCCCCACATGGAATCGCGGCCTCGCACTTTTTATCGCACATAAACCGCAAGAAGCATGGTCCGACATCTCACACGCTATTTCACTCGATGTACAAAAACCAAACGAGCAAATCGCACAATATATTTACACACAACTACTCAATGCAAAAATGGAAACAGAGGCCGCAGATTTTGAGCGCTATTTTGACGGTACCTGAGTTAATGCCTCACCGCGTTTTTCAATGCTCGTAAACCAACGTTGAAAATCCTCACTCCAATCATGATTTGGAAATGTTTTTTTAATTTGCTGTTCAAGTGCAAATGACTGTTTTGTATCACCTGAAATATCGAGCATAAGTGCATAATTAACTTGTGCTTCACCTAAATCAGGCTGACGATCCGCAAAATTTTTCAACAACACAAGCGCATCTTGAATTTTCCCTAATTCACGCAAAGAATCTGCGAGTTGAAATAATGCTGCAGCACGATCTGGATTTATCGCAAGAGCTTTTTCCTGCATCAAACGCGATTGTTCAAACCATACTAAATTATTCGGTGTCAACCCTGAACTTGCATACGTGTTTGCCCACGTAGCCGCAACAAAATACTGATCTGGCGATGCGACGCGCGTCGCAAACACATTAAAAACAGGAATTACAATTTCACGTAAATAGCGATCGTAGCTTGGTGCTAAACCAACATCAAGCGGCGGCATGCTTACTCGAAATAATTCAACCGCAATATCGGCGCTAAATGGCAACCAGCGAGGTGTAATGAGCGGTCCATTTGTAGGAATTTTAGTAAATGCACCACGCACACTCACCTGCTGCGCTTGAAACAAAAGCCGCGCATTATATGGTAGTGTAATAATAATCACTGCACACGAAATTACAACAATACCCGCAATAATTACCCAACCTGGAAACAAAATTCTTTCATGCATTTTTGCGTTCGATTTTGGATCTAACGAACATGCGATCATGTAACACAACGGAACGAGAGTCCAAACCATAAATGGTGTCGTCGCAAATAATACAAAAAGTGCGACAAATGTCCCCCGTGCAAGTGATGTTTTAAGAGTTCTATAAACAATAATTCCCCACATAGACAGCAGCAGAAGTGCTATCAACCCGCCCTTAAGTGCAAGGTCAACAAAAACAGAATGAGTCGAATCAAAAATTTCTGTGTATGAAATTACAGTCACTGAATTATTTAATCGATCAATTTCATTTCGTGCCTCTGTTACACCCAATCCAAAAAAAGGATGTTGTTTTAATGTGGGAACTGCGGACTTCCAAAGCATCAGTCGCGTCGTAACAGTACTCATGCGTGGTAGCGATATCTTCCGTAAAACAACAAACCCCGCACTTGCAGCGCCCGCTACAAATAGCGCGCCGATAATTATAATTTTTGTCCTATACGAAATTTTTTTCGACTCTAGTCCCCACAAATACACTAATCCACCAACAATTGCAGCAAGAAATGCACCGCGCGCGTCCGTTTTATAAATCAACACAGCCGCAGTTAATGTTGAAATAACGAAAATATAATTATTCTGTACTCGCAACGCAAACCATGGAACGAATAATAAAATTCCTGCCAAATATAGTGGATTTCCAACAGTTCCTGCGAGACGCCCCGGAGCAATGGGGCTCACCAGCAAATCTAGGCCAATTTGTTGAAATATTGCAGCTGAAAAAATAGTGGCAAGTGCGATCACTGCTAAAATTTTGCGTTCACTTTTTACAAAAAAAACGTCATGCAACCATGCTGCCATACACACCATGCCAATCAGCCATGAAATATGGAAAAACAAACCGTCAGTTCGCTGCAAAGAGCCCCACCACAGATCATTCGCCGTGCTGCCAGCGAAAATACTTCTCACCATGATCCACAAAATAAAAAGCGCATACACAGCTATCACAGGATGCTGAGCTAAATCAAAAACATTCTTTTTAAAATGCTCATCTTTTTTAATACAAATAGTCGTTGAAATAAGCATCCCCAACATACCAAAAGCCCATGCAACTACATGTCCAACCGAGTATGGAAAATAAAATCCGCCAAGCGTAAAAAAAGGACTGCACAAAAAAAGTGTGAGCGATGAAAAAAAGATTTTAGATATAGTTGTATGTGTCATAGTTGCTCTAGTGTAATTGAAAAAAAAAGAACCGGCAAGCGCGCGTGAAGTTGATTTCACTACGCACCTGCCGGAGTTTCTAACATGCCTTTCAAGACTTAGAGAACGGGCACACAACCAACGGGGGCAACGAGTACCGGCCCCCAGACCGGTCCTGCACCAATCTGCAAACCCTTGTAATCCGTTTTCTCGCTAAATCGCAACGCTGCCGCACTGTCCGTTACCGTCATCGACACTGACTTCACCAAGGGATTTACTTGAAACACCGGTGAAAGTACGTCAAAGGTCAGCACGGATCCTTGCAAATCCAGCGTTTCCCATGACTCTGTATCGCCGCTCTGATTGCTCTGCCAGTTTGCCCACTTGAACGAAATCTTGAGCTGGGTCCCGGGGGCAATCTTGTAAACCTCCCGCACCTTGTTCAAGTCAAGCATCGCCCACTCATAGTGGTACGCGGGTGTTTGATATGCACACCACGAGCATAGGGTGTACGGGTCTTTAAACGCACCGGAAGACAGGCCTCCACAATAAACGGTAAGTAAATCAGAATGTGTCCATTCAACTGGTAGCGCCTGATCCAGCGCATACGTATAGTACACGTATCCTTGCGGATACACGCACCCGACGGCCGCAACACACGTATCTGACGTACACGCATCACCATCATTGCATACGACGGCCGTTCCTGGCACACATGCTGAACTGTCACAATTGTCTCCAGCCGTACACGCATTTCCATCTTCGCATGTTGCACTATTAGGCAAATGAACGCAGTTTTTGACAGCGTCACACGAATCGTCCGTGCATACATTCGCGTCGTCGCAATTGAGCGGACCCTTATTCGCACACAGCTTATTCGCACAACCATCGCCGATAGTACACTCATCGTCATCTGTACACGTAGCGCTATTCGCAACATTCACACATCCATTTGTCGTATTACATGAGTCGTCTGTGCACACATTTGCGTCAACACAATTGATCAGCAGACCAGCGCATGACGCATCTGGCGCACACAGATCGTTTGAGGTACACGCATCTTTGTCATCACACACTGACGCAACAGTAATATGCGAACAGCCGGTCAAGCCGCACGAATCAAGTGTGCAGGCGTTGCCGTCGTCGCAATTAACTGGCGTCCCGTCACACACAGCAGACATGTCACATTCATCGTTTTCAGTGCATACGTTTTCATCGCTGCACGTCGTACCATTAGACAGGTGCACACAGCCGCTAGCCGTATCACATGAGTCGTCTGTACAGATGTTAGTGTCAACACAGCTGATGAGAGTTCCTTCACAAGCAGCTGATGCATTACACACATCGTTCAATGTACACGCGTTACCGTCGTTACATGCCGCTGGAACTGAAATGTTCGAACAGCCGACATTTGTGACGCAAAAATCAAACGTACACAGATTTCCATCGT
>JAPLWO010000060.1 GCA_026396555.1 Candidatus Magasanikiibacteriota bacterium
TAATCAATTACGATCTATTTCTCAAAAAAGAATTTATGGGCGTATTGGAAAAATTCCAAAGGAACGATTGGGCGAGATTCGAACAGAGGTTGGTAAATATTTGGAGATTATTTAGAAGGGGCTCGTCAACTTGATGAACTGTATCATCCATCTTAAATCACAATGAAAAAATCCTGGGAATTACCCAGGATTTTTTCATGACGGGGCGTAGTGGATGAGGTGGGGAGATATTTTCAAGCTGGCTAACGTTCGAATTTTATGCTATAATTGTTCTATGTTAACAGCAACGCGTTTGCCAAAATCAATTATTCCATCATTGTGGGATGTGCCAAATCCGGCGAAAATTGATATTAAAAAATATCAGAGTTTTATTATTGCGCGTGTTGCGGAAAAGGGTGGGTGGGCAGATGTACAGTGGCTCAAAAAAACGTATGGCGTTGCGGCAATCCGACGCGTGGTTGCACGTAGTCGCAATGTGGGGAAGAAGACAAGGAATTTTTGGAAGATTGTATGATGCATGAATCGGCGTTAAATGCGGCGACGCATGTGGCGTTTCAAAAAATGGTACGTGCTGCGTTTCTGAAAAAATTTTATTTAGCAGGCGGGACGGCGCTTGCGTTGCAGTATGGCCATCGTGAGTCTGTTGATTTAGATTTTTTTTGCGCGCGTTCGTTCAAGACAGAATCGTTGATTGCGGCACTTTCAAAATTGGGAAAATTTAAGTTGGTGAATGAAGAGGAAAATACCGTTGATGGAATTTTGGATGGGGTGAAAGTTAGTTTTTTTTCGTATCCGTACAAATTGTTGCGGAAGACAAAAATGTTTGAGGGCGTTGCGGTTGCAAGTGTCGCTGACATTGCGTGCATGAAAATCAATGCGATCGCGGGGAGCACTGCGCGCAAGGATTTTATCGATCTATTTTTTATTGTGGAACATGAGGGTTGGCAAATTGAAGATGTGTTGCATCTCTGCAATAAAAAATTTGGTGCATCGGCGCGAGATCCCTATCACATTTTAAAGGCACTTTGTTTTTTTGAAGAGGCGGATTATCAGCCAGAGGTGGTGACGAAACCGGTTGTGAAGTGGGCGGCAATTAAGAAATTTTTTTTGGGAGAGGTAGGGCGGATGCGGAAGGGGTAGTAGATAGGGTGGTTTAGGGAGGAGAATATGGTTATTTTTACTAATATTAGCCAAACAATTAGGGAGAATGCTCCATGAGTATCTTTTCAGACTTGTCTAAGGCCTCGTACTAGAGTCTCTCGCTTTGAATCAGCCATAATAAAACCCGCCTCATGTAGGTTACTTTTTTCACTCTCCTGATTAGGTTTCGAATTCTAAAGTTCTATTTTTTCAATTTTTTGTAATACTTTTAGATGAGGATCTCCGGCTAGATAACGAGTTTCTGCATCAACTGTGGCACGCATCTCGAGTGCATTTACTTTGTCTAATGCACTCCTCGCTTGTTTATACTGACCGCCTAGCTGTAATCGTAGTTCATTTTTACGTGCAACGAGCTGCTGCTTCATTTTAGCGACTTCTACTTCGGTCGCACCAACGCCTCGTTTGAATTCGATGAGCCGACCGCTAGTATCAAACACAAGACTGCCGGACATTATTTTACGATCCCAGCTTTTGAAATTTGATCCGGTCATATAATTATGACCAATGGAACCGTGTTTGTTGAAGAATTTTTCGTCGTCTTGAAATTGTCTATAAGCTTCATTCATGCGGTCAGCTTCTTCAGAAGCGTTATTTAGAGATTCCAAAAAAGAATCGAGTGCATTTTTCATTTCGGCGACAGTATTATTTTTAATTTCTTGGTTTTTTTGTTCTGCTGCTGTGGTAGCAGTGGCGGTTTCATCTGCTTCTCGAAGAAGTGCTGTGGCGAGTTTTTCTTTTGCCTGTGGCAATACATCAAGAATGATCTGTCGCATATGCCGGGCTTGTGCGAATAACTGTTGTGCAGTTTTATTTATAGACGGCACAAATTCGGGGTCTGGATGTAGTAAATCGGTACGTTCGTCGTATTGTGGGTGATGTGTGGATTGTGCGTATGATTTTTGTGCGGCCGCTTGTGCAGAATCAAAAAGAGTTTGGAAATTTGTCCCGTCGGTATCATCGTCGTATTCATCGAGCACTGAACTTAATTCGATCAACTCTTCTTCGGCAACACGTATAAGTTTTTTTAAACTTGCAGATGAATTCCATTCCGAAAGCATTTTTTTCCAATCGAAGTGCCCACGATCCAGGTTTTTTCGCGCGGTAAAAAGGGCATCAAATGATATAAATGTAGGCGAAAGTTTTAATCTACCGCGTTCGTCAAAAGTATCATTCTCGTTTGTTTTAAGCGCGTTATTAATACGCTCGAGTGCTTGTGCCACACCCATACCTGTTTTTAATGAGTTTGCGAGCGTATCTCGGTGTAAATTTTCTGGTGATTCAGCTTCATTAACAATGTGGTCGGTTATGGGTGTCGCGTCGGGATGTTTCATAGAAAACTTATTTTTATATAAAGTATATCAAAAAATGTTTTTTATATCACTTGATTAGTGTGAGCACACGAAAACTACAAAAAAATATTGAGTTTTCGTCTAATAAGTTTTTTGTTATTGTGTAAAAAATTAAATTTTAAATACAAAAAACCTACCGATCAGGGAGGAATTTGAGTTGGTGGATCCAGGACTCTCCGACTTGGCGAACCATGTCGCCTGCGTCGGCTGGATTGCGCGCGACACAACCTGCGCACGCTCGGTTGGCGCGCAATCCTCCGAGTCCCTCACTTAAAATACGCCATGAAAAAACCACCCTTTCGGGTGGGTTTTTCATGGCGGGGTGTAGTAGATGAGGTGGGGAGGTGGTTTAGGGAAAACCAAGTCGTTGAGTATTGACTATTTTTATGCGCCATGATAGTCTTTCTCCAACAAAGCGACTATGAGTCGCGGGAGGTGTGTGATGCCCGGTTCGATCAGAATGAACCCGTTCAGTGGCACGAAGAGTGCGTGGCTGATGGCAGATCTTGAAGCGATGTTCTACGTCGGTGTGCTGTTTTACACGGCGCTGGCGATTTGCTTCGCGCTGATCTGGAAGGTGACGGGGTGGAGCGTTTGGCCTCTCGTGTCGCAGGTCTGGCATCTGCTGTACAGCTGGCTTGGTCCGCATGCCGCATGGCTTGCGCTGATCCCGTCATTCACCGTCGTGTTCGTGTTTCGGTGGAACCCGATGGTGATTGATCAACGGCGCCAGTTCCGCTACGTCAGTCGCTGGCTCTAGTCGATTTCGGAGGCCACACGTGCACTGCACCCAACCCAATGCTGTAACGGCAACGGGGAGGGTGCGATTTTTTTTATTTTAATTTCTATATACAAAAAACCTCCCGATTAGGGAGGAATTTTAGATGGCGGACTGGAAGGGACTCGAACCCTCGACCTTCCGCGTGACAGGCGGACGTTCTAACCAGCTGAACTACCAGTCCAAGCGAGGCAGACAACGAGTGTTTACACTCGGTTGTCATGCCGAGCGCGGACGGTAGTTATGAAATAACTACCAGTCCAACTTCCTTATCTATCCTCTAGTGTTTATTGAGAGATCCTTCCGAACGCGGACTGGTGAGTTACGAGCACAAGTGCGAAGTAACTGAAGTCCTAGCGAGGTTAGTTGGGGATTCCTCAATTTAATTTCAATCTTATGCCTTTGCCTTTACCGCCTTTGGTTCTTTTGCAACTTTCTCTACCTGCACCTTCTTCACAATTCCTTCGAAAACCTTAGGATATGTTGATGCGAGTTCTGCCAAAACCTTACGGTTCAATGCGATGTCTGCTTTCTTCAACGCATCCATGAACTTTGAGTAGCTCATGCCATGTTCGCGAACTGCAGCATTGATCACAATGTGCCACTGACCACGTGCGCCTGATTTCTTTTTGCGGCGATCCTGGAGTGAATTGACACCTGAATGCAAGAGGGCTTCTTTCGCCATCTTAACACGGTTCTTGCGGCCCCAAAGAAAACCTTTGGTATGTTTGAGAAGTTTAGCTCGTTTTTGAGCACGGACGGTACCTCGTTTTACGCGTGGCATAGTATTTTAGATCAGATTACTGAGAGCGCGCACAATCATTTTCACGTGCGTTTTTGCCATTGTCTTGTCGACGCGCTTGCCGCGAGTCGTGTTACCGCTTTCACGAGCATTAAAATGGCCCTGGCCCGCTGCGCGGTGGACAACCTTCTTGTTGCGTGTAACGCGGAAGCGTTTTGCAATTGATTTTCGTGTTTTGAGCTTCCCCATATGTCAGAAAAATAAGTGTCAGGAGTATAACAAGTAATGCCGCCTGCTGTCAAGCCTTAGCCAAAAGTGCAATAATTTTGTTCTCCTGTTTCGTCACCGGTTGTTCGATACGAAGGGGGACTGAGGTCTTTAATTGATCGATAAATGCGTTAATGACGCGGAATGCACCATCAACGAACTGTCGTTCACGACCACGCAAAATGATTTCAACCTTAACTTTATTGCCGTCTTCAAAGAAGCCTTTTGCCTGATTTAAGCGCATTTCCTTGTCATGCTCACCGATGCGGAGTGACAAACGAATACCTTTAACCTCAGTTTCTTTCTGTTTCTTCTTTTGAAGGCGCTCTTCTTTATCCTTTTGATATTTGAATTGACCGTATTCTAAAATCTTAACCACCGGTGGGTTTGCTTCCGGATTAATTTCAATCAAATCAAGGCCGCGCTCTTTTGCAAGTGCCTGCGCCTCTTCCGTTGACATGGTGCCGACGTGTTCGCCGTTTTCATCAATTACGCGAACTTCTGGCACGCGGATCATGTCATTAAAACGAACTTTGATTTTTATTGGTTCTGGTTTGAAACGTTTTCGAGCTATACGCATATGTGGCGAGATTATAGTCTATCGGTCTGATTTTTGCAACTTTCGAGGCACACACGTCAAATTTCCCGGCGGAAATTCGCGCTGTCTCTCAGCGTTGCTCGTCGCATTGCATGCGACTCCGGCCCGCAACGCTTCCGAGACGTGCCCTGAAAGCTGTAAAAATCAGCCCATAGATTAAACCCGACAAATTTGATAAACTATATCGTATGTTTAATTTGGTTGCACTCATCACCGCAGGCGGGTATTTAGCAGTTGCCGGAATCATATTTGCAGAATCTGGTTTACTCATCGGATTTTTTTTGCCGGGCGATAGCCTTCTTTTTACCGCAGGATTTCTTGCATCGCAGGGTTATTTAAATATTGTAGTGCTTGTGGTACTCGCATGTATTGCAGCGGTCGCGGGGGATAGTTTGGGTTATTCGATTGGGAAAAAATTCGGCAGAAAAATTTTTACGCGTGAAGATTCTATTTTTTTCGACAAGAAACATGCGGAGCGTGCGGAAGCTTTTTATAAAATGCATGGCGGCAAGGCGATTACACTTGCGCGATTTATGCCGATCGTTAGAACGTTTGCACCAGTCGTTGCCGGAATTGCGAACATGCCATATCACACATTTTTTTTCTACAATGTGATGGGCGCATTTGCATGGGCAGCAGGCGTTCCACTCATCGGATATTTCGCGGGTTCGTATATTCCAAATGTCGACCACTATTTATTTCCAATTATTTTAGGAATTTTAGTTCTCTCGATTTTGCCAGGCGCGATTCATTTTGCAATTGATCATTTTAAAAATCAGGGTCAGAAATAAATTAAAAATAAAACCCGACGCGCCGCGACATGAAGTTCATGTGCACGACGTGTCGGTTCAATTGACGGTTAGTAGACTGTAGTTTCTAGAAAGCGGTTAGCGAACAGCGACCATTGAGGTGACGCTGTGTCGATGGGCGGTTGCAGATACCAAGGTTGCGGAAACAGTTTGTATTCATTTCGGCTGCGCTTGTAGTGATGCGCGAGACTTGCGTTGAATTGTGGACCCGATTGTGGCCCGACGCGCTGCTGCAGTTTTGAGAAGTCTGAACAGATGACGTGTGCGAATCGAACGCGGTGTGTAAATGGAAGCGCGAGCGCGCGCAGGCGCAGTTGATCGTTCAGGTACACACAGTCCGTGTCCCAGACCACATTTCGATGGGCGATGAGCGCGGCATAGAGTGCGTGCTTCATGATGGTTTCAACCGAGGCTTGAGAACCAGGCGTTTCCATCGCCGCTGCATAAATCATCGACCGAATTCGTTGTTCGTCGATGATGACTGCGCTGAGCTGTTCCGCGAAATAACGTGCCAGAGTACTTTTGCCCGATCCCATGACGCCGATGAGGCCGATTACAGATGGGTTTTTGACGGAAGAACAAGCTGTCCGATCCATTTCTTCCATCAGAATTTCAAGAATACGGATCTCTGTTCGCGTCAACGTACGTACCATTTGTCCGATCATCGCGAGCTTTTCGACGAGCCGAAGATGTAGCATGGACTCCTCCGTAGGCGCGATATGTGGTGCGCCGCGTGCAGAATCCTAACATGGTTTAGTTGGGAGTGCAACGTTGACTTTTGCACCGCTTCGTGTTACGCTGCATATATTATGAAGACGCGAAAACCGGTGCAAAAAACAAATAGTACGTCATGGGGCGTTGTCGCACCATGGTACGATAAGATGCTCGAAGAAAATCCGAACACGTTTCAGGAAAAAGTTTTGGCGCCGAATCTTGAGCGTTTGGTTGATTTGAAACCGGGAATGCGCGTGCTTGATCTTGCGTGTGGTCAGGGATTTTTTTCGCGCCGATGGGCAGCGCTTGGCGCTTCTGTCGTCGCGTCGGATATTTCTCCAGAATTAATTGCACTCGCGCAAAAAAATTCCGTGCCTGAAATTTCGTATCATGTTTCTCCTGCGGACGATTGTTCATTTGCTGCTGACGGATCATTCGACGTTGTAACCGTTGTCCTCGCGCTCCAAAATATTGAACGTGTGCATCCGGTCATGCGCGAAATTAATCGTGTGCTTGCGCCGGGCGGACGAATTTTTATTGTATTAAATCATCCAACATTTCGAATTCCAAAATATTCGAGCTGGGAATGGGACGAAAAAAAGCGCGTGCAGTATCGTCGCATCGAAGCGTATTTAACAGAATACAAACAACCGATCGAGATGCATCCAGGAAGCGATCCATCGATTGTGACGTTTTCTTTTCATCGTCCACTGCAGTTATATTTTAAACATTTAGCGAAAAACGGTTTTGCAGTCACACATTTAGAGGAATGGGTGTCGCATCGGGCGGCAACGAGCGGTCCGCGCGCGGGTGCGGAAAATAAAGCGCGTCTCGAGATTCCATTGTTCATGTGTCTTGAGGCGATTAAAAAATCGTAGGTGAATTAGTTTCAATAATTTTTATACACATCTGTTTTGAAGGATGAAAGTCGTGTATACTAATCTCATATGCATCTCAAAAGTTCTCTGAAATTTTGTTTTATTTTTTTTGCAGCTTTGATTTTCTCTCCGCATGTCGCGCACGCATCAGGGAATACATATACAAAAAATATTTCAAGCTCAGTTGTAAATGCTGCAACATCAAATCCGACTATTTTTACTTATAAAATTGGTACTGTCGCTGCGTGGGATTCTGGTAAAACGCTGACGGTAACATTGCCTGGAAATTTTCCAGCATGGAGTACACTGACCTATTCAGTTGCAAACGGCGATGGTGCGACTTCGTCGACGTTAACGAGTGGCGTTGATTATTCAGCGTTAGCTCAAGTTTTAACAATTACAGAAACAGTTCCTCCTGCTGCGGGTACATTTATTTCAATTACCATCACAGCTGGCCTTATCCCAACATATTCCGGAAATTCAAGCATTGCTTTTGGTGGAACTTCCGGCGAAACGGGGACGATTAGTCTGTTTGTTTCAGCGGCTGCGGCGTCACCGACAATCACTCTGGGAGCAAATTCCGTTGTTGGCGTAGACGGGGACACAACACTTACGTTTAACGCTCCCTTTCTTATTGATTTTGGATTTATTTCTTTTACCATGCCTAGTGGTATCGATATTTCGCAGGTGACATATTCGAGCGGTCTGTCCGGCTTTGCTTCTTGTTCCACAACGGGTGTTGTTCAAATTGTTGCCTGCACAGCTGGCTTGGGCATGTCCGCAGGATCGAATACACTTGTTTTGAGCGGCATTAAATCATGGCAAGTGACGAATGGAACTGTACCGGTTACTATAAAAGACGGTTCATCAAATACGGTTGCATCTGGAAACGCATCTTTGTCAACTACAACGATGGGTGCTTTTTCTAGCACAGGTCTTGCGTTTCAAACAAATGTTGGTCAGCAAATGGGCTCCGTAACTGTATCAATTACAACGACAGTTACATCGACGATGGCAATTCCGAATAATGGAGCGATTACCATTGATTTTCCTTCGTCGTATGATATTTCTGGTGCAGTAGGCTTAACCGCGACAAATATCTCTGGCACCACAGGTGTTTGGACCGCATCAATTAATTCTGTGACACCGCACAAACTTCGGTTGTCGCAAACAGGGGGCACAACCACACCTCCGGGTACAATTTCTCTTACAATTGGTGGTATTCGAAATCCAAGTGCTACCGGCAACACAGGATCATTTGTAATCTCAACGGTAAGCACACAAACGGGCACCGTAAGCGGTGTGGCGGTTGTAAATGTTAATTATAATCAAAATTCTACGAGTGAACCGTCGGTCGGCTCAACCGGTTCTACACCAACTCCGTTACCGTTACCAACGGAAGTACCGCCGAGTGTAGGAACTGCACCGACTACAACTCCACCAATTACAACAACCCCTGTACCTCCTACCACACCAGAATTATTTAAACCGTTTATAGTTTATAAACCAAGTTCAGATTTTGTCACGCAATTACAGACAGGAACATTTGATGTGGAGCTTGCACGACAAGTAAGTAATACTGTTTCTGCAGAACTTGGTCTCACGAGTTCGCAGACGCCAATTAATTGCAAAGCGAATACAGCGATCGCAATCCCACGTTATCCTGTGATTTATTATTGTGGCGCAGACGGTAAGCGTTACGTATTTCAGGATACGAGTGTGTTTTTGTCGTGGTTTCCTGATTTTAGTTGGATTACGATGCTTACCGCAGATGAGTTAACTTCAATTCCATTTGGTGGCACCGCGTCATTTCGTCCTGGTCAAACGATGATCAAAGTTACGACAGATCCAAAAGTATATGCAGTGGCTCCAGGCGGAATTTTACGCTGGGTGAGTTCAGAGAATGTTGCTGCAAGATTATATGGCGCTGATTGGAATCATCATATCGTTGATGTACCAGATACGTTATTAAATCAGTACACGATTGGCGCGTCGATTACAGAGTAAACGTTGAAATTATTTTTTCAAGTGTCGCGCGCACATCCTTTTCATTTTGATCAGTGAATTTTTGAATCATGCCTGGTTCGTAGTTTTCGAATGCGGTTGTGTTCACACGCGTTGAAAGTTCGTAGCATTTATTATTGATGAAACCGCGATATACAAATCCTGAACTTCGGTGCCCTGCACCCGCGTCGCTCGTCGCAAATTTTTTAAATTCGATTCCTGCGATTTTCGTCGTTTCATTGGTTGCGAATTCGCCGTTCGAATCTTCACGCATTTCGCAATTAGTCGCGTCTGTTTTATCGGTTCGAATTCCAACGCTCGCGGACGCTTCACCAAAATTTGTATTTGGAAATGTATTACCTGGAATTACGAAGCAGGCGAGTGTTGTTTTTGCGTTGCCGCACACCGGCAAATATCCGATTGTTGGAAATTGCTTGGTTGCATCAAGTGGAAGTACGCCACTTGGAAAATAAACGGAAAATTTATTGGAAACGTCGACATGTTTGTTTTCAAAGGGCGCCGCCGTTATTGATGTTGATTGTTTTGAAGTACTCAAGAGTCCTGTTCCGGTAATTAAAAGCATGAGCAACATTCCGGCACTAATTCCAAGAACAAAGCGAGAAAATTTTGAGATATACATATGGCGATTAGTATACCCTATATATGAAGAAAGGAAACGAGTATACTGGGTGTATATGGAACAATTACGAAGTTTGTTCGTTTCACCGCGACGTGAATGGATTATTATTGGGGCGTTATTAGCCGCTTTATTGGTGGAGTTTTTTTTGCCTTCGTTTGGTTTCGCATTGTTATTGATTTCAGGGGTCGGCTCGTTGCCGCTCATATTACGAGCACTTAAAGCTGTTTTTAAATTCAAGATTACGATCGATACATTTAATTTTCTTGCGTTGACTGCTGCATTTTTTTTGGGTGATCCGCGTTCTGCTGCGTTCATTGTATTAATGTTTACGTGCGCAGATTTATTAGATTGGAGTACAGAATCGCGCGCGCATCAAGCGGTGGAATTATTATTACGCCAAAAGCCGCTCATCGCTTTTGTTGAACGAAATGTTGGCGGGGAAGTGCATGAAGAAAAAATTTCCGTTGATGAGGTAAAAATGGGTGACACGGTTATTGTGCGAAGCGGCGATCGAATTCCGGTTGATGGAGTTGTGGTTTTTGGTGAGGCGCATATAAATGAAGCGACAGTGACGGGAGAATCGGCGCTTATAAAAAAAGAAATTCATTCGTTGGTATCGAGTGGTACGGTGAATGAATCAGGAATTTTAAAAATTAAAGCGCTTCATATTTCAAAAGATTCGACGTTTGAACGAATTGCGGCTTTAATAAAAGATGCGTCAGAAAATAAATCTGACACAGAAAAAATTGCAGATAAATTTGCAGGAATTTTTTTGCCGATTGTGATTTTAATTGGTGCGCTGACGTATTATGTTACTCGAAATGCAGCGATGACGACTGCGATATTTTTGGTTGCGTGTGCAGACGATATGGCTGTTGCAATTCCGCTCGCGATGGCGGGCGCGATTGGAAAAGCGGCGCAACGCGGCGTTATTATTAAAGGTGGCCAACGTATTGATGCGCTCAGTCGAGTTGAAGAAATTGTGATTGATAAAACAGGAACATTAACGTACGGACATTTGTCTGTAAAATCTGCAGTTGTAAATAAAGGTGTGTCGGAAGAGCATTTTTGGCATGTCGTTGGTGTGGCGGAAAAATATTCTGAACATCCTGCGGGGCGTGCACTTGTGATTGAAGCGGCGCGACATGAAAAAAATATTGATGAGCCGGAACACTTTGAAATTTTCAAAGGCGCAGGTGTGCAGTGTGAATATCAAGGTAAAAAAATTATTGTAGGAAATCGTGATGCTGCGATGATGGCGCATATAGAAATTCCTGAAAAAATTTCTGAAGAAATTACGGCAGCGGAAAAATTAGAAGGCAATTCAATTTTTATTGTTTTTGAAAATAATGACTGTTTGGGCTACGGATTTTTATCGGATATGCCACGCGCAGAAGCAAAGGAAAGTGTGGCGGCACTGTACGCGTTGGGAATAAAAAAAGTTTCAATGTTTACCGGAGATAATGAAATAACTGCAGCGCGGATTGCGGCGGCACTTGGGATTGGAACTGTTCGGTCACGCATGAAACCAGAAGATAAATTGCGCGAAATTGCGGCGCTTGGTGATGCGGGAAAAAATGTTGCAATGATCGGAGATGGAGTGAATGATGCACCAGCGTTGTCGCGTGCGTCGATTGGAATTGCAATGGGAAGTGGTGGAACTGCAGTTGCGGTTGAAGCTGCGGACGTTGTTATTTTGACTGATGATTTAGCGCGCGTGCCGGAAATTATTTTGCTGAGCCGCCGCACCATGTCAATTATTCGATCAGATGTCGCGATTTGGGTGTTATCAAATGCAGTTGGTTTTGCATTGGTTCTCACTGGGTTTGCGGGTCCAGCGGTTGCTGCATTTTATAATTTTATCACTGACTTTTTTCCGCTCGCAAATTCGGCCCGTTTATTTCGAACGACAAAAAAATAAATTACCAACCTAAAATCCACGCACCCAAAATCATAACGATGATCGCTGAAATTTTTTGAATGATATCTTTGGCGCTAATAGATTCTTTGGAAATTTTTGGGAAAAAAATTGTTAGAACAACACCGAGTAAAAATACAAAAACAGCTTGAAAACTATTAGTAACCTGTGCGAGCGTGACCGGGACAAATAAAACAGCATAACTCATTAATCGATTTCCACCTTCGTTTAATAATTCATTCGCAACGTTGAGCAGAATTACGCCGATGCCGTTATTTTTTAAAACAGAAAAAAAAGAACGTCGATATGGGCCTACGCCGAAAAATAAAATCGCACCAACGAAAACGCAACCGGTGTATTGCCATGCGATGCTTGTCCAATAATCATTAGCAAGTGCACCTTGTCGAAAAAGAATCCAACTAATCGCAATTAACATTGATGATGCGAGCATGAGTAGAAGTGCGGAACGTCGCAGCCGAACTTTTTTGCGCGTAATGTTGTCCGTGTCAATTGAAATTAGAATTGCGCCCGCAAGAATAATAACACTACCGATTAATTGAAATTTTGTGAAAAAAGCGTGTAGAAAAAAATATTCGATGATAAAAGTGAAAACGGGGATTGTCTGAAATACAATTGAAACGCGTGTCGCTTCTTCTTTGGTAATTGCCCAGACGTAAAATAAAAGTCCGATGATGTATGCCGCACCACTGGTTAATAGAAAAAAAATTTCGTGTGGTGGAACAGAAAGTGCGTTATGGTGGGTGAGAAAAATCGCTGCAACAATTACAAGTTCGACGACCGAAGTAAATAAAATATAACCACCCGGTCCGTTGCTTTTAAAATAACGCGATAAAACAAATTTATCAGTGTGAACGGTGAGACTCCAGCAGAGCGACGCAAGTAACGCAATTAAAAACCATGACATAGTAGCACTAGAATATCATGTTTGATGGGTCGCGTCGAAAGCTTGACTTTTTTTCGATTTTACGGTATTTTCTCAAGAGTCCATCGAGCTGAATAAGCAAAGGAGGTGTCATGGGCGGGCCAGGAAATTCTCAAAAGGTTGTTCGTGCGACGCGTCGGCGATCGACGGATGATGTGTTGAAATATTTGCGCAATCGCGCAGTAACTGGTTTTGAACTGTCAGATTTGTGGGGAGCAAGTAGTCGTCCGTTTTCTTGTCGGTCGGAGGCTAATGAATGGTGGGAATGGGCGCGCGTGAACGAAACGATCGTGTCGCCACCGCAAATTAGAGGCTGTGTTTTTTCAAACACCCAGCTTGAGCGTCACATCCATGATGCTGAGGCGCCTGCGTCGTTGCGAGAAATGAAGCAATCGTTGTGTGTGGTGCGTGATGTGCAACCAGCACCAGCGGCGTCGACCAAGCAAGAGAGTCGCTCGGTTCCAGCAGACTATCGGCTGCTCATTTTGTACCTGGAACTCAAACGGGGTGACCTGTTCGAGTTTCCCGACGTCGAGCGATACTTCGCGACGAAGTTGCCGGGCATGGATCGTTTTCCGTGGACAGGACGAGATTACGCGATGCGTAGACTTGAAGTGCTCACGAACGACGGGTATCTGAATTCGGATCATGATCACACAACCTGGGAAGTTCTGTACTTTGATGAGAGGTGGCGTGTGGAGCACGAGCCTGCACCGCCGCCGGTTGTAGCACCAAAGCCAACGCTTGTGCCAAAGCCACAGCAAGGGGTTGTGGTTGTTCCGAGGCCTAAGCCTGCAGTGGTTTTGAAGCCAGAATGGAACGGTG
>JAPLWO010000021.1 GCA_026396555.1 Candidatus Magasanikiibacteriota bacterium
GTACTGGTTCGACAAGTCGCGCGACAAATGGCAGCGCTATAATAGTCGTAACAAATTCGATTGCGATAATAATTTTGAATTGCCATTCAAGTAAACCGCTCGCAATCGCAACAGCAAGTAACGGCGTCAAAATTTTAAAAAATCTCTGTGCAGAATAATAGTTTCCTAATTCTTTGGTGCTGTTTTTTTCTTCACCAAGCTCGCGCCCTGTATCATAAATCAGCGCATCGTCAGTGCCGGTCATGAACGAAAATGAGAGCGAATAAAAAATGAGGTCAACGGCAAAAAACAAAAACGAATGCGCAAAAAAATCACATATACTGCTGATGGCTAAAAACGCAATAGCAACGGCGATTGTTTTTTTGCGACCCCATCGATCTGCGGCATAACTTGATGGAATTTCAAATAATAAATTTGTAACAGCGAATACTACACCAAGCAAAAAAATCTGCTGCAAACTCAAACCTCGATGCGCGTAAAAAATCGAAATCACCGTGTTGAGCAATTTAAAATTCATGAGCGCTTGTATCCAAAACATGCGCTTAAAATTTTTCGGCAATTCAACCGCGCGATTATTCATCTTCATAATCCGGATCATCACTTGTTGCCCGCGCTTCATTTCCTTTAATTTTTATCCAACGCAAATACGCTTCAACAAATGGATCCAAATCACCATCTAACACGCCATCTGTATCAGAGGTTTCGTGTCGAGTACGCAAATCTTTCACCATACGATATGGCGCGAGCACATACGAACGAATTTGATTCCCCCATTCCGCAGATTTATGTTCGCCGCGCAATTCTTCGCGCTCTTTTTTCTGCGCCTGCAATTGAAGCGCGAGCAAACGCGCTTTCAAAATTTTAAATGCAGTTTCTTTATTTTGTAATTGCGATCGTTCGTTTTGAACCGATACAATAATTCCCGTTGGAATGTGCACCAGCCGAATTGCACTATATGTTGTATTAACTGATTGTCCACCATTTCCGCCAGCTGTCATTGTATCAATACGCACATCTTTTGGATCAATCACCAAATCAGAATCTTGTTCGATCTGCGGCAAAATTTCAACAAGCGCGAACGATGTTTGGCGAAGTCCGTCTGCGTTAAACGGCGACATACGAACTAACCGGTGCGTTCCATGTTCGCCTTTTAAATTTCCATACGCATACCGACCATTCACTTCCATTACCACGGATTTTAATCCCGCTTCCATGCCCGGCGAATAATCAACAATATTCACGCGCCATCCTTTTTTTTCAAAATATCGCAGATACATTCGCTGCAGCATCGCCGCCCAATCCATTGCTTCTGTTCCGCCTGTTCCCGCGTGAATGGCCATGATGATCGAACTCTCGTCGTATGGCTCGCTGTACAATAAATAAAATTCTAATTTTTTATATTCTTCCGCAAGTTCCGCGCCGCGTGTTTCAATTTCCGCACGCAAATCCAAATCATGTTCCGCTTCGGGCATTTCCGCGAGCGCAATTAATTGCTCAACTTCAGTTTGAAGTTTCGTCCAAAGTTCCAATTCCCGAACTAGCTCATCATGTTTTTTCGAAACACGTGCCGCGTTTTCCGGATTTTTCCAAAATTCAGTGTCCGCCATTTCAATTTCAAGCGCCTTAACATCTACGGCCTTACGGTCATGATCTAAAAGTTTTCGCGCTTCAATAATTTCTTCATGAAGCGTCTGCAATTGTTTATCTGCTTCGAGCATAGGTGCGCCTAGTGTAGCGGAAAAACAGTTATTTTACAAGGGTTTCAGGCCGAATGAATGAAGCGGGCCGCAAATAACCGTGATATCGGCGCGCGATTCAGGAATGAGATGTAAAATTTGATTTGCGCATGACTCATACGCTATTTCTCCATCCTCTGACCATACAGTTGTAATAATTGTTTTGACTCGTATGTCTGTTTCTCGCGCTACAATTTGATCAAACTCAGCGCTGTTCACAGCGCGAGGATAACTTACTAAGCTGACTCCAATTTGCAACCGCTGTGAAATCGAAGCACTCGAATATTTCTGAATAAGTAATACCCGCATCGCCATTTCTAAAAATAAATTCTTGATCAAAAAAAGAATTCCCATTTTTATTTTCAATCACTCGATCAATGTGTGAACGCACTGAATAATTTTCAATATTAAAAATCGAAATAATCGCCATGAGTGCAAGCAGCCCAACCAAACCACTAAACGCGATTTTTTCGATTCGTGATTTTAAATTTTCAAGCGTCCAATCACGCGTGCCGCTGATAAAAAATGTGTGTACAAAACCAATACACACGGCGCACACAATCGCAGATGCACCAGCCACGACAAAACGATCCAGCGTAATGCCCAACGACTGAATTCGAATTGCAACTGCATACAACGCAACAGCGCTCAAAATCGCCGCTTCAGCGCTCAGCAACAGTAATAAAATTTTTGTTGTGTAATGATGGATAATTGTATGACGCGCTGATTTCCAGAGTAATGTTGCATACAGAAAAATCGAGCACCCCACACAAAGCATTAAAAAGGTTCCTGCTGTTTTTCCTGTTGCGAGTAAGGTGCTAAATCCGAATGGCAACAACACCAATAAATAAATGAACAAGAACGGCGCGAGCACAAACGTTAATCCGTAGCCGATCGTCGAAAAAAACTTAACGATTCCGAGAATCGGCGTTTGTGCGATCAGTGGTTTTGAAAAATCATACGTCAGCACCAACGCAACGAGTGGAATCGTCGCAAAAATGGGATACAACAGATAATCGACGACGCTGTTTGGTATCGTGACGCCGACAATTTCAAATAATGAGCCTCCTAATCTACCCAATAAAATACTCGTGATTACCGAAACCACGCTCACCACACAAATTTCTAAAACTTTTTGTGCGTAAATAAAAAGTGATGCGCTTGTTGCTCGTCCACCACCATCGCCCATATACGAAACTGCCCAACCAATTACAAATAAATAAATTACAACAAGTGCCGGTTGAATAAACGAAGTAAAATCAAAACCGCGCGAGCGAAACATAAGCAGCGCAGAAAATCCGATAATTCCTAACATCGCAACAACGAGCTGCCACCGAAGGCGCGTTTCGCGTGCAGCCCATGCAACGAAAAAAATTATGCTGAGCGCCGACAACCCGGCGCCTGCCACAAATAAATGCTCCGCCGAATTCATGCGTTTTGAAATTTCGTATAAGGCCGATCCAAAAACAGCGCCCGTCGCGATCGCTGCAATCACTATTTGTTTTTGCTCATTTAAAAAAGCAAACTGCGTTTCAAAAGGTTGTGACATATGTGCAACTATAGACTTTTCGCCGCGAAAAATCAATCTAAATTAAAAACACCGCCACCAGCTGCACGTGTGCACAACTGATGACGGTCCGATTCCGCGTTTCACTCTAGCGTTGGATCCTAGTTACCGGTCTTGGGTGACTGCGAGATAGAACGCGCCCGCTTCGGTCGAACGCCTTCACGTTGAGCTCTGTCCGCTTCGCGCAGTTCCTCGACGCGTTGCTGCCAGTAGGCGCGCAGCGCTTCAGGACTCTGTTCAAGTCCCAAAGGTGTAGTCAGCCGCTGAAGCGATTTTCTCAGTTGCTCCATCTGGAAATCCACATACGTGCTCATCGCGACAATTGGAGTCTGGAGTCGCTCGATACGGTACAAAGCGAGACGGTGAGTTTTCGCAAAGTTGGTGGCGAACGACGACATCAACTCAGCGAATTGGACGCGGTCAGCAAGCCGATCTGCTTTTCTCATTTGTTCCATCGCTGTTGCCATAGCCTCGACAGCGTTGACATACCCATTTGTATCTGCACAGGCTTCATTCAACTTCCACAAGTTCAAACCTTCGAGCAGCTCGATCACACGCGGCGTTCGCGACCAATCACGAAACGCATCCGCGAAGCTGTAGTGAGTCGAAAGATTGATATACTTCACACTTTCGACAATCCGCAGATGAAACATTGACATGAGTTTGTTGACCCATGGATCGATGAACACCTCGAAGATCTTGCCCTCAACTTCGCACGCAATACTCGCGCCGTCATTCCCCGTTTTCACGAAGAGCCACGCGCGAGTCACCTCGTGTAGCACTGGATAATGCAACGTAATGTACTGCTGATGTTGCAGCGGATCAATTTGCCCGGTCAGCGTCTCGATCAACATGCCGAACTGCGTCGCCGTGAGCGAAGTCAGCACAGCATCCCGATGTTTCGACACGTCACAGTTGAACAGGTATGATCTCGTGCCTTCGAATTTGCCGTACTTGTCGACGTTCGCGCTCGAGAAGTCGAACACGAGCAGGATCGTTTTGTTCGAAGTGAGCTTCACGGCGCCGCCAAAGGCGCCAACATCATAAGCAATCAACGAAAGTACCAGTGCCGCCAAAATTAAAATGTAGCCTGTTGCAACAATGCCCGCGATAGAATTTGCACATAGTATCGCAACAAACGATGCAATCACCGCAGACGATCCAAGAACATAGGCGAGCGTCAGCATCCGTTGATTGAACCTGACCTTGCTTACCAGTTTCTGAATCGAAGGCGCTGATGGCAGTACTTCTGCCCCCAACGGATCTCCGAGAATTTTCTTGATGTTTTCCATGATGAACTCCTGTCGGCATAGAGCGGACAAGCTGATACTCCCGCTGTGCGGCTGGCCCTGTGCCAACGGCGGTGCGTGTATCAGTCGAAGCCTAGCGCGATTAGCCAAAAAAGTCAACTTATCGTATAATAATTTTCTATGAAAAAGATCATCACATTTGCTACGACAATCGTTGCCACAGCAAGTTTGTTGCTTGGTACTCCAGCCTTTGCAGCAACAAAAAAGCCAGTTGCAAAGCCAAAAACAACAGTTAAGGCTCCTGTAAAAGCTGCAGTAAAAAAACCAGTAGTTAAAGCAGCTGCTAAGCCAGTCGCAAAACCTGCGGTAAAAAAAGCAGTCCCTGCTAAAAAGGCTCCTATAAAAGCAACAGTAAAAAAGCCTGTTGCAAAGCCA
>JAPLWO010000081.1 GCA_026396555.1 Candidatus Magasanikiibacteriota bacterium
GATCCGCGTGGATTTTACCTAAAAGTTCAAGGATGGTAACAAGGTCTATATTTTCTGCTTTGGTGACGACTTTATCGATTCGCGCTTTTAATAAGCGTGGATCGCCTGACGCCGCTCCTGCTGCAGCGAGTCCGGTTGCAATAGCAAGCTTCGCCATCAATGTATTAAATTTTGAAGTTTTAGGCCGATCTATTTCATTTACTTTTTTTGGTGGTGGCGCAAGAGTGTCATGTTCGGTCAATTTTGAGGAATTTGAAAAAAAATTTTCCATACAGACTATTTTATACGTAAAATATACCAAAGTTCCTCTTAAATTTCAATATTTGAAAATAAAATCGCGAGGCAAACATGGTATTTCTACGCACATCTACCTCGCTACAGTCACAGGGTCGGGGAAATTCACTTCGATCGTACACTGTACTCAGGTCCGTTCCTCGGAAGCGGGAAGCGAATGGGCTTCCTGTGTACCGTTGGCCAGCGTTTCATCATCCAGATCGCTTTGAGTCGCGCAGAAGTCGCGTTCTCAGATTCAACGAAAATGTGCAGCTGTGCGCCGGCGAATTTTTCACTCGTAGTTCGCGCGCAGTTACCGATTTTCTGTTCCAATGTACTGTGTTTGCCTGGTGTGGTCGCACTGACGATTTGGATCGGGTATTGGTACCGATCGAGACGCTCCTGAAGCTCTTTTTCGAACTTCAGCCGCATTTCCTCGTTTGCGAGGATGATTGCCATGGCGTGCGTGTAAACCGCGACATAGACAATTCGATTTAGGTACGCCCCAATCGATTCGACGGGGTTGCAGCCGTTGCAGCTGAGAACCCAGATAACGTTTGGCTTGTGTTGCATGGTTTTTCCTCCACCTGCTGTTTATGACTGTCTATGGTGATACTACCCGAAAGACTTGATTTTGTCAACTCTCGTCTTTTTTCGGGTTAAAAAAAGGTGGCATGTCTTGTACAAGCGTATCTGCGAACGCGCGATTTCTTGGGCGAGGCTCCGGTGCTGTCGGGGGAGGGGTTTCAGTTTGTGCGGCGCTTGGATCGAGTGGTGGCAACTTTTCTAATGCCGCTCGAACCGCAGCTGCATCGCGCAAATCAACCGGTCCGGTGTCGTGTTCTCGTGCGTTTTTTCGGTCGCTGACAAGTTCTTCTAATTTTGCTTTAAGTCCATATTTTATCGGAGCGTTTTCAGTTACGTCGTATTTTTCTGCACGAATAATTGCATCTTTAAAAATTTGTGTGTCTTCAAAATCAAGTGGAATTTCTTCGCACGTTCGCGTGCTGCAGCGACTTTGGCAGCGTTCAGTGGAATTTCTAAATTAAAAATTTCGATCAGCTTACTAAAACTATTTGCAAATCGAACCTGTCGATCGATTGTATTGCTGAGCTCTACTGTTTTTTTAAATTTACTATCGTCCATATTAATATTTTTTTAAATCGCGCTGCATCTCGCGATTAATATCTCGCTGTTTTAAAACTTCTTTTTTCTCGTGTGTTTTTCGTCCGCGTGCAATTGCAATTTTAAGTTTGATAACTCGACCACGCGTATACATCGAGATAGGGATGACTGCGCATCCACGCGTTTCAATCGCGTCAAAAATTTTCTTCAATTCTTTTTTATGAACCAGCAAAACGCGCGTTTGATTTGGATCATATGTCGCAACACCAACCGTTGCTTTTTCATATTTTGGAATGAACGCGTTTAACAGAACTAATTGGCCCCCAACAATTTTTACAAATGCGCCGCGCAACTTTCCAAATCCCGCGCGAACGGATTTTACTTCTTGTCCTGACAAAACTAAACCAGCCTCGATCTCATCTAGGATTTCGAAGTCTCGTCGGGCTTGTTTGTTCTCGGCTAATGTTGGCATATCTTTCGTTAAACGAGTATACTGTATCAAGCACATTTTATACAACTTATGCCAAATTCAACTGTTTCAATAACAACCGATACTATTGCGCGAGTTTTTTTCGTCGCACTTGCATTTTATTTTGCATATTTGATTCGCGGATCGTTATTGTTGATTTTCATTTCATTTATCATCGCAACGATTATTCAGCCATGGGCAGTGCGTGGTGAAAAATTAAAAATTCCACGTGCGATTTCTGTCGCGCTCGTGTATCTAGTTGCGCTTGTATTATTTGCGGGTATTGGATGGGTATTAATTCCATTATTCGTTCGTGAAATTTCTCAAATCGCAATTAATTTTAGTGGCTACTGGGATAAGGCAGCAATTTTGCTTCCTGCGAATATTGCAGACACATTAAAAGTTGCAGCGCAAAATAATTTAAATGCGATTGCTGACGCAGCGAAAACCGGACTGACAATTACAGTGTCTGGAATTTTTTCAACCGTACAACGCTTTGTTTCTATCGCGGGTTCATTTGTGATCGTAATTGTGCTTGCATATTATTTTGTGGTGGAAGAAAAAGCATTGCGTCGTGGATTTTTGCGTGTGCTTCCGGTCCGTTTCGTTTCTGTCACACAGCGCCTTTTACAAAATGCACAGTATTGGTTAGGCGGTTGGGCACGTGGACAAATCGCGCTCTCCGCAATCATCGGTGTGTGCGTATATATATCGCTACTTATCATCGGCGTTCCATTTGCGTTTGCACTCGCGGTCCTTGCAGCGCTCTTTGAATTCATTCCATACGCAGGTCCGATTTTTTCCGGATTCTTTGGTGTGTTTTTCGCGTTGACCGTTTCGCCGGGCGTCGCGTTGTTTACTGCGATCGCATACTACATCATCCAATTCCTTGAAAATAATTTGCTCGTTCCGAAAGTGATGCAAAAAGCTGCGGGTGTAAATCCGGTGCTTTCGTTTGTGATGATTATGGTTTCGTATGAAGTGCTCGGCATCGTCGGTGTATTTCTTGGCGTACCGATTGCAGCGCTCATCATGGCAATTTTAGAATCAGTTTCGCCGGATATCGAAAAAAAACTTGAAGTATGAAGTCGAGTTCTTTAGTTTCTGTTTTTTCCGGCGTTGCTTTGGTGTTTGTCGCAGTCGCCGCGCTCATTTGTTTCGTTGCGTTTCAGCAAGGAGCTCCAATTCCGGCCGCAGTAAATATTTTTTCGTCGAACGATGCGATTTCGCAAAAACAGCAGATCTCAAATTATCTTTCTGCAGCGCTCGCGATTAATGCGCAGTATAAATCAGGTGTACTTTCACGTGATGCAGCGAAACAGCATGCACTTGAATTAACAGTGCCCGCGATTTTGCAACAACGACATTTAGAGTGGATCTTGAATCTCGACGCTGGACGAGATGGTGCAATTGACGCTATGATGCAGGAATATGCAACGCTTGCAGCAACTCCTTAGTTTATTTAAACACGAAAAAACGCACAGTGTTTTGACGACACTGGCTATTTTAATTGGCGGCATTAGTTTGGCGGCTTTCCTTGATAGTAAATGGATCGCGATTATTCTTGTTATATTGACGATTGTCTTTGCGGGGAGTTACGCAATTCTTGCGCGCAAAGGAAAACTAATTTCATATTCAACCGTTCATCAGATCGCCGTATTTTTTTTCATGTGGTCACTCGGTTCTGTGTTGTTTGGATTACGTTCGCTTCAAATTGTCTCGCTTCCATTTATTGTTGTGCTCGGCGCGTTGCTTGCATATGCAGGCGCATACATCTGGCGATTTCGTACCGACGATACCGGTCGTGCGATTTCATATTTACACGCACTGACAAATCTTGAATGGTTTGCAATTTTATTATTTGCGCCCGGAAGTTTCATGGTGCTGGGCGCGCTATATGCAATCGCGTTCGGTGTGACTGCGCTATTGTTTGATTTGCACGATCAATCAGAAATTCATTATCGCGATTTTGTTCATCCGATTTTGATCGGTCTTGCAATTGCATTTATTTTTATTCTTGGATTCACCTGGTCACTATGATGAAGCCCCCAACAAACATTCCTCCGCATATTCCGCACGATGCAGAAAATCTTTCTACAGAAAATAAGCGCGTGTCGCCACTCATGTATTTAGGAATTACTTTGATTGTTGGATCGCTCAGCGGATTTGTTGCTAGTTTGTTTTATGCAGCATACGGACCAAGCGCAAATTCAATCACTACAATTCCACAGCAACGCGTTGAACATGTAGCGAATATAATTGATGAACGCGCAGTGAAAAATACACAAGACGCGATCGTTACGTTTACCGGTGATAAAACAGAACAGGTGTTTGGATATGGAACGGCGATTACGGGCGACGGTTGGTTTATTGCGCCGATTAGTGTTGTAAAATCAAAACATGTTTTGATGCATCCGCAAACGCTCGGCACGATTCAGAAAATCGTTGTTGATCCAGCGTCGAATTTAGTTTTTATAAAAACATCGATCATGAATGCGCGTCTACTCGGCTACGCGAGTCTTGATTCGATCGGTCGCGGATCGCAGCTTTCGATCGTGATGCCACAGACCGTGATTCCAGTGACGCTCCAAGAAACAAATACCTGTATCGCAGAAAAATGTCCGATTGAGCATGGAGATAAAATTTCTTTTGCAGCGACTATTGTTGAAACACTTCCACAATTTAATTTGGATGGCGCGCCGGTGATTACGGCGAGCGGGGATCTAGTTGGAATCGCGGAACATTCGAACGGTCGTGTGATCATTATTCCAATCGACGAATTGCGTCCGGTCTTTTCTTCGGTGTTTGCGAATAATGTGGCGACGCGTCCACAATTTCAAATTCACGCAATCAATATTACGCGCTGGTCAATTGTTGATTTAAACGACACACTTCCACTTCAGGGAATGTTAGTTGAAAGTCCTGCGGTGGCTCCGCTCAAAGAAGGTGATATAATTACTGCTATCGAACATCAGCCCATCGAATCAGATACGACCTTATTCGATACAGCTGAACAATTAAAAAGTTTGGGTCACACGACCATGTCTGTGCTTCGAAAAGGTTCTGCAACACCGATTGATGTAATCGTTCCTATCAAACAATAATATGGCAACAAATATTGCGCGCACACTTTCAACCTCGATTTTTTTTGGAATTGTCATCGGCGTTCTTGCGATGATTTTGTCTCCTGTTTTTATTCCGCTGAAGTATGGCGCTGAAGCACGTGTGTTGGTTTCGCCACATGCGATTCCAGGTGTCGATCCGTATACGAGCAGTAAAGCTGCGGAGCGTATTGCGCAAAATGTAGCGCAAGTGGTAAACACAAGTGATTTTTTTAACCGTGTGATTTCGGTCGGTGTCGGGATCGATGCAAATTATTTTCCACAGGACGAATTGCAGCGTCGTAAAGTTTGGCAGGACACGATCGAGGCAAGCTCGGTGTATAACACAGGAATTTTAGATGTTGTCGCATATCATGCGGATAAGAAGCAGGCCGAGGCAATTGCGAATGCGGTGGCCTATGTTTTGACCCAATCAGGGAATGACTACGCAGTTTCATCAGCTGATTTTCGTCTAATTGATAAGCCGATAGCGTCTCAGTATCCAAAAAAGCCTAATTTCCCAGCCATTGGTTTGGGTGGTTTCTTGG
>JAPLWO010000077.1 GCA_026396555.1 Candidatus Magasanikiibacteriota bacterium
ATTCGGATTCCACGTAAACGGAAACTCGACAACGCGACTGTTCGGGTCGCCGAGCTCGGGTTTGTCCCGATTCCAAAAACCGACCATGACGACGTTGATCCGTCCGACGTGCGACTCAGCCTCGCGCATGGCGATACTGAAATGTTCCTCGGTCATCGCGTCGAACGTCTTGCCGTCGACTTTGAAACCCTGACCACCAAAATACAACGAACGGTTGTTGGGCCGCCCGCCTGGCATCTGCCGTACTGCTGTCAACATGACGCTCTCCTATTTTTACCCGGGTTGAAAATTGTCGGGCAAAATCAAAGAAATCCTACCGCAAAATAGGATTTCTGTCAACTGTCTGGACATTCATTTGACGCGACGTGCTGCGCATGATTAAATACGCCTGGATTTTCACAAGGAGGCAATCCATGGCAACGCTCGATGTTACTGCACTACGACAGTTGGAAAATGAGGCGGCAAATGATCCGCAGAATTCTTCGCTCCGTGACCGCTTCAACGCCGCGATGAACGCTGTTGCTCAACAAATCTTCTACGGATCCGATACCGGCGATCCACTGCTCGATTATTTGATCTACGCACAGAAAACGACCAATCCTGAAAAGCTGAAAAAACTTCACGATACGCACGCGGCGCTGAAAAAACGAAGAGGCGAAATGCTTATTCACTTGTTTGCGCCAGTGCAGCTCTCTGAAGCTCTCCCGGCGGTCATTGTCCGGACAAACGTCACGGGCGTTCTCAAAACGCTGCCGCACCCACCCGCGCTGGCAATCGAAACTGAAGTTGGACTGACATTTCATGTTCCGCACGGCTCATTCGTTCATGAGACGCCGCGCAAAGAAATGTACATGAATAGCTCCAAACGGGCCGATGAAAAATTGATCGCCCAACTCTGCAAAGATGGAACGTACATCGAGCCTCGAGGAACACAATCGAGTCCACACAATTTCTGGACTATCGGAAGTGAAGTGTACGTACTCGAACAACTCAGGCATTTCCAGCACAGCAATAATCTTGGATACAATTTCGTGCGCGCAATGTAGCCCGGATACATGATTCCGTTTCTGTCAGACCGCCTCGCGAGCACAAACGTGCAAGCGAGGTGTTTTTATTCTTTATTTTAATCGCGCCTCGATCGCCGCGAATTTTTCTTCTGCTTCTTTTAATTTTCCATGTTCTTTTTCAACAACCGCAGCTGGCGCGCGCGCAACAAAATCTGCGTTCCCTAATTTTTCTTTGAGCGCCGTAATATAATGCGCGACAGAATCGCGTTCAGCTTCTAATTTTATTTTTTCATCCGGTGATTCCGCAGTTTCAAATTTCGGAATCGTAATCGTTCCCTCTTCGATCACAGTCGCAAGTTGACCTTCCGGCGCAACATCAACAAACAACAATTCTGAACGTGTTAATTTTTTTATCACCGCTTCACTGAGCGCAAGTTCTGCTTTATATTTTGTCACCATCGAAACCGGCACAATCGCCGCCGCTGGAATTTTGTAATCGTTGCGAAGTGCACGAATCGCAGTCACGACATTTTGCACATGCGCAAATTCGCGTTCTGCTTCTGGATAATGCGTCATGCTTGTGTAGTCAGGCCATGTTTCAATCATCAAGAATGCACCATCTTTCGCGTACGCATTTTGCCAAATTGTTTCAGTCACAAATGGCATGTATGGGTGCCAGAGTTTCAACAAATTTTGCAATACATAATTGAGCACGGTATATTTTCCGCCTTCAACTTTCGCACATTCCAAATACCAATCTGCCAAATCATTCCACGTAAAATCGCGAAGCATTTCGCCAGCGCGCGAAAAATCGTATTCATCAAGCGCGACAGAAAATTCTTTTGCAACATTCGCGAGGCGCGACAAAATCCATTTATCAACCATCGTCAGATCCGCGTCATCAAGATCAATCCGCGAAATCATCCGGCGATCAAGCGCCACATCACCATCCATCGACAAAATAAATCGCGATACATTCCACAATTTATTCGAAAAATTTCGAAAGCCCGCAATTTTTTCTTCTGAAATTCTCAAATCATTTCCCGGCGTTTGTCCGATGAGGAGCGCCATGCGCACCGCGTCAGTTCCATATTTGGGAATCACATCAAGCGGATCAATTCCATTGCCAAGCGACTTCGACATTTTTCGTCCTTCTGCGTCGCGAACCAATCCATGCAAATAAACAGTCTTAAACGGAATTTCGCCGAGCGCATACGCTGTCATCAAAATCATGCGCGATACCCAGTTCGGCAAAATGTCATATCCAGTTTCAAGCACGTCCATCGGATGATATGTATTTAAATCGCCAACTGTCGAGCCCGACGTATCATATTCGCGCACAACCATTTCCGCATTTTTTGGATACACTAAATCTGCTTGCAAATTACTTTGCTCAAGCGACATCGCAGCCCAAATCGGATCGCCATGCGACACAACAACAATTGTTTTTCCAACATATTCTTTCGTAATGTCATCCAAGAAATTTTGCATGCGCGCGCGAATCGAACGAAATGATTCCGAGTCGCCCGGCGTAATATCCCAATTGTGTGACTCCATTCGATTGCCCGTTACCGCATCGAATTCAGATGATAATTTTCCGTCGAATTCTCCGAGACCTGCTTCGCGCAATCGATCATCTGTTCGCGTCGGAACTTGTAATGCGTTCGCGATAATCGCCGCGGTTTCTTGTCCACGCATAAATGGCGACGCAAAAACCGCGCTCACTTTTTCTTTCGCCAACATTTCTGTCGTCGTCGCAACTTGTGCACGTCCTTTTTCTGTCAGATGAAATTCTTTGGTAACATCAGAATTCAAAAATCCGCCCGCGTTTGTTTCGCACTCACCGTGTCGCACAAAAATCACACGCGTGTATGGCCAACCCAACGTCGAAAACGTCCACGTGCCCGATGAAAACCATGTGTCCAAAACATCTGGATCTTGTTCTACTGCACCGCTGCAATGAGGACACACAATTACTTCGTCGACAGAACAAATCGGCGCCGCGCATTCGTCTGTTTTTTTATCAACACAAAACCATACCGGAATTCGATGCCCGTACCAGAGTTGTCGCGAGATACACCAGTCAAGCAAATTATCGACCCAATGCATGTAGGTTTTTTCGAAACGCTCCGGGATCATCGTGATCTGATCTGTCTCAACCACATGTCGCATCACTTCTTTCAAACTCACTTCTGTCCCCGGCGCAATTCCCTCAACTTGTTTGCGCGGTGATTTTTGAAACGCAAACTTTTTATTCACGTCGACGAACCACTGTAATTTTGGCAATGGAATAATTTCCGTTTTGCAGCGTTCACAAATCGGCGCATTTTGTTCTGTGTCTTCTTCTTTTTCAATTAAATTTTCTGCGCGAAGCCATGCAACAACTTTTTCACGCGCTTCTAAATATGGAAGACCCGCATAATCTTTTCCTGCAGCCTCGAGCATTTTTGTATCTTCGCCGATAACATGCACGAGCGGCAAATTATTTTGCAACGCCATCAAATAATCGATCATGCTGTGCGCCGGCGTCACACCAAGCGCGCCGGTTCCAAATTCTTTTTCAACGTTGTGATCCGCAACCACACGAATTTTTAACACAACCCCGCCCGGTCCGCCAAACGGAACGTCAAAAGTTTTTCCAACAAGCGCCGTATATCGTTCATCGCTTGGATGAACTGCAACTGCAGTGTCCCCCAATTTTGTTTCCGGCTGCGTTGTCGCAATCGTAATTGGAAAATCTTTGTTGTACTTAAAATAATATAATTTCGCGACGCGTGGTTTTGTTTCGAGTTCATCGTCTGATAATGTCGACGCACAACGTGGACACCAATTAATCACGCGCCATCCGCGATAAATTACGCCGTCATCAAACATGTTTTTAAATACGCGACGAACCGCGCGCGATCGTTGTTCGTCGAGCGTAAATGCTTCGCGCGACCAATCGAGTGACGCGCCCATTTTTCGAAATTGTAATTTGATGCGATTGCGTTTGCTTTCAACAAATTCTTCGATGCGACGCACCAATTCCGCGCGCCCTAAATCATGACGCGATTTTCCTTCTTCTTTTAAAATCATTTTTTCAACAACATTTTGTGTTGCGATTGCGGCGTGATCTGTTCCCGGAATCCACAGCGCGCGTTTGCCGTTCATACGCTGATATCGGATCAACACATCTTCGATCGCCAGCATCGCCGCGTGACCGATATGCAAAGTCGCAGTCGCGTTCGGTGGCGGAACCGGAATTGTATACGGCTCGCGATTCGCGAAATCTGGTAAATTTTCCGGAATAAATGAACCGGATTCTTCCCATCGTGCGTAAATCTCGTCTTCATGTTGTTGTGGCTCGTAAGCCTTAGGCATTTCACTCATAGCAGCTCGGGTTAGTAGAGGTACTTTAGCGGAAATCAGCGATCGGTGCAAGATTCAAAATAAAAAAATGCCCCAGCCGCACCCACTCGTTTGAATGGGGGCGACCAGGGGTCAAACTCGAACCGAACTTACAGCGGAAACCGCAAATTGCTGAAACCTGCGTTCCCGCCGACACGCTTCGGGCCTTTGATGCGTTCGATCGGGCGCTCTTCCGACGCGTCGTCGCTCTTGTCTTGCTGCAACTTCGGATCCTTCTCCGGCGCGAACAAGATCTCGCAGCATTGATCGGAGATCTGCGTCGGGAAAATGATCGCGTCCTTGCTCGCCGTGTTGCCGTCGCCGTCGTTTTCACCCGACGCCCAGTCGCAGTACTCTTCCGTCGCCTTTGCGTCGCGCGTGATGTCGCCGTTCTTGGCGTACACCCAGTAGTACTGGCCGAACTCCGGCGACGCGATGAGCAGCCGATGCGGCTTCTTGTCCTTCGTCTCGCTGTCGAACGCCGCGATCACGACACCGCTCAGATCGCCGACATCGTCGCTGTTCAGAGCGATCTTCAGATCCGGATCGAAGTAGACCTCAATGTTGTGCCGCACCGCGAAGCCGCAGTACGAACGCTTGAGCTGCCGCTGCGCCTCAACGCCGCTCAGCGTCGCGACCGTGCGCGCAATCTCGTACTTCATTTCCGCCTCGGTCTTCGTCGTCGCCGCCGGAGGATCCGTCGGTTCGACCGGTTCCACGGCCGGCCGTTCGACGGAAGGCGTCGGATAGTCGTCGCGCGGCTTCTGCTCGTCGGACGTCGATTTGCCGCAGCCCGCCAACAGCGCCAAGATCACCAAAAGTTTCATTTGCATCGCATGTCTCCTGTGAGCCGTAACCCACCCTTGTGTCCTCGCCACCCGCCAATCGGATAACGTTTTCTAACGGCCCACACTCTAACATGTTCAAGACCACACGTCAAGAATCGTCAATTGTATATTCGACAAACGCGTCAGAACGAATATAATACCGTTAAAACTGACTTTTTCGCTGTCAGACCCCGCCTGGACAAAAAAAGCATTGACAAAATGGCTTAAATAACATATGATGATTTGTCCAGTTACTTGACATATTTGATTTTTACATGACCATTTCGACGTCCGCACAACTCCATCAAGCACTCGAAAACGCAACAAATGCGTTGGTTTTATGTCGTCCTAATCCAAGCCACGATGAACTTGCGGCAAGCATGGCGATGGCGGAGCGTGTGCGCGCGCTCGGCAAACAAGCTGATGTGGTTAGCGACGGATTTAGCTCGCAGCAAGCGGCGGCACTTAAATTTATTCCAGAAATTAAACAAGTCAAAAGCGATCTCGGCCCGCTCCACGATTTTATTATTTCAGTTGATCTTCCCGGCGACTCAGAAAATTTTCATACCGTTCGTCACGAACTTGTTGATGGAAAATTTCAAATTCATCTCACGCCAAAATCTGGAATCATCACGCCGGCACACGTCACAACATCAACATCGAATTTTCGATATGATGCGATCATTGTCGTGGGTGTTCAAAATTTAGAAATGCTTGGCGCGACTTACACGAATCACACTGCGCTGTTTGACGCGACACCGATTTTTGCGATCGATAATTCCCCGGCGAACGAACATTTTGGCCATATCAATATTGTTGATATTACACGCGCGAGTATTTCTGAAGTGGTGCATGCGTTGTTTGCAGAATCACATGAAAATATTTCTGTTGCAGTTGCGACGATGTTACTCACCGGAATGATTGCGGCAACACAAAGTTTCAAAACACCAAATGTAAATGCGCGAACATTACAAACCGCGAGCATTTTAATCGGACTCGGCGCTGATCGCGAAATCATTGTGCATCATTTATATCGCCAACGATCTGTTGCAACATTAAAATTATGGGGCGCTGCACTCACTCATTTACAAACTGACCCACAGCAACCAATCATGTGGAGTGTTTTAACGCGCGAAGATTTTACTCGCGCGGGTGCGACCGAGGCAGACTTAAATGATTTGATCGATGAATTGATTTACACATCGCCAACCGCGAAAGTTTTTGCATTAATTTACGAACGTCCAGAAAAACCAGAGCATATTTGCGCAATTGTGGATGCGAAAAAACCATATCATGCCGACACACTCACGAGTGGATTTACCAATACACGCATCGGCGGAAACGCAGATCGCACGTTGTGCATATTAACGGATTACGATTTGAATGACGGCGCGCAACGTGTGATAAATGTGTTGCGTGCAAAAATGCGCGGTTGATTTTAAAAAAATGAGCCGGTCGCGCGTGTGCACGAACCGGCTGGGTAACTAATGAAACGCAGTGAAGTACCGTTCGCCCGTCGAGCTGCCGATGTTCGGCCACTTCAATTCGTACAACACGTAGTACTCGCCCGGTTTTGACGATCGCGAGATCGAAATTTTTGCGCCTGTCCGTTTGCTGTAGATGATGACTTGATGAGCCGTGAGATCAATAGCCAGATCTTTTGCATCCGGATGTTCGAATCCAATGCCGTGTCGCGGCGGCTCTTGAACCGTTTGCTGCCAACGCGGAACTTTGGGATCAAGTGACATTGTCATGAGCTGACTCCTAGTGTGGGGTTTTGGCTTCCGAATCGTTGCCGAAATCATCCTAACGTATCGCGTTGAAAAATGCAAAAATGGCTGTTGAAATTTTGTGGGTAAGATGATAGAGTTGGAGCGCCTTGAAAATGTGCAAACGCCGGGCCATAGCAACGTCGCAGCCTTCGGCCGCTCGTTTCTCTGCCCTCGCTCGGAACTAAACCCGAGCGCAAGCGCTCGTTTTAGTTCACTCACTCGGGCCAGTAGCTCAGTTGGTAAGAGCACCGTGCTTATAACGCGGGGGTCCTGGGTTCGAATCCCAGCTGGCCTAAATAAGATCGCCATCCTAAAACGGATGGTTATTTTATTTGACGCCCTTATTAGAAACGCTGTAATATATTGATATTATTACTAATGCTGAGAATATGGATCCAAAAATGCCTGATTCGTCTCCCATCCCCACTGATTCTGAAAAAAGTGGTTTGCCACAAGAAAAACTGTCAGTTGTTTTAGAAAAAAACAGAGCAGAGCGTCATGCTGTAGCCGCAAGTGTGCTTCAAGATGTGTCTAAAAAAATTTTTGGACTCAATGAAAGTCAGACTGTAATATTTCAATCGCTTTATGATGCACATGAAGCAGCTAAGAAAAAATTATTAACTGCAGTACTAGACGGTAACGAAGATTTTGCACGAGAGCTCGCCGCATCGCCAATTGATACTGCAGGAGAACTTTTACTGTCAATTGAAGAAATAGCTACAGCAAATCCTAACATTCAAGATGAGGCAGTTAAAGATTTGTTAAATACCGTCACAACACACCCAAAATTACCTGAATTAAAAAAGCTTCAGGAAGAAAAAAGTTCGTTAATGGTGAGAGTATTAGAGGTTGCAAAACGCGCAGCAGCAGCTTTAGGAAAATGATGATAAGATCGACTCATGATCATGAGAATAACATAAATCCGCCCAATTGGGCGGATTTATGTTACGCACTAACAACACTTACAGTCAGCTTAAAGCAACTTATTTAATTCCTCTAACCACCAACGACTGCAACAATTTCTGAAACAACATTTGTGTCGCCGCGTCATCTGATCCGGAATAATTTTCTGTGATCATAATCGCGCGATCTTTATTTGGCGTAATGTATACACTCACCCGCGCGCCATACATATCATCTGTTTCATACCGAATACCTACAACTGGAATTCCAAGATTTGATTTTACTTCTGGTGCAGGTTCAACTTTACCCACCAATAAAGAATACGAGGACATCTTATCATTTTTTTGAGCCCACTTCAGCGCATCATACGCTTCCGGATTTCCAACAACACTAAACGTCACAAATGGCGGAGGTGTATCACCTTCAAACGCGCCGAGCAACGTTTCATACGTTTTTTCTGGATACACTGACACACCAGATTCATAATAATTTTTTGCATCAGTACTGCTATATGAATCTAACACCACAACTAAACCTGGCGGAAGCAAAAAAGATCCCGCAAGACCTAATCCAATTTTTGCTGGAGCTGGTACAGGGACAGGAACAACCTGAGCTTCCGGAATTACTGATGGCGCTGTCTGTTGAGCAATTGGCGCTTCATCACGACGAAGTAGATCACGTTGACCATTAGAACAACCTGCACCGACTAACACGAGCGCGACAGGAACAATAAAAAATTTCAATTTCATATAATTTATAATAACTTAATCCCCGCCTTCTTCAAAAAGAATGGAATCCCATAGAGCGGCGCTGCAACAGAAAAATTTCGACGCTGCGAAATAAACGCTTCAACTTTTTTAAGCGGAACTAAAATCGTCTCGATTTCTTCTGCACTTTCCAAATCTGGATCCGCGATTTTTTCGCAACCCGTTGCCACGAAAAAATAATAATTATCGTTCATCAGTCCGGCGTTATTTGCAGTTTTCGCAACCAACTTCATGCCGCGCGCTCGATACCCGGTTTCTTCCAATAATTCACGACGTGCGAGCGCCGCTGGATTTTCTCCTTTAATATCCATGATTCCTGCCGGCGTTTCCAACACAAATTCTTTTCGTGGAATTCGAAAATGTTTGATGAAAATAAGTTCGCCCGCTGCAGTCACCGGAATAATAATCGCAACCGGTCCGTGCGTTTTGCGCACATGCACTTCATACACTTCGCGCTCACCGTGTACGCCAATAAAGTCGCGTTCAATCACGCGACTCCATTCTCCCTCCCACGCAACGTGATCTTTTAAAACTTTTATTTTCACAATCCAAACAACATGCTATCAAGTGCAATGTGGCCCGCGCCAAGAAAATACAATGCGAAACAAGCTGCAAAAATTATTAAATCAAATTCCCAACCACCGTCTCCTGCAAATGTTTTTTTCCAATCCATTGTTTTCATTTTGATCGCGCCGACCATGACCAAACAAAGTCCGAGTGTTGCAGGCTGAATCAAAAAACCAAAAATAACCGCGAGCGCGCCGAGCGGTTCAGCGATTGAAAGCAAGCGCATAATTCCGAGCATGGCTGCTGGCATCTGAGCTGATGGCTGCATTTTCCACATCTTCCATTTCGATGTGCCGTGTGCAAGAAAAATTGCACCGATCGCAAAACGAAGCGCGAGTAAACCCCAGTCCGAGAATCCGTGAAGCATGGCGAAAAAAGCGAACATAAAAAATAATTAATATTTAAGCTACTGTCAGTATGACAATTCTTACGCCTTATTACAAGATAAAAAAACACCTCGCACAAACCTGTGTTTGTGAGAGGTGGCGCGACGGTTCTGTCGCATCGAACATTACGCATACCGAACTGAACAGATGCCGCGATAACTACTCTTTCGGCCAAGACCGAAATCGCTGTCGAGAGTAATTCCTTGATTCATAATCCGATCATCATAGGACTTCACACACACCCGAAAGTTATGTGGGCCGTACGTGTCTCGACAATTCACATGCATCCGGGTAAACAAGCGTTCGTGTTTCCGCATGTACATCGCAACAGCAACGAAAACAACTTCGCGTGCCCAGGGCACTTCCTCGCCCTGCGGAATTTTTCGTACTTGCGCGTCATACAACCTACCTGACGTATTTCTGATCGGTTGCTTACGAAGCAGAAACCAGCGCACGTCGATCAGAGTATGCACAAAATTGTATGCTTCATACCGCGGTCCATCTTGCAGACAGAAAAACAATTCATTCAGGTGGTGCTCAAACTTCGGATTCTGCTGCATGTGGAGAATCCACGTCGGAAACCCTGCTGCAAGCACGTGCGTCTGCGCACATTCGCGGAGCAATTCCGCGCTGAACGGAATTTCTGCGAGCTGGGCGCGCTGAGCTTTCGAAAAACGGACACCGAAAACCAATTCAACTTCTTCCAAGCCTAGAAAGTTATCGCCCATGATCGTGCGTGCTGCTGCATGTGATTCAGAAACCAGCGGCTTCGTCTGATCGTAAATTTCCGCGTGTTGCCGACGCATGAGCGCCGCCATTTCGTCAGCACATGCACTGTTGGACGGCAACAAAAGTTCTTCGATCATCGAAAATGAAACGCCACGCTTCTCCATAGCCCTTGCAAAAGCTTCTTGACGACCCCACATTCGAGCCATGATATCCTCCAGCGTTACGTTTTAAGAACGCCTCGGCAGACTGTAACAAACAACCGTCTAGCTTGCAAGTCGCCGCATAAATCCACATAAATCTCGACTTTTTAAGCGCTTTACGCTAAGATACAAGATATATGAAGCAGCCGCAGATCAAAACCAATCTCTCGCTCCCCTGGCTTAAACCGCTCGCGAAAACTTTTCCGAACGCGGAAGTTTTTTTAGTTGGTGGCATGGTGCGCGATATTTTATTGAAGCGCGAGAGCAAAGATATTGATTTGGTGGTGCGCGGCGTTCCGATGCCAAAGCTCATCGCATTTTTAAAAAAATTTGGTAATGTCGACGTGGTTGGAAAAACATTTGGCGTAATTAAATTTGCGGAAAAAATTCGAGGAGGCTTCGCACCTGCAATCGACATCGCACTTCCCCGCACCGAAATCGCGGGCGGCTCGGGCGCATATCGTGATGTCGCAGTGAATTTTCAATTTGATTTACCAATCGAAGATGATTTATCGCGTCGTGATTTTACGATTAATGCGATGGCGCTCAATCTCGCGACTGGCGCACTCACCGATCCATTTGGCGGCTGCGTAGATTTACGCGCAAAAAAAATTCGCGCTGTTGGAAAACCTGCAACGCGTTTTGCGGAAGATTACACACGTATGCTCCGCGCGCTTCGTTTTGCATGCCAACTAAATTTTACGATTGAACCTGCGACAACGACTGCAATTAAAAAATCAATCGCGCGCGTCAACGACACCATCGATAGCGGCGAACGAAAAGTTCCATACGAATTAATTGGCCGCGAATTGGTAAAATCGCTTGTCTCTAATCCGGTTCGCTGCATGGAACTCTGGGATTCTTTTGGGGCGTTCAAACACGTGGCACCAGAATTACTCGCGATGCACAAATGTCCGCAACCAAAAAATTATCACAACGAAGGCGACGTCTGGCAACATTCGGTTTTAGCGCTCAAAAATTTACACGGCGCGCCGTACAAAAAATTCATCAAAAAATTGCCGCCGATTTTTAATGCGCCTGCAGTTGCATCGCCGACACAATATGTTGCGACAATGTTGCACGACGTGGCAAAACCATTAACGATTCAAACGCCGAAAAAAGATGGCGTTGATCGTATTCGTTTTACGGGCCACGACACCGAAGGAGCAAAAGTCGCTCGCGTGATCGCAGAACGTTTGAAATTATCGTCGGTCGAAGGATTTAATATTAATACTGATTTATTAGTTTGGTTGGTCGAACATCATCTCCTCGCCGTACAAGCCGATGTTCGCGACATGAAAGAAACGACGATTGAAAAATATTTTTTGCGCGACATTGATCGCGGCCGTGAATTATTGACGATGCTGTTCGGCGACGGATCTGCAACAATTCCGTCAAACAAAAAAGATAAAAAACGACATCTCGACGATGTGCTCGCACGCATTCGAAATTTATTAAAAACCCGCGGCGGTCGCCAAGAACTTCCCGCAGCACTTATCGACGGAAATGAAATTATGGCCGCGCTCAAAATCGCGCCGGGTCCACGCATCGGCGAATTATTGATGACCGTTCGCGAAGCCCAGCTTTCAGGGAAAATTAAAACGAAAATTCAAGCGCTCGCGTTTCTCAAGAAATAAAAAAACCGCCCATCGAAACGGGCGGTTTTTTTTATTGAGTCTTATTTTGCACTCTTTGCTTTTGCCTTTTTTGCTGCAGGCTTTGTTGCACTGACAGTTCGTTTTTCTTTCATTTTCTTCGTTGCAGTCTTTGCGTACGAAATATCTGCACGGCGAACCTGGAACGCACGAACGATTTCGATCGTCTTGATTGTTGGAGATTTGAGAGGAAAAATCTTCTCTACACCAACTGTACCTGATTTCTTGTAGACGATAATTGTTGCGCCATCTTCCTTGCGGTGTGAGCGTTTCAATACTAAACCTTCGTAAATCTGGATACGTTCTTTAATTTCACCTTTTGGGGTTGTTTCTTTGATCACCTGGTGGACGCGTACAATTTGTCCAGGGCGAATATCTGCGTAAAGTTCCATAGTGCGAGTAGTGTATCAAATAGCCTAAAAAGAGTCAAGTTCGTGATTTTGGCGGGGTTTTTAACTAATCGCGCGAGTAATCTGATCGATTGAAAGCGAAGATAATTTACCATCAGCAACATCAATCTGCGCCTCCACTCGATCCATATGCCAACATGCTCTAGGTATCATTAAGAAACCTCCCATACTAGCTTTGCAGTCCGTCAACAAAGTGCCGTCGTAACGGCTTTGGTCATTTTCTCGCACATGAATCACTTCATTTGTTTCATGGAGCGTAGTGTTAAACAATACAAACCAGTCTTCCGGTGTTAAACCATGTTCACCAAAATATGTTGAGTTGGGATCCTGCATTCCTTTAATAAAATCACTGAAATCTTCGCCACCGCTCGAGGCCTCATTCTTTTTTTGAGAATTCGTAGCCGAATCTTTTAATAACTGAATTCGAAACCCGGGAAACGGCTGGATGGTGTCAGCAATAATCTCTGCTTTCGTTTTAAAGACACCACTTTCTCCCACAGATTTTGATGTCCCAACGAAATATTGCATCGCGCCCGTTCTGTCTGCTCCTCGAAATGGTTCAGCCACATAAACAAGCGCAGACGATTCGTCGAATTCTATTCGCTCCCCGTCTAAAAGAAGTTTTTTTGAAGGATCTTTACCAGTTCCATGTTCTCGAATATTATTTCTTGTTCTATTTTCGAATGAAGACATTGAGGCAGCAAACGGTGTGATAAGAACCCTTGTAAATCCTTCAATAACTTTTCTATTTACAAAATCTTTTCGTTCTGGTGCTGTAAAATATACAGCAACCTGTTCGAGCGCTGGGGCTTGATAAAACTTATTATCAATTCCTGCGGTACCAATTTCTCCAGTTTCATTTTTAACTAAAAATCCTGTTTCTAAAAGCGATTTAATTTGTTGATTAAATTGTATAGGCAACTCATTAGTAAAAAATCGTTCTGCCTGTCTTTCTGCAGACGCCGCTAACAAATCTGGCTGAGCAGCAAGCGCAGCGTCCGAGAGCGCTTTTAAATTTGGCCGCGGTTGTCGCGTTGTTTTCGGTTGATCCGAAACCAACCCCGCAAATTCTTGCGCGGTCTCATCTCCGAGCAACGCACGAATCAAATCCTGATTTTGAACAGGATCTGTTTCTGCAGCTGGGGTGATTGGTTGTAGAAATGGATTATTGTGCATATCGCGACCTATTATAACATCGCCGTCATAAATAAAATAATTCGCGTTCGATGAAGGACGTCTCGGAAGCGTTGCGGGCCGGTGTTTTGCCGAATGGCAAAACGAGCAACACTGAGAGACAGCGCGAAATCCCGCTGGGGATTTTGACGCGTGTCCTGAATTGAACGCGAATTATTTTATTTGAGCGGGTGGTATTATTTTATTTCGTTGCGTGCGGATACATATACTCCTTCACAATCTTCGCCACCGCGCGAATCGCCTCCATACGCTGACCTTGGCGATTGATGACCATATGTTCAGCCCAATCTTTTTGTGCCATTTCGCGACGTGCAGTTTCCATGCGGCGATCCACTTGTTCTTGCGTTTCATTCGAACGACGACGCGCCAAACGAACACGCAATGAATTCATATTATCCGGCGCGATAAAAATCGTCACCGCATCGCGAATTTTTTTCTTCAAAATTTTTGCACCCTGAATATCAATAATAAAAAGCGTCGAGATTCCCTGTTGCGCGAGTCGCTTCAAATCTTCCCACGCGCTGCCGTATGAATCTCCGTGAACTGTTGCGTGTTCGATAAAATCTCCGGCCGCAACTTTTCGTTCAAACTCGCGCGGCGTTACAAAATGATAATCAATATGATCGACTTCGCCTGGTCGCTGAGTACGCGTCGTGTATGTAACAATTTTCGACAACCGCTTAAATCGGCGCAACAAGGCATGACCAATCACCGTCTTTCCCACTCCCGATGGACCCATGATGATGAAAACTTTTGCCTGCGCCATATTTTTTTATTATGCTTTTTTTAATTGAGCAACAAACGCAGTCATGTCTGGCGGCATCGGCAGCGCAAATTCTTTTCGTTCACCTGCCAAATCCGTAAATGCGAGACGCGCTGAATGTAAGAGCAAACGCGGCGGTTTTGGAAATGCTTTTCCTGTTTTTTTCACCGGATACAACGTATCACCGACTACTGGATGTTGTAATTGAAACATGTGCACACGAATCTGATGTGTGCGACCCGTGTGAATAACCACACGCAACAATGTCGCGGTTGAATATCGCTGCGCAACATAATATTCAGTTTTCGCTTCTTGCGATTCTTCCGAGTTCGACGCGTTCGCTGCCATACGGCCACCACGCGATGAGCGACTCATCGGCAAATTAATTTCACCAAACTCACGAATTGTTTTTCCATGCACCAAAACCAAATATTATTTTTCAATCGTGCGTTCTTGAAATTGCGCTTTCAAATTTTCGAACGCCGCTTGTGTTAATGCAACAACCATCAATCCGCTCGCTTCGCGATCCAATCGATGCATAATTCCCGGTCGCAATTCTGGTTCGTCTCCAACTGTTTTAATTTTTGGAAATTTTTTCTTTAACCAATCAGTCAGTGTTTTTTCACCGGGCGCTGATTCTGCAGGATGCACCAAAAGACCCGCTGGCTTATTAATCACCACGTATTCTTTTGTCTCGAAAATTATTTCTGGTACTAATGCAACTCCCTGCGCATCAACGTTTGTCATCATATAAGTCCTTTTAAGTTTTGCGCGGTTAAACTATCTTTTGCTTTCAAAATATCTTTTGGTGTACCTGCAGCAACAACAACGCCACCATGTTTTCCGCCACCCGGACCCATATCAATCACCCAATCAGAACATTTCACCACATCCAAATTATGTTCAATCACGAGTAATGAATTTCCTTTGTCTACAAGCAGCTGCAACACGTCGAGCAAGCGTTTAATATCTTCGAAATGCAAACCTGTTGTTGGCTCATCCAAAATATACAACGTTTTTCCTGTTGCGCGACGTGAAAGTTCGGTCGCAAGTTTCACACGCTGCGCTTCACCACCTGACAATGTTGTCGCAGGCTGACCGAGCTGCAAATATCCCAAACCTACATCGTACAAAATTTGCAACTTGTCGCCGATCGAAGGAATGTCATGAAAAAATTGGCGCGCTTCATCAACAGTCATCGCGAGCACATCTGCAATATGTTTTCCACGATAATGAATTTCCAAAGCTTCTGCATTATATCGTTTTCCGTGACATTCATCACACTCAACGTACACATCCGCCAAAAATTGCATTGGAATTCGCACGTAACCTTCTCCAGAACACGCCTCACAGCGCCCACCACCTTTAACATTAAACGAAAACTTTCCCGCGTCGTATCCGCGCATTTTCGCTTCTGGTTGTTCCGTATACAAATCACGAATCGAGGTAAACACACTCGTGTATGTCGCAGGATTTGAACGTGGCGTGCGGCCAATCGGCGACTGGTCAATCGTAATTACTTTATCAATATGTTCGAGACCCGTAATTGATTTATGCGCTCCCGGCTCATCTTTCGCGCGGTAAAAATGTTTCGCAAGTGCTTTACCGAGAATGTCGATTACCAACGTTGATTTACCTGAACCTGACACACCGGTCACACACACAAATTTTCCAAGTGGAAATGATACATCAACGTTGCGCAAATTAAATGCAGTTGCACCTTTTACGACAAGCGCTTTTCCATTTCCTTTGTGCAATTTTTTCGGTGGTTCAATTTTTCGTTTACCTGATAAATATTGCGCGGTCAACGATTCTTTGCATTTCAAAACTTCTTTCAACGTTCCAGCCGCCATAATTTCTCCGCCGTATCGTCCCGCGCCTGGACCCACGTCAATCACATAGTCCGCTTGAGCCATCATCATTTCATCATGTTCAACAACGATCACGGTATTTCCAATGTCGCGGAGTGACTTCAATGTATCAATCAATTTCTGAGTGTCCTGTGGATGCAAACCAATTGATGGTTCATCCAAAATATAAATCACGCCCGTCAACGCGCTCGATAATTGCGTCGACAAACGCACACGCTGCGCTTCACCACCTGACAATGTATTCATCGAACGATCAATCGTCATGTAATCCAACCCAACTTTGTGCAAATCTTCGAGACGTTTCACAATTTCTTTCAAAATTGGCGTCGAGATCATGCGTTCGCGTTCAGTAAATTGAGCGCCTGTTGGATAAACTGGAGCGCCTGCGCCAACTTTTGCCGCAGTTTTTTTCTTCGCTGCGGTTTCAGTTTTCGCGCCCGCTTCTTTTTTAATTTCTTTATCACTTTGCAACGCACGAAACACATCGAGCGCTTCTTCGACAGCGTAGCCGGTGTAATCTGAAATCGTGCTGCCCAAAATCGTAACTGCGAGCGCTTCTTTACGAAGGCGTCGTCCATCACAAATCGGACAAATACGTTCGCGCATGTAACCTTCGATTTCTTTTCGAATATAATCCGATGTTGTTTCTGCATGACGCTGCGTTAAATTCGCAACAACACCTTCAAACACGACATCTTTTTCTTCGACTACATATGTCTGCTGTCCGGTTCCGTACAACAAAATATCAAGCGCCTGTTTTTTCAATTGTGAAACAGGAGTGTCAACAGAAAAACCGTGTTTCTCCGCAACTGCAGTTAATAATTTTTGGTAATATTGTTGATTGCCGGTAATGCGCGTCCATGGTTGAATCGCACCTTCCGCGAGCGTCAATCGATCGTTTGGCATGACCAAATCTGGATCAACGTCGAGCGTAATTCCCAAACCGGTACAGCGAGGACATGCGCCGTGCGGAGAATTAAAACTAAAAAAACCAGGTTCTAACGAAGGCAATCGTGTTCCACAATTTGCGCACAGGCGTTCTGTCGAAAAAATGGTATCTTCGCCTGTATCCATCGCTGTCACAATCACAAACCCATTTCCCCATTCCAAACCTTTGGTCACGAATCCGCTCACGTCCGCTTTCTTAATATCTTCGACGCGACCAACAACCAATTCAATTGTGTGAGGAACTTCTGCTGATAAATTCAAGTATTGTACTTCTGATTTTCGAATAAACATTCCGTCGACGCGCGCCATGTCAACGTCCGCTTTTTCCATCGCGCTCATCAATGCGTAATCATTGATCGCTTCATCTTTATATACCGGCGCTAAAATATAGAGCTCACCTTTTTCGCGCGCGATCTTTCGAACTTCTTCAACAATTTGTCCGCGAGAAAATTCGCGTGACTCGCCACCACACACGGGGCAATGCTGGCGACCGATGCGTGCAAATAACAAACGCAAGTGATCGTAAATTTCCGCAACGGTTCCAACAGTCGAGCGTGGATTGAGCGCTGCTGTTTTTTGATCAATCGCAATCGTTGGTGACAATCCTTTAATTTCATCAACATCTGGTTTGTCCTGCATGCCCATAAATTGGCGTGCATAGCTCGACAAACTTTCTGCGTATCGACGCTGACCTTCAGCATAAATTGTATCGAACGCAAGCGATGATTTTCCCGAACCTGAAAGACCCGTGATCACGGTTAAAGAGTTCTTTGGAATCT
>JAPLWO010000017.1 GCA_026396555.1 Candidatus Magasanikiibacteriota bacterium
GTGGTCCAATGTTTGAACAATACATGCGTAACGCGATGTTACTTTTGATGGAAGATCCGGAGTCTGGTTCAACGCTCATGGAAGTTCCGAAATTATTAGCAGATGAAGATTTTCGTCGCTTTAAATTATCAAAATGTCACAACCCGGTTGTGTATGATTTTTGGGTGAAGGAGGCGCAAAAAGCGGGTGGCGAAGCATCTCTTCAAAACATGGTTCCGTATATCACCTCAAAATTAACGCAGTTTGTTTCGAACGATTACATGCGTCCAATTATCGGCCAACAAACGAGTGCGTTTAATTTCCGCGAAGTAATGGATAAACGAAAAATCTTGTTGGTGAAATTATCAAAAGGTAAAATTGGTGACATGAACGCGTACCTGCTCGGTATGGTGCTCGTGGGTAAAATTTTGATGGCTGCGTTATCGCGTACCGATTCCTCAAAAGATGATCGCCCAGATTTTTATCTATACATTGATGAGTTTCAAAACTTTATTACGGATTCGATTGCAACGATTTTGTCTGAAGCTCGAAAATATCGCCTCAATTTGATTATCGCCCATCAATACGTTGGTCAGCTCACGCAAAATAACGACACAAAAATTCGCGATGCAATTTTTGGTAACGTTGGTACCATGGTTTCATTTCGTATCGGTGCGGAAGATGGTGAATTTTTGCAAAAAGAATTTGCACCAACATTTACCGGATACGATTTGGTAAATATCGAAAATCGAACCGCGTATATTAAATTATTGATTAACGGTACCGCAGGAAAACCATTTAACATGGGTATCAATAAATTTCCAGAACGAAATTACGAACTCGCAGAAGCAATCCGTCAACTTGCACGTTTGAAACAAGGTAAAGATCGTGTGTTAGTTGAGGAAGAAATTCGTGCTCGAACAGCGCGCGTCTATTAATTCCGCGACAACTTGCTAATGCGCGCGCATCTGCTATTATAGGATGACTATGGCTGAAACTCTGTACCGAAAATACCGACCACAACGATTTGCTGACATTCAGGGCCAAACCGGAATCACTCAAACACTTCAAAATCAAATTGCGAGCGGCCGAACGGCCCATGCATATTTGTTATCTGGCACACGCGGTACCGGTAAAACAACGACCGCCCGCGTACTTGCAAAAGCATTGAACTGCCACACGCGCGCGCCCGGTGAATTCGAACCATGCGGTGCCTGCCCTTCTTGTGTTGATATTACTGCAGGTCGCTCAGTTGACGTGATTGAACTTGATGCCGCAACACATACAGGCGTTGATACGGTTCGCGAAGAAATTATTGAGAATGCACGATTTTTACCAACACGCGACAAATTCAAAATTTTTATCATCGACGAAGTCCACATGCTTTCGACATCGTCGTTTAATGCACTCCTCAAGTCACTGGAAGAGCCTCCAGCACACGTTGTGTACATTTTGGCGACAACTGAGTTACATAAAATTCCAGCGACTATTGCGTCGCGCTGTCAGCGTTTTATTTTTCATCCACTTCTCGCTCTCGTGATGGAAGAAAAATTGCGCGCGATTGCGTTAGCTGAAAAAGTTGAAATTTCAAATACCGTTATTCGACGCATTCTCGCAGCTTCAGGCGGCGCGATGCGTGATGCGGAATCTTTGTTAGGGCAATTGCTCGCAACCGGCGTAACACAGCTCGACGATACAGCAGCAGATGCAATTTTACCGCCTACGTTATTTTCTGAATCAATTGAATTGCTTGAGAAAATCGTTGCTGACGATGCTGCCGCTGCATTTTCGCGCATTGCAGATTTATTCGAACAAGGAATTGATTTATTGTGGTTACATGACGCGTTGATCCGACACGCCCATGAATTATTAGTCGTCCGCGCATGTGGGACAGTGCCGGCATTTATTGGAATTTTCACTGACACCGAATCTGCGAGTTTGATTGAGCGATCAAAAAAATTTGATCCAAGCTGGCTCGCGAAGTTACTTGAATTATTGCTTGAAAAAAAACAGCTCTACAAAACCATTTCATCATCGTTCATTCCACTTCACATTGTAATTAGTGAATTGTGTTCGCCCGTTAAACCTGAACTGATAACCAAGTCAGCGCCAGTCAAACCTGTAGTGCCCACAGCACCAATACCTCCAGCGCCTCTCGTTGTAAAACCAGTGACCCCGCCAGTCGCTCCACCTATAATTGCCGCACCAATTTCACCGTCCTCGTCCGACGACTTTGACATGCCATCAGTATCGCTCATTGATGAAGAATCAGACGAAGCTAAAATCGACGTACCACTTGAAGTTGTCGACATTTCTGCAGAGCAGCAAATTCGTACACATTGGAATGCTGCGGTTCAAAGTATTATTTCAGAACAACCATCGCTGGGAATTATTATTTCTGCTTCTTCAATTCAAGCAGTCGTCGGCAACAAAATCGAACTCGTCGTTTCCTTCCCTATGTATCGAGAAAAATTAGTTGAGATAAAAATAAAAACTAAAATCGAGAATCGCTTATCAGAACTTGTTGGTCATCAAATGACATATTCCGTGAGTTGCGTGACATTGGAACAATCTCAAGAACCAGAATTAACAGATATTATTGACACATTTGGCGGACGTGTGCTCGCATAGCGTTATCTACCAACACCTTGCAAACATTTTATATTTCTGATATAGTTTTGCGGCATTCCGAGATCGTCTAATGGTAGGACTTCTGCCTCTGGAGCAGAGTATCTAGGTTCGAATCCTGGTCTCGGAGCCAAATAAAAAAGCTGAGTTTTACTCAGCTTTTTTATTTGCAAAAGATTAAGGATTCGAAGCCAATACACACGACCATAGGTCGCATCGCGTATTGGCAGGCTTTTGGCACGAGATGCTTCATGCCAAAAGCGAATCCTGGTCTATTACCGTTTGCTTTGACCTCTTTTTCCTGCTAAAATACCCCTATCATTTCCCTCTTTTTGAACCTCTATGACACCACGATTTAAATGGATCATCGGCATCACGACGGTCGTCATTATTGGCAGCGGCGCCATTTATCATAACATTCAAGCTAAGAACCAAGCCGCACGACCAACCATTGCTGTCACTCGTGGAACACTACAACAATTCGTAACAGTCACCGGCAAAACTCAATCATCTGATCGAGTTGATCTCGGATTCGAGCGTTCGGGCAAAGTCGCTTCCATTAACGCGCCTGTAGGAAGTTCTGTTAAAGCAGGACAGCTCATTATGCAGCTCAATGCAGGAGAAATTAATGCTCAGGTCAGACAAGCTGAGGGTTCCCTCGCAAGTGCAATTGCGCAACGAAATCAATATGTTGCAGCACTAGATATTCAACAAGCAAAATTAGAACAACTCACTAATGGAAATCGCGAAGGAGTAACAACTGCAGATTTAAATGCACAACAAGCAGCGCAAAGTTTACAATCATCATACGACTCAATTGTAACTACACTTTCTGACGCGCAAACAAAATCTGACAACGCTATCGTAAATACAGTCGGTTCATTATTTAGTGGTAGTCTTGGAAATTATACTGCAACGTATAACACGTGTGACTTACAATCTCGCACCGATGCACAAGCGCTTCGCTCATCTGCGGAACGCGCACTCACTGAATGGAGCGCCTCAAATTCAGCATTGAATTCCAAAACAAATGCAGAACGTGAAATTGCATTGCAAACATCTTTCACCTATTTAACAACTATCAGACAATTTTTAGACCGCACCAAAGATTCTTTAATGATCGCATGCGCACTTAACGATTCTACACTTAGCCCCGCGCGCGCAAATGTTTCGACTGCAATTTCCGCAGTAGTCACAGCGCAAACAAATATTAGTTCACTTCAACAATCAATCGCAACACAAAAAATCACGGTCGCGCAATTAAATAACGAGCTCTCAATTAAAAAATCAGGTTCTATAGATGAACAAGTGGCGGCTCAAGTTGCGGCAGTTAAACAAGCAGACGCAAGTCTTGCATCTGCAAACGCACAAATCGAAGTTTCTTCTGCAAACGTCCAGCTCTACAAAGAACAAGCAGCAAAATTTGCATTGCGCGCGCCATTTTCCGGTGTCATTACGAATATCGTACCAAAAGTCGGAGAACTCGTTTCACCATCGGGCGCGACCGTCAGCCTCATGGCGGTTGATCACATGGAAATCGAAGCCTTTATCCCTGAAGTTGATATCGGACGTATTTCCCTCAATCACGCTGCAGATATTACACTCGACGCACTTCCCGGTGAAAAATTTGGTGGAACAATTTTTTACATCGATCCAGCAG
>JAPLWO010000037.1 GCA_026396555.1 Candidatus Magasanikiibacteriota bacterium
TAACCACACGCTAACCGATGCTATTACTGTCACATATGCCGAAATCAATCGATCTTTTTTTTCTTTAATTGATTCTAACGCCCACCACATAACGCCGACCGCTGGCAACACCGACCACACCGTGAATAATCGAACGGTAAAATCATACACCGCATGCGCAACCAACTTAAAATGAATGCCGAATGGAAAAAATAACGAACTGACAGAATTAAGCTCAACAAATTGATACCCACCCGGCAACCAATTTTTTAATCGTGCAATAAAAAATAGAGCTGCAATAAAGGCACACCCGCCAAGACCTGTCAGCGCACGCGCACGAATGCGTCGATCGCTACTCCAAATCATAATCGAAACACAAACTATCCCGAAAATCACCAATGCTTCTGGTGGCCGAACAGCAATTGCACTCAACGTAGAAATGATCGCCAATAAAATCATCACGATATTTTTTCGCGGATGTTCCCACGCATACCACGCTGCAGCGATCGCAATAATTGTAAAATCTAACAGCAACTCATTTGGAAATAGCCCTCGAGCCGAGTAATACAAAACAGCCGGGTGAAATAAAAATAACCAAAATGAAATATCAGCAATTTCGCGTCCAAACATTCGTCGGATCAAAAACCACCACCCGAGCGCAGCAATGATTGTAAAAAAGAGCGTCCAGTAAAATAATGATGTGTCTCCGAAAAAAATCGATAAACTTCCATAGAGAACCGACAGTCCAATAAATCCGCCGGGTCGCACACCGTTTGTCACAATCGAAACACTTCGAGGAAATAATGGATAAGCCGTTGGTGGTGCAACCTTATTCGATACAAAAAGTGTTTGAGAACTTTTCCACGTCCGCGCAAAAACAAGGTTCGCATTTTCATCTGGCGAATTTACCTGACCCTGCATTGAAAAAATGTATCCACCTACGACCAAAATAAAAATGCCAATCCCTAGCATTAGATGGTTCGGTATTTTTTTAAAAAATCCTCGAACACGATCTATCATATTCCATGAAAAAACAAACTCACAATTGCTAATACAATTGCTGCACCAAAAATCCATGATGCTGCTGCGAAATAAATCAAATCACCACCCGCCAATCCGAGTAAAATTAAACACACCGCGATACATTGAAAAAGCATCTTTAATTTCCCCCACAAATTCGCTTGACCCACATGCCCCGCGACACGGCGTGCAGTCGCGAGTATAATGAAGAGCAGTTCGACACTTAGCACCGCATATGCAAGACGGTGATCAAGATAACGAAACATGAACAAAACGATCATCGAACCGATCAACAATTTATCTGCGAGCGGATCAAACAATTTTCCAAAATTAGTGATCTGTCCCCGTGTGCGCGCGAGCGAACCGTCGACCGCATCAGTAAACGCAGCAAACAAAAAAAGCGGCATACCAATTCGATACATCCCAATATAATTGACGTAAACGACAAAAGGAATCAAAATGAGACGAAGTAGCGTCACCGCATTTGGGTGTACCCAATGTGGAATCATCCACAAAATCGTCTTATTTAAGATCTTATCGTGCAAATAAATCTCGCTTGTTGCCATGTTTTTAAACTTATGAGCCTTAGTATACGCAAATACACTGCCCAAAGCAATCTACTTCCTTTTATACTCGGCGCGATCGGAATTTCCGCTTTTTTGGGCACACTCACCTACCATCTAGTTGGCTGGCCACACGCGCGCTGGTTTGGTTTCGCGCTACTTTCAATTTCAAGTTTCATCACCTTGAATCTCCTACCGAACGAAATTAAAACGCCGTCGCAAGAAAAAAAATCATGGTTTTTTAACGCAGGATTATTTTTATTTGTCGTGCTTGGATTTTATGTCGCGTTCACACATCGCGCGATTACAGCTGCGTGTGCGAGTCTCTGGCAATGTTCAAATATAAAATTTGAAGTGCTCGCGCTTCTGATTTTTGGTCTATTTGCATACGGATTTTTTTACAAAAAAATTAATGACGCACTTTTTTTCATCACTTCTTTTTTTCTAATAAGTCTTAATACGTTATTTTTTCCACTCGGCTATGGGTTTGATATTTTCATTCATCATGCAACTATTGCTGCGTGGTTAACACATGGATCAATCACTCCACTCACACCGCTCTATAATGGATTCGACGCAGTCATCGCATCATTCGCGCAAATTACCACACTGCAACCCATCACCATTATTTCGTGGATCGTTCCGCTCATTGCATCAACTCTATTGCTCGCAACAATATTTCGCGCGCGTGCCCATACAGAACATGCAGAAAAAATACCCGCAATAATTGTTGGATTTTTTATTTTGTTTAATCCACTCTTCACCACACAAACACCACAAGCACTCGGGCACTTATTATTTTTTGGATTGATCATGGAACTGTGGCTCGCACCGAAAAAAATTTCCACACGAACGTGGGTGCTCCATGTACTCACTGTTATTGGTATTGGCAGCATTCATCCGCTGAGTGGAATTCCTGCTGTAGCACTGCTCGCGTGGATGTGTGTCAAAAAACCATTTCCACGCGCCGCACTTTCCGCACTCTTAATTGCCTCGCCTGCTACGTTGTTAATTTTATTTAGTCACGATACGATTTCTTTTGCACAATTGTCATTCGCGCATGTTTCCGCACTCTTTATTCCGACCATTTCCGCATTCCAACCGTTCGTACTCACACGTCTGGCATATATTGCAGCTGCAATCGCACCACTTTTAATTTTCATTTTTGCGCTTTCCGCACTCAGAAATAAATCGCCTGCGCGAGATTTATTTCTGTTCTCACTTGTATTAATTCTTTCCGCGTTCGCAACACTTCCGATTCAACTAACCAATGTCATCGGATACGAACAAACAGCATTTACCAGTCGCCTTCTACTTGCTGCATACCTTTGTATGATTCCGCTCGCTGCTATTGGATTTGAAAAATTAATCGCGCAGATTGAAAATAAAAAAACAAAAATTATTGTTACGTTCAGCGCCGTCGTCATCGCGACAGCCACCTGGTACACCATATATCCTGCGTGGAATTCTATTTCGCATACCAAAGCACAAAATGTTTCTGAACGAGATTTCCAAATTATAAATTCAATCGATGCCGACGCATCGGGCGCGCCATACATCGTTCTTGCCGATCAAACAACTTCCGCGGCAGCGCTCGCGCGATTTGGTTTTTTTGATCGTCAACTTCCAAACCACGATTTTTATTTCTATCCAATTCCAACGGGCGGTGAACTATATACAAAATTTTTCTTGCCGGCGATGTACGGAAATTTAGACCGCGGACTTCTCATACACGCCGGAGAATTCGCTGGCGTTCGACGTGTGTACATCGTTTTAAAACCTGAGTGGCAACTTGATCCCAATAATCAAATCCCCGCTCTTCAATCAGCGACAGAAAACTCTTGGAAACTCCCAGACGGTACTTACATCGGCAACATTTCCATTCCATACCTCGGAAATTGATTTGTGTGAGCCTGCCTGATGCGGGTGTGTGAGCGAGACTGCGCAGGCGTTGCGGGCCGGAGTTTTGCCAAAAGGCAAAACGAGCAACGCCGAGGAACTCGAGGATTTTCCGCCGGGAAAATCCAAAGAGGGTCTCGCGAACACACCCGCATCAGGCAGTTTTATACAAACCAAAAACCGCCAGGTCTAATTCCCGGCGGTTTTAAAACGCGCATTCAAGTAGTAGTGTAGTGTATTATCGTGGAGAAGCTGTCCATTCGAACATAGCCGCTGGAACCAATTTCTTTGAAAAAGATTTTGGGTTGTGGCCTGTTTTCACTTCAAGACCATCGTTATAGCCGTCACCATCGGTGTCGAAACTCATTGGATCTGTGTGATAATGGAACAATTCTTCGTAGTCTGATAAACCATCCCCATCCGAATCCGTTGCTGTAGGATTGGTTTTGAACATGACGATTTCGTCAGTATCTGAGATACCATCGCTATCTGTGTCCTTTTTTTGTGGGTCAGTTCCAAACGTTTGCTCTGCTGCTGCAGAAAGACCATCACGATCTGTATCAACTTTAGTTGCCGACTTATTGAAGTCGTAAATGTAGATTCGTGAATCGCTTCGTGTTTCAGACCATGCCATGAAATCATCACTGATCGTGACTGAGCTTTGATTTACACCTTCGTACTGCATTGCCTGATCTTGTTTTGTTGCAATCGTGAACACGTGTGCAACTGAAAGCACATCGCTGCTGTTCGCAATACTCGAAATTCCGAGATATGCGATGCGGCCGTTTGCAAGAACAGGTTCTGTTTCGTCCAATTCATTATTTGTTAAACGTGTTGTCACGTTTGCAAACAATTCATTTTGGTACAAGTCATAATGACCCGCGCTCTTTGCTGTCCACACAAGACGTGTTGACGACATGGTAGGCGCAAAGATCGAGACAACGTCTGACGCAATAACGCGTGTCGTGTTGTCGGTCAAATCATATACAACGAGATTTTTCTTTGCTGAATCTGGATTACACAAACGATACGAATCATTGTTACAACTTGTGGTTGTTTCAAACCATGCAACGCGATTACCACTCACCACTGGATCGGAATACCATTTACCAGATGAGAGAGTCGTGAATTCTTTTGTTGCGTGATCGTAGATGCGGATTTGTGCACCGGTTTGGTCGTAGTTTGCTTCGCGCCATGCGATCTTCGTTCCATCGATAGATGGTTTACCAAGTTCATTCATGGTGTCGAGAACCACATTTGATGTATATGAGTAGCGGTCAAACAAGAAGAGATTCCACTTGTTTTTGTAACCGTTTGTCCATGCTACATAATTGGCAGAAATCGCAATTGAAGTATTAGTTGCAATTGGATAGCTTGTGATTTTCGCATCCTTTCCGGTAACGAGGTCAGTCATGTACAAGTACTGTGACTGTCCGCCGTTTTCCCAAAGTGTTACAAATGCCATGTTGTTTCCAGATAAAACTGGTTTTGCAACTGGGCCGTTGTACCATTTAGCGTCTGCCTTATATGGATATAAAGCTCCTGCTGATGCAGTGCTTGGCTTCAAACTCCGTACCAGGCCGACAGCTGCGGTACTTATTAAAAATACAGCGAGTAGTGTTGCCGCCACTGGACGTGAATTTGGGCGTTGAATAGTGGTCATAGGGATTTAGCTAGGCTAATTATGATCATTTATCAGGTCCCCTGTGTTCAGTGGGAACAAACTAGAATACCACGTTTTACAGATTTTGTCAAGGGTCTAGGTTGGAATGCGCTCAGTTATGCGGTTTTTTGCGATTTATGATAATTAATCCCCACTTTTCGTCAACTCAAGGGTTGACAGAATAATGATTTGGTGCTATAGTTTTCTTCAACTCGACACCTACTTTCCCGTCGAGCCGGAGGTTCTCATGTGGAATTTGCTCTTTTTGATCGCTCTCGCCGCCTTGCTCCGCACCACAGTCGTCGTCGCCAAGCTCGGCTGCACGCTCGCGCTCAAGCCCTTTCCG
>JAPLWO010000033.1 GCA_026396555.1 Candidatus Magasanikiibacteriota bacterium
AGTTGGTAAAAATTTTGATGCGGTAAGTGATCAGATTATCGAAGCACTCAGAACATTTCATTCAGCAAATCAATCGTTACAGAAAATTGACCCGGCTGAAGAATTTGTTCTTCGACACACACCGGTTATCGGCGCGCAATACGGCGTTGCGACTCGTTTAGTGGGTGCTGGTGAACACGTTTCGCTTGCTGCGGCGTCGTACATGCAATTATTTCGAACCTTGAAAGCGAAAAGTGATGCGCCACTCATCGAACGATTATCGTTATTCTTCGAAGGCAACCGCGCAGTGGTTTCCGATCTTTCAGCTGCCGCAGAATTAGTACGCCCGATCGACACATCAACACTTCCAGAAAATCAGCGTGCATTTGTCGGACAAGCACGCGATGCAATTTTAGCACTCGATAATGATGCAGAATACTTATCATCTGTTGGTCCCGTTATTCTTTCAACACTCGGCAATTCTTCTCCACGACGATATTTAATTGTTTTTCAAAACTCAGCAGAACTTCGCCCAACCGGCGGATTCATTGGTTCATTTGCATTACTCGACATCGAAAACGGCGAAGTAAAAAATTTAAGCGTGCCTGCAGGTGGCTCATACGATTTACAAGGCTCGCTCAAAGCTGACGTTTTCGCGCCACTTCCAATGCACTTGCTCAACGCGCGCTGGGAATTTCAAGATGGAAATTGGTTTCCAGACTTTCCAACATCAGCACGCAAGCTCATGTGGTTCCTCGAAAAATCTCAAGGTCCTTCAGTTGACGGTGTGATCGCAGTGAACGCATCTATTTTGCCAGATTTACTCGCCATTGTGGGCCCTGTAAAAATTGGTGGAGATAATGCTCCTGAATTAACGGCAGAAAATGCATTGAACACGATGCGATCGTCGATCGACGTTGCAAAAACAAGTGCTGACGACGCAACAAAAACAAAACCAAAGGAAATCATCACCGATGCCGCACCCGCAATGATCGCAACGATCAAATCTGGCGCGCCTGAACATTTTTTGCCACTCGTCACTGCCCTTCTACAAGGATTGGAGCGTCGCGATATTCAATTGTACTCACGTGACGCAGACGAACAAAAACAGATTTCCTCATTCGGATGGGACGGTGCATTACAAAATAATGTAGATGGAGATTACTTAGCATTCATCGCGACAAATCTCGGTGGCGGAAAAACAGATGCGCTGATCACACAATCAATTGATCATCAAGCAAAAATTTCAGAAGATGGAACAGTCGCAGTTACGGTTCGAATAAAGCGCGATCAAAAAGCAAGCGCACTCGCAAACGAAGCGTCACCAAATATTAGTTATGTCCGTTTTTATGTTCCAACGGGTGCAACGTTAGTTAATGCAGAAGGATTTACAACGCCTCCAGAAAATTTGTTTCAGACTCCAAATCAATGGGAAAAAACTGATACAGATTTACTCGCGATCGAACACGAAGTTGGATTTGATCCAAAATCTGGTACGCGAATCACTAACGAGTTAGGTCACACTGCATTTGGAAATTGGATGATTACTCCACCAGGAGGATCGACGGAAGCGGTTATCACCTACGTTTTACCAAATAAAATTTCAGTTCATAACAGCGACTTCCTCGCCACAGCCGCACATCTCCTCTATAATTCACCTGATGCTGCGAATTATTCTGTTTACATTCAACGACAATCAGGATCATCAAAAACAGAAATTTCATCACGCGTAATTTTGCCGAACGCATGGCGCACACAATGGGTCACAGATCCACGCGCGGAAATTGCTGATAATGGCGCGATGCTTTCTACGCAATTTGATACTGATATTCACTACGGATTAACCGCAAATGTATATGCCACAAGCTCCTCAGCAACGTCCACGAACTAAAAAAGTAATTCCTTTGCCACCGGTCGAAAATACATCATCGCGCGATATTGAGAACACGCTCGAAGACATGTATCAAGATACCGACGGATCATTACCAGATATGACACACATTGAACACAAGGGTTCACGCGCAGGTTTTGTCGCGTTCCTTTTTATTTTGTTTTTCATGGCTGCTGCAGCTGCGGCTGCATGGCTTGGTTTTTTCGTATTTAGCCCATCGAAAAAATTCTCTGAAGACCAAATCCTTGCGGCGATCGTTACGCCAGAGAAAATTGTTGATGGCGTTGATGGAACATACACAATTACCGTTCGCAATACTGGTTCCCTCGCTCTCGCAACGACACAAGTTGATTTGAAAATGCCTGATGGATTTATTGTTACAACTTCAACGCCTGCTGCGACTTCGGATCGGAACGATCGCTGGGCGCTCGGCTCAATCGACGCATCAGCAAGTAAAACGATAACGTTTACAGGCATTTACGCGCAGCCTCAAGGCACACAAGATTCGCTCCGCGCGTACGTTGATTTCAAACCATCGAATTTTAATTCTGAATTTGAAAAAATTGCAGATGCGCCAGTTGTAATCGCAGCGAATGCAATTCTGCTTGATGTTGCAAAAACTGGCGACAATTCAAATCCAACATTTACTGTGAAATATAAAAATATTTCAGATACAGAAATTTCGAATGACGCGATTAAATTAGAGGCAGGACAAAAATTCCGACTTTCTACCACTGATCCAACGATCACGATTTTGGATGGTGCAATTAATTATCCACTTGCATCGCTCGCGGCTGGCGCAGATGGAACACTCATCATTTCTGGAAATTACCCAACCAGCAGCACACTTCCAGATACCATATCAACAACATTTAATCGTGTAGTCGGTAATAAAGATTTAGCGATCGCTAAAAATGATCTTCCGTTTGCAGCGGCTACGTCGACGACGAATGCAACAGGAAACGCACCAATTGCTGCGCAGCCAACGTCAACAAAATCATTCTCAATTACGCCATCATCATCAAAAGTAATCCCAGGAAATGCAATTTTGTTTACCATTCGATACAAAAATACGACTACGGCGCCAATCACGAATGCGATAGTTACTGTCGTTGCGACAGCGCCATCGATTGCGAATAAAAGTATTTTTGACTTCACCAAATTAAACACAGTTGGCGATCCAGATGTGATGGGAAAACAACTATCCCCTGACTCACGCCAAGCAACTATTACATGGACACCCGACAAAACAGATTTATTGAAATCTGTCGCGCCAGGCCAGACAATTACAATCAACGCAACAGTTGTTCTCAAGAAATTAGATCAGATGCCAACGACGAATATCGCAACGTTTGGTGCATCGTTGAGTGCTGATGGTGGGGTGAAGCAGACTGCGGATGTGGCGACGGTTACAATCGGAGGATAAATTAAAATAATACCACTCAGTCACGGACACGCGTCGCGACGCTCCAGCGGCGTCGCGCGCTGTCTCTCGGCTCGCAAGTTTTGTGCGTTCGCACAAAACACCAATCTTGCGAATCTCCGAGACGTCCGTTCCAGGTGGTATTATTTTATTTATGACGGCGATGTTAGATCAGCCGAAAACAACGCGACAACCGCGGCCGAATTTAAAAGCGCTTGCGGCTGAAGCGCTCGCTTCTCAACCAGAGCTGCTTTCTGTATCAGCAGAAATACAAGCAAAAGAATTTTTAACTACGGAGCTAAAACTTAAATTTGGCCAACAGGTAGAATCACTGCTTGCGACAGGATTGCTAGAAATCAATGAGCAAGGAGAAAAGGGTGCAACTGGCATTGATGGAAATTTTTATAAACTTCCAACTCCAGAACAAGTTACTGCATATTTTAACTCACCCGAACGCAAAGCGTTTATAGAACGAAAAGTCGGACAAGGTTTTACTCGACTTCTCATTACACCTTTTGCTGCACCCCTAGATTCTCTCACTGCAAAAACAGCAGGGCTCATTAAAAAACATGACGCTGATGGAAAATTATTTAAGCAGGAAGGAACCGCATTATATGTCGATGACAGAATCCCGTTCTGGGTCTTGCATGATCTACAAAATGCCGATCGTGCCAATCATCTTGTCTATAACGTTACAAAATTTGACCAAACTGACCATGGAGGCAAAACAAAATCAGATCTACTCATTGATTCTACTCAACCGTTTCCCGGATTTCGTATTCAACTCATCCAACAAGAACTCATCATTCCCAGAGAAGAATCTGGTACCGCAATTAAAGACCGACCCAGCCTAGAAGCAGGTAGATCTCCAAATGAGTATCTCGCTATAATTCAAGATCCTACATCACCCTACTATAAAGAACATGGACTTACCCCGGAAGACTGGATATCCCTTTTTTCTACAACGCTCCATGAAACAAATCGAGTTATCGACAATCCTAAAGATGGGATAAATTCCGCTACCAACCTAATCGGAAGCTACGTTCATCCAGTGAACGTCGTTCCAACTACATATTGGGATAGTAATTTTGAAAGAGCCTGCTTAAATACGAACCGTCCACATCGAAAAAATCCAATTGAAGGCGTCCGAATGGCGGTAGGCTAAAAACTTTCATCAATTTTAAAATACTCACCTTTCGGGTGAGTATTTTAATTGCGCTCGGCTGGAATCGAACCAGCGTTTCCAGCTTCGGAGGCCAGCGTACTATCCACTGTACTACGAGCGCATGATGCGTCGAAGTGCAGTGTACAGTCCAAATCGCGCTCGGTCAATTCCCGCGTCAAATGTTCCGGGCGCTTCAAAAACATCGCCGCCAAATCCTAATTTAAACCGCGTGACGCCTGCAAGGCGATGCGCCGGTTCGTTCGTGGGCGCAATTCCCCACCAATCATATGTTTCAAATTTTTTCTGCTGTGCATCTTTCAGCGCCGCCCAATGCAACGCATACGGCGCCATCATTGCGCGCGATTCATAATCCGATGCGCCATGTAAATAAATATATGTTTTCCCAAAACCAAGATGGAGCGAAGTTGCAATAATTTTTTCGCCCGCGCGCGCAACCCACACATCGCACACCTCAAACAACGCACGTAAATCTTTTCGCGGCGTCGCAGCGATTCCATGTCGATCGCCGGTCTGCTCGTAAAGCGCTAAAATCTCATCCGCGCGCGCAAACAATTCCTGGCCAGAAATTTTATCAACATCGACTTCGTGTTTCCCCGCGACACGAATGTTGTATCGTGTTTTTTCGTGAAATGATGCGAACAAAGATTCTTCATTTCGCGCGATATTTGTAATCAAAGTATGCGTTGGAGAAATATCGCGACGTTGTATAAAAAGCAATCCGCCTTGTGATGTCGAAATTTTTTCCGACGGTTCAATTCGTAAAATCGTCGCATGTTTTTCGCGCTGTAATAATCCAACAATCGATTTCCATTCGCTCGCTTCCGGCAAAACCCCCGGCCCTTTTGGACAATACCATACCCAAAATAATCGCGCGATCGGCAATGCAACCCAGAGCGATGGATTCTCCGCACTATCAATAATTCGCACACACTTATTTCCGCGCGCCTGCTGCACACGTCGCCAGACTGACGACTGCAAAACAGAACCAAAATAATCACGCTTTAAAATCAGCGCATCCCATTCCGCATCCGTTCCCTCAAAAATCTTAGCCATGGAGCATTTGTAAACCGCGTCGAATTAAACTTTCCGTCGAGCCTGTTGCATCACGGAGCGCCGCAGCCGCGTCATCCTTACGATACCCCAAATTTACCAATGCTTCAATCGCCTGCGCGTGTTCCGATGTTGCAGGAACTCCAGGCGTCGTCGACGCCGGCAATTTTCCACGCAATTCTAAAATAATTCGTTCCGCGATTTTTTTTCCAACCCCTGGAACACTCGTTAAAAATTTTACATCTTCATGTTCAATTGCACTCCACACATCTGAAACGGTTCCAACCGATAAAATTAGCAAACCACTTTTCGGTCCGACACCACTGACACTGGTCAAAACTTCGAAAAAATTCCGCGCCTCTTCTGAAAAAAATCCAAACAATTGCAACGCATCTTCGCGTACATGCGTGTGACAAAAAATTTCCGTTTCCGCGCCGACACGCGCACGTGTAATATCCGCCGCGCTCATATCAACGCGATACCCAACTCCACCCACAACGATCAAAATATCGCGTGGCGAAACCGATTTAATGACTCCCGATAGAAAACCAATCATGCAATTTTATGTGAGCGATTCCAATTTTTCTTCCAAGTCTAAAACTGCCTGAGCCTTACGTGCAACGACCGCTTCAAATGACGATCTAATTTCTCCATCCGTCGCTGTTGATAACTGCTCGCGTGCCTCATGCAATTCTCCTTCGACAATTTCGATCTGACGTTTTACATCAGTAATCAAATTTGTCCGCGCAACAGATACCGCGTCTGAAACAGATTTTCCGCTCCCGAACAACGAAGATAAAAAACCCATATTATAATTCTTTAACGAGCGGATTTTCAGGATCTTCCGCACGTAATTGCGCGATCAATGCCTGGAGTTCTCCTTGTAATTTTGTAATTTTATCAACAACTTCTTGCCCTGTTTGACGTGCAAGCACCACAATTTTCGTCGCAACTTCAATTGCCTCTGCATACACTTTCTGAACATCTGGATTTTTCGAAACCGCTGCTGCGTCCTGCACTTTTTTCAAATCTTCTTGTGCCGTCGCTAATGCAGTTTGATATGGTTTTAATCGAGTTTGTTCAGCTTCGATCTCTGCAACTTTTGCATCAACCTGCTCGAGCAAAACTTCGGCAATCGATGTTCCACTCATGGATTCTGAAGCAGAGCTGATTGATTGTTCGATAGTTGATGGAATTGAAAGATCACTCATAGTACCTCCATTTTACCCTCGAACAGCCTGAACAAGCAAGGCAATTCCCCATCCACTCGCACCCGCGCGACGCAACGCCCGCAATATCCAAATGCGCCCAGACGGCCGAAGATGGTGTCGCAAATTCCTGCAAAAACGCTGCGGCCGTATTCGCCGAACCCCAACGCTCCGTAATATTTTTAAGATCCGCAACATCTGATTTTAATTGTGAGCTAAAATCTTCACCGAGCGGTAAACGCCATACGAGTTCGCCCGTTTTTTCCGACGCCGCTGACAAACGCGCTGCTAATTTTTCATCCGTGCTCCACATCCCCGCACGCGTCTCACCCATCGCAACCACACACGCACCCGTCAATGTCGCCAAATCAATCATTTGTCGTGGCTTAAATCGTGCTGCGTACGAAAGTGCGTCAGCCAAAACCAGAC
>JAPLWO010000028.1 GCA_026396555.1 Candidatus Magasanikiibacteriota bacterium
GGAATTTTTAATCCGCACAAAAAAGTTCACGCGAACTTTGATTACGCACTCGATCATCTTAAAACTCGCTAAGTGAAAATGGAAGAAATTTTATTCGTCGCGTTGATCGACTGCTATCAATATATAATAAAATTCCACCAACAATCGAGCCGAAAATATCAAAAAGTAGATCAAAAAATGTGTCGCTAAAATAATCAGCGCCATATACACCCGACGTTTGCGTGCCGAATAAATGATCTTGCAACACTTCCCATCCCTCCCACGCGAATCCACATAAAATCACGATGATAACTGCCAAGATAATTGCGATGGTGCGCGATCGCGCGTGAAAATAATGTAGAAAGTGGGCGATCCCCAGTACAAAAATTACCGACACGAGAAAATGCAAAATTTTATCGTATTGAATTCCGTACTCGTACAGTTTGTATAAACCAAGGCCACCCAAACCATTTACTCCAGCACAAAATGCGAGCGATGCTTGATATCGTTCGACCATCGACTGATGCTGTTGTTGGAGATGTCGTGTAAAGAAACCAGGCAGCATGACTACAGTGAGCGCCAACGATGAAATTCCCGCCATGAACACGGGATGATAAAAAGCAGGCATCCAACTCATTGGAATTACGAGCAGCGCGACAATACCAATCGCATAGGCGACATAAAATACGCGTAGAAATAAACGGCTCGTCAGGGTCATAGTAACTATATAGTAACATGATTTCGCCCCACTTGCACAACCCCGACAAACCTGATACACTAGTGCGGTAAATTGAAGATGTTTTGGAGAGGTGGCCGAGTGGTTTAAGGCAACGGTCTTGAAAACCGTCATAGGTGAAAGCTTATCGAGAGTTCGAATCTCTCCCTCTCCGCCAACAAAAAACACCCATAAAATGGGTGTTTTTTGTTGGTTAGGCAGATGAGATTCGAAGGGCGCAAGAGATCTGCCTGAGGCAGATCGGTCCGCAGCGCCCAGTACCGAAGGCGGCAGTTACTTGCCGCCTGAGGCGAATCGCTCCCGATCGGATGCTGCGAATGCCTTTAGGGTACTCTGGATTCGATAAAAATTGATAGGACTAAATAACCGCTAAAAAGCGGTTATTTATGTTATGCTGCCTGGCATGTTAATAGGAATTTCAAATTTGAATCAAATAATAATACAGGGCCTCGGCTTTCTGGCTCTTTTGTTCGTCATACTTTCATTTCAAAAAAAAGAGCGGACACGGCTGCTCGCAATTATGCTGGCGGGTCTACTGTTGTTTGTTGTACATTTTTCTTTACTTCACGCCTGGACTGGAGCTCTTATGAATCTGATCGAGGCCGGTGTTGTTTTTGTTTCATACAAAAGTGAAACGGCTGCTTGGGCAAAAAAAAGTTTTTGGCCATATTTTTTTATTGCTCTCTATATCATTTTTGGCTTTCTCATATATAAGAATCCATCAGACCTCCTTCCAATTATCGCTCAATCATTCGGAGCGATCGCCACATGGCAAAAAAATCAACGAGCATTAAGATTTATAATGCTTCTTCCACGCCCCCTCTGGTTTATTTATAATTTCATTGTCGGCTCGTATGCTGGTATGGTAACTGAAGTACTTATACTAATCTCCGTAATAGTTGGAATAGTTCGATTTGATATTTTATATCGTGTAGACAACAAAAATTGAGATAATTTATTTGCTACGAGTGCATCAAAATTCCAATCCAAAATTCTCTCTTAAAAATTCCATAGGTTCGCCCTCCACCTTGACAATTCCGCGTTTTTATGATATTATTCGCGCACTCAAAAAACTTTCTCACAACCGCGAAGAAATGTTTATCCAGGAAGTCGACACAGAAATTTTAAATCAGGCGGAAAAAACATATCGATTTCGCGAGGACCTCACAAAAAGAATTCTATAAAAAAACGCGCCAAACCTCGTGTTCACGAAATTCGGCGCCGTACTCAATCTATTCGACTCTCGTTCAATTTCTACTCAGCTTTCGACAACCCGTGCAAATACTCGCTCAATCGCACGAGATTATTCGCGATGTACTGCATGGACCCCGGAAATCCGATCATAAGGTCAACTTCGCCACCAGAACCGTTGCTTGTACAAATCGAGTCCTCTGTCTTGCACAAACCCAGACTTGCCTCAAGCGAAGAACGCCCTGGAACGACCGCTATGTTATAGGCACTGATCGAAACGCCACCACTCAAATTGAGGGCAATCATCGTGTGCTCCATGAGCGGCATCCTCGAATTGGGGCGACCTTTCAAAATCAGCGCGAGAACAACTGTTTCAGCATCGCCGTCATTCCGAGCTTTCCCCTTCACCACGGCAATGGCTTCAAGACCAAGAACACCTCTGGTGCCAAACTGAAGCTCATGCGGCGGCCACACACGACCCGATCGGTGCTCCATCTTGTGCAACGGCTGATTGAACCAAACCAACAATTCAGAAGTTTCTTTGATAAAACCACTCACGCCTGGAAACTCCTTGCCAATGGGCGAAACCGCACCACGTACATATGTAGTCGAACTCGCGCCCCCCGGCACTGACGCAACAGCGAGCAATCCTTCTACCACGGGCCTGATACCGGACGACAACGGCCTCATCAGCTGCGCCGCTGCATACTGCCGCAGCCACAGTTCCGCCGCTGCGACGCCTTTCGTGCTATGCAAATTACGGTAGTGCAGTTGATTCTTGCGCATCCAATCCAAATACGACTTCACCTGCGGCGCAAGCGTCTTCTTGTCACTCAGCAACACCTTCAGAAATTTGACTGGGTCCGACATTGTCCACCTCCTGGTTCCTGCGCCGCATTGTGCGACGAAGTTGAAAATAAACTAACATAAAGGAACAAAATCGTCAATCTTAAAGCTTAAGTTATGCTATAATTACTCCATCATTTCCACACATCCGTATATGCTGTACCGAATTCCCAAACTTCTGAGCCGCTGGTCAGCGCACCACAAAAATTACGTACAATATATAATCGCGATCGGACTTTCTGTTTTTGCAAGTCCAATTATTTACGCGATTTTACCGATCATCGCCGCGGCTGCGTATGGCGAATGGCGCGCCGGAATTCTCATCAGTGGATTTGGATTTGCACAAGCATTTTTATTTGATCCAATCGCCGGCAGTCTCGCGGATAAAATTGGCAGCCGCAGAACCGTTCTCATCGGTCTCGCACTCGGCATTTGCGCCGGATTAGTGTGGATTACTTTTTCAATTCAACATTTATCAACACTCCTCGCCTTTTCGTTTTTATTATTTTTAAGTTATGGTTTCCGCGGCACAGCAGAATCATATGTTTTAAAAACATCAAAAAAAGATGAGGGCGGTTTAC
>JAPLWO010000012.1 GCA_026396555.1 Candidatus Magasanikiibacteriota bacterium
CCGATAAAAAGCTCATCAGCGCCATCACCATTTACATCAACGGAAACGATTGACATGTCTCCACGTTCTGCTGAACCAAACGGACGAAACTCTCTGATGAATTTACCATCACGCTGAAAAATTCTAACAAGCGATCCCTTACGATCAGGAACGGCAGCAACAATTTGTGCGATACCTGCATTATCAAAATCAGCAGTTACAATTTTTGCATTTACACTGAGCGGACTAATGGTCGCTGATTTAATTTCTTTAAATTGAGTATCGAAAATATGCGCAATCGTTCCCCGCGCTGTCTTCACCGGTGCAATATAAAAACCTGTTGGCAAACCTCCATCGCCGCCTTGTTTCGCGTAGCGCACAGCCTTATATGCATTTACCGAACCCAAACCAGCATCATGATTCACGTTTCCTGGAATCGGATCAACCGTTGATAAAATTGCTTTTCGAATCTGATCAGGACCCCATGCGGGCTGCACACTTTTTACGAGGGCTGCAACACCTGATACAAATGGTGCCGCAATCGATGTTCCTGACCACGAACCACCATAAATTTCAGAACGACCTGTCGAAGGATCATACAACTCTGTTGAAGGCAATCGATAACCCGGCGCCGAAAGATCAATACAACGACTGCCATAATTTGAAAATGGTGCCAATAAACCCCGTGCGTCGAGCGCTGCAACTCCAATTACCCAATTTTCTTCCTTGAGCGGATCATCAAAACAAACAGGATACTGGGGAATATTATCCAAATTTACACCAACTGCACCCTCACTTCCATTACCTCCAGCTGCGACAACTAAAATCCCCGCGCGATATGCGCGACGAACTGCTTGAATAAAATCTAGGCTCGGTGTAGGACCAACAAAACTCAAATTAATAATGTTCGCTTTTTTCTGAATTGCATAATCAATTGCTTTGACTGCTAAATCAGTATCTCCATCACCACGATCATCCAAAATTTTAAGTGGCATCAGTTTAACATGCCAATTAACACCTGATCCACCGATACCATTATTACCAACAGCGCCAATAATTCCAGCGATCACGCTTCCATGATTAATTCCAACACGACTCGTGCTCGTTGCCGACCCCGCGCTTCGCGGACGAACATCATTATTATTATCAACAAAATTCCAGCCATGCACATCATCGATATATGTATCACCATCATTATCAATACCGTCGATGCGTTCAGATGGATTTGTCCAAATATTTTCCGCCAAATCAGGATTATTAATATCAACACCCGCATCAATCACCGCAACAACAACATTGCTTGTGCCCTGGGTTATATCCCACGCTTGAGGTAGTTGTAATAATTCAAGACCTCCAATTTGATTAAGTGATGGATCATTCGGAACACGCGCATACACAAACAATGGCACGCTTGCAATAAATGCCGCGCCGATGACTGTTATGATTAAATTTCGAATGTTTAAAATTTTCACATTTCTGTAATTTCTCCCCAATTATTTAGCTGCTGGAAAATTTATCGTCTCTTCGTCGAACTGTTCTTGTGTGATAATTTTATTTTTGAGCAATAACTCAAAATCAGCGCGTGCATCATCATAGCGTTGGACTGATTTCAAATATTGTGCACGACTTGAAACCAAATCTGCACCACCTGTCACGCGTTGCATGCCCTCATCATACGCGCGCAAAATTTCCTCCTGCGACACGTGTAATTTGTTTTTTAATAAACTTATTCGGGCTAAATAATAACTCACATCACCAGGCGACAAATCAATGGCCTGCGTGTAATATGTTTCTGCGAGTGCGTAATCACCGATGGATTCCGCAACCTGACCCGCGTTTTCGATTAGTAATGAATTTTTATTGTTTGTTTTTTCAATACCTCGCTGATATGTGCTCAAAGAAAGTTTCAACCACACACTGTCGTGCGTTGAATCACCAATTAATTTCCAATCAGAACCCACTTCTGTGTAATTTACGATTTCAGAAGGATTCTCTTTAATTTTTTGTTCGTATTCAATAGCCTTGTCATAAAATGGCAACAAATCTGCTTTTCCCGCCAATGTCTCCCGATTCGGAATACGTGTTGCGCCAAATTTTAAATATCCAATGTAGACCCCACCGAGCAATAAGACAATAACCGCTACAATTAGCCAAATTTTGTTGGGAGTCTTCATAGTCAACTTGAAAAGTATTGTAATTTATGTTATAACGAACGCAATTATAACGAATTTGTATGCGAGCTGTCAAAGCACGTCAAACCTTCATATTATTAGGTGATATAGCGATTTTGTATATTTCACTCGTAGTGAGTCTTTTTATTCGATACGGCGGTAATAATTTCACCGAACATTTCCTACTCAATGTCGTGCCCATGAGCATTATTTTTGTTTTATGGATTATTGTTTTATATGTAAACGGCTTGTACGATTTATACAACATCAAACCATCTCAAGCATTTTTACGACGCTTTACAGAAAGCTGGCTTATTTCAGTAGCACTTGCAGTATCAATTTTTTATCTCATTCCTTTTTTTAACATTACACCAAAAACAAATCTTTTGATTTTAAGCGCAGTTTTCGCAGTATTATTTCTCTCCTGGCGATTTATCAGTGGATCCGTTGGTGGTCGCGGCGCAAATATTCGCATACTTGCTATCAAACCATCTGCCGATGTACTCGAACTCCTCGGCACACTCGTCAATAATCCACAACTTGGATATTTTGTCGTTGGCGTTGTCTCTGATTCAAACGAACATATTCCCGCACACATTACGCGCTTTCCTTCTTCAACACCGATTCGAGCACTCGTATCAGAACATAATATAAATTTAATTACTGTTCCTGCAAATACTGATGTTGCATTTTCAAAATTATATAGCGAACTCTACGAATTATTATTTTGGAACGTATACACAATGCCGTCGGAAACTTTTTTTGAATCTTTAACTGGCCGCATCTCTCTCAATGCATTAAATGATTCATGGTTTTTTGAAAATTTACGCCCAAATAAAATGCAGCTATACGCGCTCACGCATCGACTCGTCGATTATGTTCTGGCAACAATCGGAGTGCTTATACTAACTATTATCACCCCATTTATCGGACTAGCACTTCGTTGGGGTTCGCCCGGCCCATTATTTTACACACAAGAGCGTGTTGGAAAAAATGGAAAACGTTTTCGCTTAATTAAATTTCGGACCATGCATGCACTTGAAAAAGATGGCGGCGCTGAATTAGACGGTGCACAATTAACAACGATCAACGATCCACGCATTACACCGATCGGACGATTTGTGCGTAAACTTCGTATCGATGAATTACCACAGGTAATCAATGTACTACGCGGAGATATGAGTATCATTGGACCACGCCCCGAACGCCCTGTTTTTGTTGCTGAATTTGAACGACACATGCCGTACTACACAGTGCGCCATTTAGTAAATCCGGGTTTAACTGGCTGGGCTCAAATCAATTATCCGTATGTCGAAACAACGGAAGATCAACTCAAAAAATTCCAATACGATTTGTACTACGTCAAAAACCGATCACTCATGCTTGACTTTACAATTGTCTTAAAAACATTACACGTAATTTTATACGGCAAAGGACGGTAAAAACAGCGTAAATATAAAAAAGGCGCCATAAGCGCCTTTTTTATATTTTGCCTTATTTTTTTTCTGGGTTACCACCGCACAATTTATTATTAATTGCGTCCGTTGTTTTTAACAAATCTAATGAGAGCCCAAGTCGTTCACCTAATTGAATCATCGCGCGTGTATCTTTTGGTAAGCACTTTCCTCCATAACCACGAAATCCTTTGTGAAAAATATCAAGATGCGAACGGCCAATGCGCTTATCTGCAGCTGCCGTTTCTTTTACTGTGTCATAATTTATGCCAAGTTTTTCGCATACATCATACATTTGATTTGCAAATACAACCTTCACAGCAAACCACGTGTTCGCATAATACTTTACCATCTCAGCTTCAGTTGCAGGCATAATGCGTTCAAAAGGAGCTGCTGGTAACAACATCATTAAATCACCGGCGACAGTATAGCTTTGTTTCGTATATCCAACCACCTGACGATCTGGAAATCGCATGTCTTGGTCTGCTGTTTCTTCTGTTAAAAATT
>JAPLWO010000045.1 GCA_026396555.1 Candidatus Magasanikiibacteriota bacterium
TGAATTGGGATGAAGAATTTAGGTTTTGTTAAGCGTAACATCAACTTCAAATCTTCTTGTTTTGCGTGACCGCCTGCGTGCACGTCCATATTTGCGTAATGAACGACTGTTGCGTTGTGGCGAACGATAGTATCTTTTAAACGCTGAACTGAGCGTTCATTTCCAGGAACAACAGATGAAGAGAAAATAACCGTGTCGCCCTCTTCTAATTTCAAGAAGCGATGTTCGCCGGTTGCGATGCGCATGAGCGCAGCTTTTTCTTCACCTTGCGCGCCGGTACACAAAATCACCATGTTTTCCGGTTTGTATCGTCCGTATTCGCCTTCGTCAATAATGGTTCCAGCTTTGAATTGGAGATATCCGAGTTCGTGTGCGAGATCAACGTTTTTCTGCATTGAACGTCCCTGAATCAAAACTTTGCGTCCGTATTTTTCACAGAGCGTCAAAATAATTTGCACGCGAGTGAGAAGAGACGAGAATGTTCCGATGATGAGACGGCCATTGGTATTTCCAATAATGCGATCAAGTTCGTCGTATACAATCTGTTCTGAAATTTGGTGACCTGGAAGATCTGCACCGGTTGAATCTGACATGAGGGCGAGCACGCCTTTTGAGCCATACATCGCGATGCGACCAAGATCAGCTGGTTCTTCGTTTACTGGGGTGAAATCGAATTTGAAATCACCGGTAATTAGAACTGGACCAAATGGCGTGTGAATTGCTGCGCCAAAAGCGTCAGAAATAGTGTGGTTAATGTGGAACGGTTCGAAGATGAAATTTTTTCCGAGTTGGAAACGTTCATCAGCGTTCTGTACGATCACCATGTTTAATTTTGGCACGTTTGGATATTCTTCATGACGTGCACGAATAATTCCAGCGGTAAGAGGTGCTGTATAAATTGGTGGATTGCCGATTTTTGGCAACACGTGCGAAATTGCGCCGACGTGATCCAAATGTCCGTGCGTGATAACAACACCGCGAATATTTTTTTCGCGTCCTTTGAATGTCGCAACGTTTGGAATAATGTAATCGATACCCGGCATTCCTTCTTCAGGGAACATCAAGCCGACGTCAACGATAATAATATCGTCGCCACATTCGAGTACGGTACAGTTGCGGCCAATTTCTTCAAGACCGCCGAGTGCGTAGATTTTTAATTTAAGATTTTCGTCCGCAGTTGGAGTGACGAGCGGTTCGTAGGTAATTGTTTCACGAAGTCCTCGTTTTACATCAAAACCTGCGGGAATTGGTGTATTAAAATTTGGCGCGTGATTTGCGAGCACACCTGATTGTGAGTGAAATGCTGAGCGCTGTTGAATCGGCGCTGGAGTTCCACGCTGAACTGATTCAGGTGGTCCGCTGCGACGAAATGGAGGGCGCTGCTGGCCATTTCCATATTGTGGACGGCCGCCCATTGGTGGGCGTCCGGTTCCGCCGGCTGTTGGAGCTCCGGTTCGCATGGGTGGGCGCGCGCTGTTGTAAGGAGGGCGACGACCTAATTGTGGAATTGGAGCTGATGGATTAGCGTACGTGCGACCGCCTGTTGGGGCTGGTCGGCGTGGCGTAACACCACGGCGAAGGGGAGGCGTCGGCATTGAAGGAGACGCTGTAATTGAGTCTGGCATAATAAGGGTTATTCGAATTTTTTTGATTTTGGCTGGAAATCATCATTTTGGCGTACGCGTCAAAATCCCCTGCGAGGATTTTGCGCTCTATCTCGACTTCGCTCTCGTCGCTGTGCGACGAACCGTGCCCGCTCAGTCTGCGATAGACGCCAATATGCTGATTTACAGCCAATATTCAGAATCTTTCGATAATAAGAACTAAATGAATGAATTTTTTAAATGTTTTATGGACGCTTTAGAAAAATTCTTCTGAGAGAGACTGCGCACAAGCATTCGTGTGCAACTTCATGTTGCGCCAGGCGAATGCGCGGAGGAATAAGTAAAATCTGTTCGTGACAGATTTTACGGTCTCTCGAAAAAGAATTTTTCTAAACAAATGCCGCGGGCGGGACTTGAACCCGCATACCCTTGCGGGCGCTGGCACCTGAAGCCAGTGTGTCTGCCATTTCACCACCGCGACTTAGGTAAGAAAGAGAGATACGAAAGTACGAAATACTATATCATAACTCGGCCGATTTTGTCAATTTTAGGTGCAACTATTGACAAAATTATGAGAAAAAAACGAATCCGCCCTTAACGAGCGGATTCTCAGGTGGCACAACAGCCAAAAGCTGAGACCAAAGTAGTTTAAATATAGAACATTAAAAAGTCTGTGTCAAATGTGAATAATGTGTGAATAAAAAACACCGGATACAACTGCAGTAGGCAATCATATCCGGCAACAAACAATGATCAGTCTGGCTGGCACCACCGCTCTGGATCAGGATCCTTGAAAACCGCAATCCTGAGCAATTGCGCCGAGTACGTTCCACAAGATTTCCTGGGGAATTTCGATTGGTTCGCAACGTACGCTGGTTTCTGATTCGTCGACTCCAAGCGGGACGTATCCAGAAATTTTGACAGAAAGCCGGTCAGCGCTCGAAGCATCGAATTCAACGACACTCATGTCGCCTCGGTACACGAGTACGCCTGCACTCACTGTGATGAACAGCGTTTGCATACTGCCTCGATCCAGGGTAACTGTAATCGAGCTGTGGCCAGGCTGGCCGATTTTCAGACCGCTTTCATCAATATTCAGGAGGCTGTCCATGTCTGTCGGATTACGCCTTTGAAGCTCGGGCTTTTCGTTCAGCCGAGGACGAACAACAGAGAAATGATCAGCGATGTATTTGGCAAGGGCTGCCATGGTCATGACTGCCGGATGAAGGCGTACCCAGCCGATGTGTGGAAGAGTTTGTAGACAATCTGCGACAGGAAGTTGGATCCGCTTCATGGTACCTCCGACTTCGCGGGTTGTTATGCGAAGTTTCTGTGACTTTAGGGGAAAAAATTGGTTTTGTCAACTATTTACTGACGCGTCGCGTTGCAATAAACCATTCGCTTGCGGTTTCAAATCGTTCGCTTGGATCATTTGCTGCGCTAATATCAACGCCTTGCACTTTATTTGCGACGTAATATTGATAGGTTGGTTGGAAGAGGAAAACTGCTGGCGTGTCATTAACAAGACGGGCATTGAGTTGTTTGAGAAGTCCTGCGCGCATATCTGGACGGCCATCGAGTTGCAGCTGTTCGAGCCAACTGTCGACTTCTTTTGTTTGGTAGCGTGCATAGTTTGCACCTGCTTCGCCTGATGCTGTTGAGTGCCAATAAGGAAAAGGATTGCCTACAGCGCCGTAATCTTGGCCGAGCAAGAGCAAATCGTATGAGAGAAGTGCACCGGTTTTTGTTCCTGAGCCAATCGGAGCGATTGTAATTGAAATACCAAATGCGGCAAGTTGTGATTTGATTTGATCAGCGATTGTCGCGTAAGTTGGAAGATTTGGAACGCCGAGTGTGAGTGTTGACGAAGCATTCGTATTAAATGCTGCTTTTTTAAATAATGCTGCGGCGGCAGCTGCGTCGGCATCGGGTTCAACTATGAGCGGCTGTTTGATGAGTGATTCAGGAAATGGGGCTCGAAGCGGAGTTCCGTTGCCTTTGAGGCCCGTTTTAACAATGCTTGCGCGATCAATGGCGAGCGCGAATGCATCGCGAACATCTGGATTTTTAAATTTTGAGTTTTGAATGGGGTTGAAAAACAAGCTCACGACTGCTGACGGCGTTAATTCGTAGCGATGCACATCACGTTTGACCAGTTCTTCAGTTTGCGCGGGATCTGAAACAAAAATTGCATCTACTTGGCGTGTGCGGAACATGTCATAACTACTCGAATTATCGTCGGCGATGCGAAAATCTAATTCTTCGAGGTATGGTTCGTGCGGAGAAAATTTTGAAAAAGCTTCGAATGTTATTCCTTGAGGTGTGCCGTCTGGTCCGAGTGACAAATTTTTAAACGCAAATGCACCCGTACCAATTGGATGTAGGTTGAGCGCGTCGGATTGCATTGTGGATGGATCGATGGGTGCCCATGCGTGTTCTGGGACGACACCTAGAGAAAGCAGTGTTTTGAGATCGGGGATGGGTTGTTTTGCACTGATAATAATATGACCTTGCGCATCGGATGTGACAGAAACTTGATTTGCAAGACCTCGCCACGGGCTGCCGACGGATTTATCCTGCATGGTATGGATCGTGAAAAAAACATCGCTTACAGTTACAGGTTTTCCGTCATGCCAGATGCGCGATCCGAGTGTAACTGTTGCAGATTTAAGGTTAGTAGCAATGTCGCAATGATCTGCGAGCGCTGCAACGCCATGATTAAAACTGTCGCAAAGTGGTAAAAAAACAATATTAGTCAACGTTCGGTCTGTGTCTGTAACCGCGAAAACGGGATTGATGTGGTGGGGAGCGCCGACTAAAACTTCTTGAAAATCGCCGCCATGTGCGGGCGCAGTCGTTGTATGAACTAAATGAATGCTCCAAAAAAAACCGACGAATGCGACGACGGCTAAAAAACTAAGCGCGCCGATAAGATTCTTTTCCCAAGAATCTAAAAATAAATCGAGGTGCTGCAATTGTGCGATGGACGGCACGCGCGCGATAAGTGCACGGACGCGAGCGCGACCTTCGGACAGAAGGCGCATACAATCTTGATTATTGGATCAAGAGATTTGCTGCTGCGGTTGCGAAAAATAACACCGCAAGTACAATCGTTGTACGGAAGAGGATTTTGTCCACTCCACGTTTTGTTGAGTAAATGTTGCTTGAGCCGCCGAACGCAGCGCCTAAGCCAACACCTTTTTGCTGCAACAAAATCGACGCAATCAAAAGCACCGAAATGATAATCTGGATAATGTTGAGAGTTGTTTGCATGGGAGGACTATATCAAAACAAAGGTGTAATCGTCAAGATCGGTATCAGATGTGATATTTCGTGAAGGATCCTGTAGCGCACCTCCTGTTCGCACGAGGGGACAGCAACGTGCGTCGGAGGCACACTACAGGATCCCTAACCAAGTTCCATACCTGGCGTCGCTTCATGAAAATTAAACGTTAGCGGCACTCTTTGATATACTGCGATGTATGATGGAGCAAATGCCGGGGCAAAAAAAAGTTGAATCGCCTGACGATTTATTGCAGGCGAGTATTTTTAATCGGTATTTAGCGCATGGACCGACGTATGCGATGAAAACGATTTTAGATGATGCTCGAAAAATTAAGCTCAACTCAGAATCATCTGATGATTTTATAGATGAAGTTGAGTTATTGTGTGGCGCAATCACGAGTTTACTTGATCAAAATTTTTCAACGCTTGAACAATTTCGATTAAAAAGATTTCGTGAACAGATTAAGCAGGAGTTGGCGAGGATTGAAATGGATGCCTTCAAGTCTTTATCAGGACAAGATGAAAAACGAATACAAGCTATTATAGTGCACGTTGAAGACGATTTAATTAATAAAAATCCTCATTCAACACGTGCAATGTTCGGCATTGATTATCAGCAGGTTACGCGTGATTTACTTTTGCCAATTGGCGTAACACTTGGAGTTGGTGCTGCACTTGCTGCTGAATCACAAATTACAGAGAAACCTAAACTGCCGCCACAACTACCAGCATATGTTTCAGTTGAAATACCACAAACACCTGAGGAATTCGAGGCTGAAGCTGCAAAAATAAAAGTCGAACAAACCGAGGTGTTTCGAAAAAAAATTGAAGCTGCGGCAGAAACGCGGTCTGTTGATTTTCGAGATTTTTTTAAGGAGTATGAACAAATTGTTGAAGGATTAACTGCCACGGAGTCGGCTGAAGCGCAAAAAAAGTTTTTAGAGAATGTACAAAAAATTTCAGAGAGAATCGCAGGCAAGGAAGAAAAACGCGCGCTGGAAATTGCATCAGAATATGCGCGTTCTCCGCAAACGCACGAAGACAATCGAAATTCTCTTGCTTTATCGGGGCAGCAATTAACGGATCCTGATCAGATGGGAAATTGTGAATCACGCACACGGTTGATCTACCAATATTTACAAAAAGTTTTACCAAGTATTTTGCCGCATGTAAAAATTATTTTATATGATGATCATGAAGCACTTCTATATACTGACGGAACGGGTAAAAAATATTTAGTAAGCCCGGGTTGGATGACCGAAATGACTGAAAAAGATTTTGCGCGAACAAAAGTTCTTGATCCATATGATGTTTTTGTCGAACCTTTTATTCATCCTGAGAAACAATCGACCGAGGGTTCGGCTTCGACGAATGAAAGAAATAAACATACAAATTCAAAACTGACAGTAAATTTCCCAGGCTTGAAGAAATTTCGAGTAGATCCACCAATGCCGCAAAAAGTTTCGGCAGAAATGGCTTTAACAGGGAAGATGGTTGATAAAGCTATTTGGTTTCGACGATATGCGGGAGAGTATTTAGAACCGCGAATTCATATTGACTCACCAGACTTTCTAAAAAATTTGAAGAACCAGCCAGACGAAGTTACTGCCGCTCGAGCTACTGATATCATTCTTAATTCTGACATAGATTGGTATCATTCTCCAAAAGAGAGTGAGGCTGTGCTTCAAGCGCTTCGAACAATGCATCAAGTTGAAACACTTGATATCACGATTGAGCCGCCTGATCCTTCAAATGATCTGGGCAATCCCGATCTTGATTTCTCTGTTCAGACAAAAGTTTTAAATATTATAAAAAGATGGAATCCTAATGAAGTCTTGGTTAATCAATTGAGAACGATAGTGTCTGACGATTTTCTTGACCTGCTTCCACGGTATAAAAATTTAAAGACGCTGGGAATTATTGATTTTAATATTGGTAAGCGTGGACAGCCAATTACGATAGAACAGTCTAAAAAATTTTATAATGTAATTGGCAAACTCGGTCTTGAACATTTAGGGCTTCCTATTGAAATGATCATGGGGGAAAATCGTGACTTATTTCTGGAGTTTATAAAAAGTAACCCGCAAATCCATGGCGTTGAAATTACTGTTGATTTTGAAACGGGAGAACAACTCGCTGTGGTCGGTGATGTGGCGCTTGAGGTGCAGAAGATGCATAAAAACATATCATTTCGTATCGCAACCCAAGAGTTGGCAGCAAACTTAATCCCATTTTTTTTCCACTCAATCAATACTCTTAAACAAGAATATGAGCGGGGAGGTGGCGGGTCATTTTCCATCAGAGAATATCCAACAGGTATTTTTATTGATCCGTTTGCGAATCTCCAAAAACAAACTGAGCAGCTTAGGGACTATGTAGATTTTTTAGCCCATCTTCCGAAAGACCAAAAACCAGAGTTTGGTGGTACGAGCGCATATGTGATGTTTGGTCGTTTACCGAACGCCCAAGAGGAGGCGGCTTTAAAAAAAGATTTAGCGCTTATCAAGGGTCTTGTAAATTACCCCATGATTATTCCTTCCCATACGAAATGGGACGACCGTGATTTCGATCGTGCGCTCGGTGCGGTCACAAAAGATATTTTTTAGATCGTTTGTGTACACTCCACAATATAATTTCACTCATGGTATAATTTCTTCACCTTCTTTATATGCAAGACATTATTACCGCTCCTTTACCGAAACGTCCATGGTACAAACGTACCTGGGGCGTCATCACCATTTTTGTTTTATCAGTGATGGCATTATTTATTATTTGGTTGACATGGACCGTTTACGTTGATGTGCAATTGATTAAATCCGGAAAAATGAAGCCGCTCTCTGCATACCAAGGTGATTTTTCAACAAGTACAAGTGGCGGCACGGGTATTGGCGCGGGTGCAAATATTGAACTTGCTCCAAAAACAAGTCCGTCGCGAGGTGGTGGCGATAAACCAGCATTTACCGTTGTAGAGTTTGGTGATTTTCAATGTCCATACACGGGAAAAGAATTTCCGATTATTCGTCCGCTCATGGAAACCCTGCTCAATGTAAAATTTGTGTATCGCGATTTTCCACTAACTGATATTCATCCTGATGCGATGCGTGCCGCAGAAGCATCACATTGCGCGCAAGAGCAAGATAAATTTTGGGCGTTTCATGATCAAGTATTTTTAAATCAATCGGATTTATCTGAGAATGCTTTAATTGGATATGCAACGGCAGTTGGTGTTGATACGGATAAATTTAAAAGTTGTTTAACAACGGAAAAATATAAAATGCAGGTCATGCGCGATCACCAGGATGGAGTTGTGCTCGGTGTTCGAGGTACGCCAACATTTTTTATTGAAGGCGTGAAATTTGAAGGTGCGCTTCCAGCTGACGCATGGCAAACAATTATTGATCGATTGCACGCACTATGACATTTCGTGCGGCAAAAATAATACAGCGACTCTCGATATATTTTATTGCGACGAGTTTTGTTGTTAGTTTATTTGCGCCGCACGCACAGGTTCAAGCAGAAAGTTGTTGTTCGTATCAGCCAGACACTGCTGCAAAATCAACGCCGTCATGGATTAAAGATTTGGGGAAGGGCGCGTTTTATCAGCAGCCCATGACAGGCAGTTCATGTCCAAGCCCGACAGATCCAAGTTTGGCAATCGCGCCGTTCGGTCCTTATTATGAAACAGATCCACGACAATTCGAATCCTCATGTTCAGATGCAGGAACATATTCTTCACAAATTAAATTGGCATTAAACGGGGTTCAGTGTTGTATTCTAACTGATCAAGATGATAAAAAAGTCGCGTGTGTTGATAAAAAAGCAAGTGATGTTTCGAGTAGCTGTCTCGCGCTGCTAAAAGGAAAATCAACGGGGACTTCAAAAATTTATGCGAGCCAACTTCCATGTTCTGGGGTTGTGACATGTACGGGCACGTCAACGGCAGTGCCCGCCTCACCAACTGCAGGCTCAACAGCAACAAAACCGTGGACGCAGCAGGAATGTGAAAGTATTAAATTAGGAAGCGGCGCGGCGTACACGTGGATTCCTCCGGCGAATGATCCGGGTGTAACATCAGGAGATTATTGTTTTGTAAAACCATGGCAGCAGGCGCTCGAAGTTTCGATTGGGAATACCGTGTCTGTAAAAGGCGTGGCAATTTATTTAAACGTGATGTATAAATACGCGCTGGGTCTTGGTGTATTGGTGATGACGATTTCGATTATTGTCGCTGGAATTCAGTGGATGGTCTCGGGAGTTGTTGATACGATTCATGACGCGCAACATCGAATTCAAAATGGTGTGATTGGGTTGCTTTTGTTATTAGGTGCAAACACACTTTTGTATACAATCAACCCGCAACTGACAGAATTAAAAACACCACCGATTCATGCGATTCGGCCAGAAGTTATCAGTGATAAAAAAGTCGGGTGCGATCCAACAGTTCCTGCAGACACTTGTTTAGCGAAAGATCCAACAACACATTGCGTTCCAAATTACGATGGAATTAAAAAAGCATGTGGAAATCAAATGATGATTTTGGCTGCGGCAGTTGCTGCGCCAGCTGCGATTGGTGCGGGATTTGGTGCGGCGGGGGGAGCGATTGTTGCAACACAAGCGGCGATTGCATTGGATGGTATTGGTGCATATGCAACGCAAGCATTAGTAGGAACAGTAATTCCGACGGCCATAAATTTAACTACCACAAAAATTAAATTGTGGGCAGTAGATAAAATAGCAGACACGTTGGTGCCACAATTTTACACGTCACTCAAAATTGCAACTGCAGTTGGTGTTGGATACGGGGCATATCAAATTGCAACCAGTGGTGGTGAAGCTCCACCACTCGGATCATGCGAAGCGTTTGTGCATGATAAAGGTGATGGTGCAATTTGTTCGTTTGATAACGAATGTCAATCGTCAAAATGTTTGATCACATCGACGAAGGCGTGTGGAAGTTTGAAATATGGAATCTGTGTTTCAGGAAAATTGCGCGAACCGTGTAAACAGGACGATGCAAAATTTGCGTGTACACAAGGATCGTGTGTGTTAAATGGAAAAGGTGTTGAGACGTTTACTAATAGCGTTGGATTTTGTTCTGACGGAAGTAATATGGGAATGCCATGCGGATCTGGAAAAGCGCCGGACGGGGATATTACGTGCAAAGGAATTCCGGGTAAACCGATGGAATGTATTGATGGATATTGTCGTGATGAAGGATATTACAATGCAGATGGTACGATTAAACAATATGATTTTGAATTAGGAAAACCAAAATGTGTGTTGCCAATTGAATGTGCACCAATTGATAATGATGCAATTGCGTCAGCGCAGGGCGCAGCAGGTGCTGTATTTACCGGCTGTCTCAAAGGACCTGACACAACCAACGGATTGCCGGCGCGCATGTTGGTATCGGGTGGTGGCGCAACGATTACAAACGATTACTTTTTAGAATTATCGACCGTTGGAGTTTGTACGATTCAATCGCAATCCATTGTTCATAATGTAAATGGTAAAGATGTTCCGGCTCCTTGTTACGTAAACGCAAAAGCGCTTGATAATTCAAACACATCAATTGCAATAAGTAAACTCAATGAATATTTAGGTGAAATTACGTCGCCAAGTTCGTTGCCTCCGAGTTTTTCAAAAGGTCTTGATCTTGAAGCGATAGGTTGTCAATTCGATTCATGCGCAATTCATCTTACAGATTTTACAAAAGAAAAACTTGTATTTGGGTCACTTGGCATAGCTTCTGTAAAAGGTGAATGTCGAACGGAACCAAAAATTGTTTCATGGTCAAACCAACCTGTGGAGCCAGGTGTTAATATTATTCAGATTGGTTCTCATCCAGCGTTACCATACACATGGCTCGGCGCAGATAATGCAAAAAATCCAAGTGACTCTAAGCCTGACAATTTTTTGATCTATGTTGAAGGTCATACACAAGAAGGTTTTAGTAATCTACAGGTGCCTTCATTTAAGAATATTGGTCAGTCATTTTTAGGCGGAGGATAGACAATTATTGGCTTTTCAGACGTTCGCGCCCCAGCTCTTGAACAATCTTGACGCCCATGGTAGTATGCAAGGCAATTGTATATTTATGTTTGTATGGGTGAAAAATTAAT
>JAPLWO010000083.1 GCA_026396555.1 Candidatus Magasanikiibacteriota bacterium
GAAAATTTTCATTGAATCTTTCGTAATCGCACCCGCGCCATACACCACATTCACGAACGTCATGTACTGCGCAATTGCGGTATTAAAACTCATGCGATCAAAATCTTCGGTCACATGCTGCAACATTTTATGAAGTCCACGCGTCACCTCTTCAGATTCTTCAGCCGCGACTTTTTCCGGCAGCCGCATCACGCGATCCAAAAATCGTCGCACACCCGAAACACCATTTTCACTCCACGGTGCCGGCTCGCTAAACGGTCCGATAAAAAGTTCATACGCGCGCAACGTATCCGCACCTTGCGCGCGCACAATCTCATCTGGATTTACCACGTTCCCTTTTGACTTCGACATTTTTGTTCCATCTTCTGCCATGATAAGTCCGTGCGACACACGGCGTGCATACGGTTCCGCAGTTGGCACAAATCCACAATCAAACATGAATTTATTCCAGAATCGCGAATACAATAAATGTAGCGTGGTGTGTTCCATGCCGCCGTTATACAAATCAACCGGCATCCAATATTCTAATTTATCCGCAGCCGCAAATTCTTTGTCGTTGTGTGCGTCAATGTAACGCAAGAAATACCACGACGACCCCGCCCAGTTCGGCATGGTGTCCGTCTCGCGCTTTGCAGCGCCGCCACAACGCGGACACGTCGTGTTTACAAATTCAGGAATTGACGCGAGTGGCGATTCACCATTGTCAGTTGGTTCATATTTTTCAACAGGCGGCAACGTTAATGGAAGTGCAGAATTTGGCAATGCGTTCCAACCTGTAATTGTCGCGAGTTCCAAAATTGCAGGCTCAACATCAGCACAAAAATGATCTTCAACAGATCTCACAACCTGAATCGGTGCTTTATAAAATTGTGCCATGCGACGATGTTGTTCGAGCGAAAAAACCGTTTCAGCTTCGTCGGCCAACAAAACCAATTCCTCGGTTTTTGCGTTTACCGCCGCCGCGTCAAAATTCCAATCAATCGATTGTTCAACAATGGGTCGTGGATGATCAACAAACTTCGGCTCCATAAATCCATCCACCAAAATTGTCTTGCGAATTTTCGTCGAAAGTTTTGGTAATAATTTTTGTGCCACAACAGTTCCGAGCGAATGTGCAACAATCACTGTATTCGGTGTAAACGAAACATTGTCGAGCAAAAATTTGACTTGCTCTTCAACATTCGGATGAGACGTGTTTGGTAAATCAAGTGCAACGACACTGTGGCCGCGAGATTCCAACTCTTTTTTCAACCACGGAATAAAAACTTCTTTAACCGAACCTTCATATCCATGAATAAACACATACTGCAATTTTTCTTCCGCGCAATGATCACAATGCACGAGCGGAATCGGTTCGCCCCAATAGCGCTGGCGTGAAAAAACCCAGTCACGCAATTTGTATGTAATTTTTCGCGCGCCACTTTTTTGTTCTTCGAGCCACGCGATCATTTTTTGTTTTGCTTCGGCAGTCATCAATCCATTCAAAAAATCAGAATTCACACTAACACCGACATCATCAAACAACGCCTCGCGACCCAATGCGCGTTCAACAAATGCAACACCATGTTTAAATGACGGTGCTGATTTTAATTTTTCAATTGCTTCTGGAATTGGCAACCACATGAAATCAATTTTTTCGATTTCTTTTGGCGAACGCTCTTCCGACGCGTCATCCGTAATTTCAAACACAAATCCAACATCTGAACTCAGAACATTGTCTTGCGTATGTTGATGAAAATAATTATCTTCAATTTCACCGAGCGACTTCACAATTTTCACATTCAAAAATCCGGTTTCTTCACGAACCTCACGAAGTAATGCCTCAGCCGCTGTTTCCCCTTCGTCGATTCCGCCACCCGGCAATAAATATTCGCGCATCCATTTTTCGTATTCAATCAACATTTTTCCGTCACGAATAAAAACACCACGAACCGCACTGCGCGTTCGTGCGCCCTCAACACGAGAACCAATTTGTTCGGCAACAACAATTTTAATTTCCAATCCAAACTTTTTCGCAAATTCAAAATCGC
>JAPLWO010000093.1 GCA_026396555.1 Candidatus Magasanikiibacteriota bacterium
TTTAACACCAGTTGCGCGTAAAAATACAGGGATTAAAAAACTCGTTCCACTCAAATTGTGTGTGTGAACGACATCAGGTTTTAATTCTTGAGCGATTTTTATCGTGTGCCACGCAAACGGAATATTAAGGTGCGACCAAATCAAATTCATCGCGCGTAAAAAAAATGGCTGATGACCGCTCGTCAAATTAAAATAAAAACACCAGTGAAATAATCGATGAACTTTCACCCCATGCTCAAGTCGCTGCGTCGAACCAAAACCAACTTCTCGCCACGGTGCGCTCGTGATCACATGAACATCGTGTCCACGCGCGCTTAAATCGCGCGCGAGCTGCGCCACAACACGCTCAGCACCCCCACGAATATGTGGCGCGTATAAATTCGAAATCAAACAAATTTTCATATGCACAGTATACCCTCTTTTTGGCTGTGTATGAACTGTGTACACAATAGCTTAACGTATCACGAGTCTTAGAGTAAGATGTGTCTACCCTCCTATGGCTGACCTCCTCGGCCGCGTGCCACCTCACAATGATGAAGCTGAACAATCCTTGCTCGGTGCTATTTTAATTGATAAGGAAGCAATTTTTAAAATCCATGACATGCTGCACCCCGACGATTTTTATCGGGACGCGCATCGTGTTATCTATGAAGCGTGTACAGAACTATCTGCGAAACACGAACCAATTGATATTTTAAGTTTGGCAAATCGTTTGAGCGAAAAAAATCAGCTGGACTTAGTAGGTGGAAATACACAACTCGCAACGTTAACAAACATGGTGCCGACCGCGGCACACGTCGTTAACTATGCGCAAATCGTACATCGAAAAGGAATTTTGCGTCGGTTGTTGAAGGCGTCGGAAAATATTTCACGCATCGCGTTCGAAGAAGCTGAAGACATCGAAGACACGTTCGACAAAGCACAAAAAGAAATTTACGGTGTTTCGTCGATGTCTGGTAGTAAAACGTTAACGCCGATTCGTGATGTACTTGCCGACGCGTTTGATCGCATTGACGAACTCCATCGCGAAAAAGGAAAATTGCGCGGCATTCCAACAGGATTCGTTGCACTCGATAATATCATGGCAGGTTTGCAAAAATCAGATTTAATTATTATTGCTGCACGTCCATCAGTTGGTAAATCAAGTTTTGTATTGGATATGGCACGCGTTGCCGCAACGCGACATAAAGTTCCGACTGCAATTTTTTCTCTTGAAATGTCAAAGGAGCAACTCGTAGATCGCCTCCTGTGTGCAGAAGCAAATATTGATTTGTGGAAATTACGTACCGGACATTTAGCTGAGCGCGAAGATTCCGATGATTTTGCGCGCCTCGGTCATGCGATGGGAACGTTATCAGAAGCACAGCTCTATATTGATGACACCGCGAGTTTGAACATCACACAGATTCGTACCAAAGCACGTCGATTACAAATGGAACAAGGTCTCGGACTCGTGATCGTCGATTACTTACAACTGATGGATTCAAAATCGGGCGGTAATTCCGACAACCGTGTGCAAGAAGTTGCAGAAATTACGCGTGGTTTAAAAAGTTTAGCGCGTGAATTAAATGTGCCGGTGATCGCGCTTTCACAGCTCGCGCGTGCGGTGGAACAAAGTAAACCTGCAATTCCAAAGCTGATGCATTTGCGTGAAAGTGGTAGTATTGAACAAGATGCGGACATCGTTATGTTCATTTATCGCAAGAGCGCGGATCGTAATTATCGGCCAGAAGAAATTTCACAAGAAGAAAAACACTTGGCTGAAATTCACATCGCGAAACATCGTAATGGTCCGACCGGTGTAGTGCAGCTCTTCTTTAATGAAACAACTGCGAACTTCCGCAATCTTGATTCAACTCATAAATCATACGAATAATAAAAAATATGTTTCAAAAACTCAAACAGTTCAAAGACATGCGCGATCAGGCAAAAGAAATACATACCAAACTTTCAGGTGAATCTTGCGAAGGCACAGCTGGTTTTAATAAAGTAAAAATTGTTATTAACGGCGCACAGGAAATTTTATCAGTCAGCATCGATCCCTCACTCATGATGGAATCAGAACGCGGAAAACTCGAAGGTTATGTTCGTGACGCTGCAAACGATGCAATGAAAAAATGCCATCGTTTAATGGCAGAAAAAATGAAGGACGGAAGTTTTGGTGATTTTAAAATGCCAGACTTGAAGGGCTAGTTCGTCGCTGTCATGCTCGCAAAACCAATTCAAAATTTAATTTCAGCATTCACTCGTCTGCCTGGTGTTGGACCAAAAACAGCTGAGCGTTTTGTTATTTTTTTATTGAAATCTGGTCGCGGCGAAGTAACGCGTCTTGAAAAATCTTTGGAAGAATTATTGCAGACAATTAAGTCATGCGAAATTTGTCATAATTTTTCTGATAACTCGCCATGCGAAATTTGCACAAGCTCATTGCGTGACAAAACAATTGTCTGCGTTGTTGCAGAACCGCAAGATGTGATGGCGATTGAAAAAACAAAATCATTTTCAGGTGTGTATCATGTGCTGCGCGGACTCATCGACCCGCTTGAAGACGGCGTACCGGGCTACATAAAAATTAATGAGTTGCTCGCACGAACAGACGAAAAAAATCCAATCAAAATTTCTGAAATTATTTTTGCACTTGATCCGACCATCGAAGGCGAAACAACGGTGCAATATATTAGTAAAAAAATTGCGACTGACCGGCCGCATGTTTCCCTCTCGCGCTTAGCAACGGGTATTCCATCTGGTGGATCTGTTGAGTACGCGGATGAAGTAACACTCGCAAGCGCGATTAAAACACGTCAGAAAATATAAAAGCCACACACGAACCCTTACCTGCCGATCAAAGATAAGGGGTCATGTATGGCTGACTGAACCGTTGGTTTGGTGCGAAATTCGCAAAGTTCGGGGGCTCGACATGAGCCACTGCGCGGTATGCGCGCGGGCGGGGCGTTGTCCAACGCAGTATTTGGCACACGGAGCCCCCGAACTCTAACGAAGCTTACGCGTTGCGGCGCACCAGCCATCAAGCGCTTCACTTTTTACACTCTACCACGGAAGGCTCAAATTGTCAATTCAGGCACCCCCGTTATCCACATTAATGGCCAATTTGACAGAAAATGCCGTATCTGATAGAATTCTGACATCTTTTGACTCTCCTTATGATTGCAATTATCGAAGCAGGCGGCAAACAATATATTGTTTCGTCACAGCAAAAAATCAAAATTGAAAAAGCAGGCATCGAAGAAGGCGCTCCAATTACTTTTGATAAAGTACTTTTGATCGCTGATGAATCAGGTGCTTCACTTGAGATTGGCAAACCAACACTTGACGGTAAAGTTACCGGTAAAGTAATGCGCAACTTCCGCACGCGCAAAATCATGGTTCGCAAATTTAAAAACAAAGTGCGCTATCGTCGCACTGCAGGACATCGTCAGCATCAGACTGAAGTCCAGATTGAAAAGCTCGCGTAATCTCAAAACACTCTTAATCGGCGATCTCAGAAATGGGGTCGCCGATTTTTAGTTGTAACCGTTCTGCGGTTCCTGACGGTAATTCAACAACACGATCCGCGGCTAATCGGGGTTTATATGTTGGGAGTGAAATTGAAACATCGGTCGGCACCGGAGGAACGCGCGAAGCAACATCAATAATTTTACCGTCCGCAAACCATACAATATCAATCGGATACGAAACATCTTTCATCCAAAACGAATATCGATCCTTGACCGGAAACACAAACAGCATAGCATCGTGTCCCACAAGCACCGACGTACCTCCAAGTCCGTGCGTTCGTTTGTACACCGTGTCTGCTACACGCGCTCTAAATTGCTCTCCGCCAAGCGTAACCTGGGCGTATGAATACATACGCGTTGTCACAAAATTATAAATACCAATACACAAAAAAAGCGCGATGAATAAAAAAACAAACCCTTTCGTCTGCGTAAATGATGGGGGCTGCTTTTTTTTCGCATCCATCATATTTCCATTACATTTTTTAATCGTTGTTGCAGAAAATGAGCGCCTACTAATCCTGCAATAACCAAAATAATTAGCATAATTACTTTACCCGAGCTTTGTAAAACAAGTGCAGTCAATCCAAAAATAAAAGCTACTGCATAATAAAATAAAACTGCGCCGCGATGTGAAAATCCGTTTGCTAATAATAAATGGTGTAGATGTCCACGATCGCCGTGAGCGATTGACTGTCCGCGCGCAGTACGAACGATCATCAAACGAACTACATCCAGCACAGGCAGCCCCATGACAAGCAGTGTCGTCGCAATTTTACTTCCACTCATAATCGCCAAAATCCCCAATACAAACCCAACGAATAATGAACCACCTTCTCCGAGAAACGCGCGTGCAGGATTGAAATTGATGATTAGAAATCCAAAACACGCACCTGCAAAAATAAGTGCAACAAGACCCACGCGTGGTTCAAAGTATTGCTGCGTCTGGGTCAGTGCAAAAATCATGATTGCGCCAATTCCTGATAGTCCAGTCGATAATCCATCGAGACCGTCGAGCAATTTAGTGCCGTACATCATTCCCAAAAGCCAGACAAATGTAAGGATCTGAGGAATAAATGGGATCTGCGAAATATCAAAAATGCCGCCCGCGGGGTTCGTAATTTTACCCACAACAATACCAGCGAATGTCACGATCAGCGCAGCACAAATAGGTCCTATAATTTGAATTCGAGGCGATAATAAAAAACGATCGTCAAGTGTGCCGACAATAAAAATAATCAGCGTCGCAGCTCCAAGCGCACTCCATTTTATATGCCCTAACTGTGGCAGCGCATCAGGCCAGAAAAAAGCTATCGCAAGTAATAAAAGTGTGATCGACGCCCAAATAGCAAGCCCTCCAACCATAACAATAGGCCGCGCATGCACTTTACGATTTGAAACATGAGGATTGTCGAGTAATCGAAAACGCTTTCCGATTGGAATCAATAAAAGAGAGAAAAAATATGATAAGCAGCCAGCCACGAATCCCGCCAAAACAGAAAAAATCATATTACAACAGTAATCACACGCGTTTTACATGAACACCTAATTCATCGACCACGATTGTATCTTTTCGATGAACTTGGTTTTGTAACACCAGCCCGGCAATCGCATTTTCAACACGATCTTGAATTACGCGGCGAAGTGGGCGTGCACCGAATTCTGGATCAAACCCGGCAGCAGCGAGCGCTGTAACACCCGCATCGGTCGCTTCGAATAAGATACCGCGCTCTGCCAATTTTTTCTCAATGCCGTGTAAAATAATCCGCGCAACTTTTCCAATTTGTTCCTCCGTAAGTGGTTGAAATAACACAATCGCGTCGAAACGATTCAAAAATTCTGGACGAAATTGTGCCTTCAATTCACCATGAATCAATTCATTTTTAATGTGATCCGTTGTCGCTCCCGCGCGCATTTGTTCTTGCACAAACGAAGTTCCAGCATTCGACGTTGCAATCAAAATCACATTCGTAAAATCAATGACGCGTCCGACTGAATCCGTCAAACGACCATCATCCATCACCTGCAAAAACAAATTCAAAATATTTGGGTCTGCTTTTTCAAGTTCGTCGAGCAGTAACAGTGCAAATGGTTTTTGTCGAACGGCTTCCGTTAGCATACCTGATCCCTGTTCGCCGGGACGACCTATCAAACGATAAATCGAATTCGTATCTTGATATTCTGACATATCAAGACGAATCATTTGCTGCTCACTTCCAAAATAAACTTCAGCGATAGTTTTCGTCAGCTCCGTTTTACCTACGCCGGTTGGACCCAAAAATAAAAAGTTTGCAATTGGACGCTTCCCTGTTCGTAATTCAACACGCGAACGACGCAGTGCATTCGCAACTAACGTCACCGCTTCATCCTGTCCAATCACCCGCTCATGCATCGCTGACTCCAAGCGCATTAATTTATTTCCTTCATCTTCAGTCACGGCAGTAACTGGAATTTTTGTTTTCTCACTAATAATTTCAGCAACATCTTGAACGCCGACAAAAGAATTTTTTCCGCGTTTGTTATATACTGCAAGTGCAACTTCATTACAAATTTCAATTGCTTTGCTTGGCAAATACGAATCATGCAAATAGCGTGCCGACATTGCGACTGCTTCAGCAACTGCAGGATATGAAAACCAAATATGATTTTTGTATTCGATATATCCAGCCTTCGCTTCAAGTACACGAATTGAACTATTCACATCAAGTTCATCGATATCAATTTTTTGAAATACAGTTCCGAGTGCTTGATTTGCAATTACCCGATTAAATGAGTCTGGCGATGTAGTCGCAATCGTCAAAAAATTTCGCTTTCCTAACTCTTGCGTCAATACGCTCGCTACATCCATACTCTGACTTGTGCCAATCGTAATACCTACCATTTTTTCAATCGACGGAATTACTAATACAATATTTCCTGACTGCTCAAGTTCCGTTAACATCTGAAGCAACCGATCTTCCGCTTGAGATGGATCAGCACCCGCCAATAATTTTGGAATATTTAATTCAATCAAACGTCGATCCTTCAATTGATCTGGAACATTTTCCGCAACCATTAAATCCGCAATTCCATTAATAATGCTGCGCTTGCCAACACCATGTTCACCAACCAGCAAAACACTCATGCCACCGCCTTCAAGTATACGAAAAATTGATTCAATTTCGCGTTCGCGTCCAACGAGTGGTTCTAAATATCCATACAGCGAAAGCCTAGTCAAATCTTCACTAAATGCGTTTAAAATCGGCGTTGCAACCGAAGTCATGGCACGATTTGTGTCACCCGTGCTTCGCCCGTGGCTACCATGCGCGCGTCGAGCGCGTTGACGCTGCACACGTTCACGCACACGAACCCATTCAATTACATTCACCAACGCCTCTAATTTTATATCAAACTCCAACAACAAATCTTGCAACGATTCATCCGCTGAAATTACAACCTGTAATAAATCTGTATTCGCAACAACTGGTTCGCGCAAATTCCATGCAAGTTCGTACGCCGCAAATAATGATTGCCATACACCCGCACTGATATAGGGAGAGCTCTGAATTTTTGATCCAATAGTTGAAGCAATAAGTGGCTCTAATTTACTTTCGATGTCTCCCCCGCGCACCATCAATCTCAAAAAAATTGTTTGGATTGTTTCATTTTTTAATAGCGCAGCTAACAGATGTGCGTTCGTGACCTGTGGCGATCGTGTTCTCGCCGCAATCACATACGCAGACTCAAGAACTTGAATAGTTTCGATAGACATCATCGAGCTCAAATTCAATGTACGATCTGTTTTCATCCGCCGCACATCAGCCCATGATGCAATCTGAAGCGGCGAACTCTCATCCGACTCATGTGTAAATCCATGTTCAGGAACTTCTTCAATTTCCGGCGCGTAACGAATGAGACGCGTAATAACAAACAGTAGTAACGCAGCTGCGAGCGATCCCCAAAAAAGTGCCCGTGGTTCAATAATGGTAAGCGCAACCATTACGCAACACGCGATAATTAATAAAAAAATAATACTATTGACGATTGCATCAAATTGTTTTTTTATTTTTCGAAATGCAATATGATACGCATCAATCGAAAAATTCCAATACACAAAAATTCCACGTGATAACAATCCAACAGATTTTCCACTACATGCAGCGCATGTTTTACCATTAATATAACCCGTGGCGCGACAGTGTGAGCAAAATAAAAGTGGAAGTGGTTCGCTCATATATTAAGAAAATAATCGCAGCCCTGAAGTCAGTAACTCATAAAAAATAACCGGAGGTGCACTAAACCAAATTACAATTACCGCAAAACAAATTATAGCCCAGATTAAAACCCAAAAAAATCTTGCAACGATATTTGCAACACGCACTATAAAACTCACGACACGTCCCCACGCATCATACTGTCCATACATCGGCACAAAAATATTTTTCACCCAAACACCAAGTCCAACGTCACGTGCAGTATTTTGAATCGAGCCAAACATGTTCCGCATAATCCAAACAACGCCACTGGTATACCACCAAATCGGTGCATACAAAAAATCCGCGATCAGCGTAAAAAAAAGTCTGCCTAAAATCGTAAGAGTGAACGTCAAAGCGCTCGCTCAGTATACCATATAATTAAAAGCTTCAATGGATAATGAGGTTTCTTCCATCGTCAATTTCTTTAATTGACTTCCTCTCGCTGCGACACCCGTAATTTGTATAAAATATCCCACTGCAAGTATCAGTGTAAGTAGAAAAAATGCGACACGGACATTTCGTTTATCAAGAACAGTGAGTGGTTGTGGTCTCATAATTATTTCTTTTCAAAAAACCGTAATTTGCTGCTTCGTGAACGTGGATTGTCTCGAATTTCTTCATCCGTTGGAATAATCGGCTTTTTCGTCATCGCCTCCACTCGTGGATCGTCTGCAATAAATCGTTTAACGATTCGATCTTCGAGCGAATGAAACGTGATAATCGCAACACGCGCGCCTGTCGGAATAAAATTAGTGATTGCGTCTAACGCGTCGCTGAGTACACGTAATTCATCATTCACTGCAATTCGTAATGCTTGGAAAATTTGTGTTGCGGGATGTAATTTTCCGTGTCGCGGAGCAATACCGACGACAATATTTGCGAGCTGTTGCGTTGTTGTAATCGGCTCGTTCGCACGCGCTGTTACAATCGCCGCTGCAATTTGCTCTGAACGCGACTCCTCTCCATATCGACGAAAGATACGCGTTAATTCGTCTCGAGATGCTGAATTAACAAGATCTGCAGCGCTTTCCGTTTCTTCGCTTGGATCAAATCGCATGTCGAGCGGCTCATTGGTCATGAAGCTAAATCCACGACCTCGCATCATGAACTGCGTCGTTGACCATCCTAAATCAAGCAAGACTCGATCTACAGGACGTTTCGTAATCGCTGCAACTAATTCAGGAATATTTTTAAAATTCCCATGTGTTGCAACAAATGTCGATCCAAATCGTTCAAGACGTTTTTCTGCGATTGGTAACGCCTCAGGGTCGCGATCAACACCGATCACGAGCCCAGTTGGTCCAACCAATTCACAAAACATTTCGCTGTGTCCACCATCACCAAGTGTTCCATCAACAACAACGTTTCCCGGTTTTACATCAAGTCCGACACGTACCTCTTGGAGAAGTACTGGTCGATGAAGTGGAGCGAGTTCCATATTAAACGCCGAGCGATAACATTTGCTCTGCGATTTCCCCACTATCTTTCTCCGCGCGCTTGGTATACCGAGCCCATGCGTCTTCGTTCCACAATTCGACTCGATTATAGAGGCCTGCGACTACGACATTTTTTCCGAGCCCTGCGTAGGTGCGTAAATAATCAGGAACCACGACACGACCTTGCGCATCAACTTCCACGTCCATCGCACCTGCGAGCATCAAACGAACAAACGCACGCGAATTCGCCTGACTAATTGGCAAGTTTGAAAGTTTTGTTGCCAATTCTTTCCATTCTGCAAGTGGATACACGAATAAACACGCGTCTAAACCTCGAGTGATTACCGCTTTTTTTAACGACGTACGAAACTTAGCCGGAATTGCGAGTCGGCCTTTATCGTCTATCGAATGTCGATATTCACCGATGAACATGGCTGCGAAGATTATGGTATGCGGAAGAATTGGTTTATTGTTGCGATTTTTAATCGCCCCACTCTCCCCCACTTGTCACCATTATAAACCACCCAGCCACACAAAACAATACAACAACCCCACCTGTGGATAACAAAAGGCATCTAAAAAATAAAAAGCCCCGCTTAAGGGGCTAAAAAATCTAGATAAAAATTTATTCCACTCGGAACGAATTTAGATACAACGCGGCGGGCGCCTTATCAAATGTAACACCTGCATTTACAATTTCCAATTCATAAATACTTCCATTTTTTACAACGTACGCGGTAACGGAATCATACGTGCCGCCCGCGTCTGTCGGTCGTTTGCCAGAAAAAATCGTAAAATCATTTCCGTTCAACGTACTCGTCGTTTGCGTCAAACCCTCATCTTGAAATTCATTAAATTTTGCTTGAATCCACGCAGTTCCTTTTTCACCTTGAAATATCGAAACATGCACAATTGGATCATTGCTCGTACTTGTCGCTGCGTCATTCATAAACTCTTGCGAATCAACCGCGATCAAATCAATGGAAGGCTGCAACGACCGCACTGAATCAAAGGATGGATGTAGCAACTCATATTTATACGTTGAGTTTTTGTATAAAATCCATGTATCATCATGTAGCCAATCAATACTCGGCGTACTCGTCGCCGAAGTTGGTCCATGAAAAACTGGGAAGCGATTTTCAATAATTCTCTGTATTAAAAAAGCACCAACTGCAATCACAATTGCTGTCGCAGCCAAACCTCGAATTACTTTTTGATCATGCTGCATACGAAGTAAAATCGATTAATTATACCCCGAAATCACGCATCTGTCGCTTTTTCCGTTGATACGTAATTGCAAATCGATGCGACTCGTTTCGTACTTTCACAAAAATATGACTACACAATCGAATCGCACGGTCGAGCGCTACATTTCGTCGATCAAATACATAACGAATATTTTTTCGACCCACACCTTTCGCAATTCCAACAACCGGTCGCACAACCTTATGTTCTTTTAAAACTTTCATCACCGCATTCACCTGACCTTCACCGCCATCAATAAAAAATATTTCCGGCAACGGCCAATCTGTATGCGCAAGTCGACGCGTCAACACTTCTTTCAACGCACCCACATCATTGCTTTTGGTAAATCCTTTAATTTCAAATTTTCGATATTCTTTTTTATCCGCCTCACCTCCATTAAACACAACCATACTCGCAACCATTCCCGTGCCAGACAAATGCGAAATATCATATCCTTCAACACGCTTGAACGGATTCGCAACTAAATTACTCACCGGCGCATCGTCGTCCGTCTGTCCAATCAGCGCAACATCTTGAATATGCTGGAGCGCAAATAATTGATTTCGAATTGTTGTCGCGATTTCAAAATCGTGCGCAGCGGCCGCGCGCGTCATATCAGCCTGTAACTTTTTTTCAACACTCACTCGCTTTCCATTCAAAAATAATGCCATCCGCGCTAAAATCTTTTTATATTCAGTTGGCGAAATTGCGCGCGTACACACACCCGGACATCGCCCAATTTGCGCATTGAAACAAGGACGTTTCTGATCGGGCACACAGTCACTCCATGGAAAAATATGTCGAAGTAAATCGAGTGCGCGCCGAACCGTTTTTGCATTCATAAATGGCCCCCATCGCTTCGGATATTTTTTGTCCGCGCCCGCCATTTCTAAATCCTTTCCACGAACCAACACGACGCGAGGATATTCATCAGCCGTAAAACAAATCCACAAAAAACTTTTATCATCTTTTAACAAAACATTGTATGGTGGTTTATATTTTCGAATGAGTTCTGCTTCTAAAAAAAGAGCTTCTAATACTGTCGGCGTTTCTTTATATTCTAAATGCGCAATTTCAGAAACAACCTCTTCAATCGCCCGCGTCGGCCCATTTTTGCTGGGCGCACGAAAATATGATCCAGCACGCGACCGCAAAGATGTTGCTTTTCCAACATACATTAAAACGCCCTGTGCATTAAAAAATAAATACACTCCCGGTGCTTCTGGAAGCTGTGTACGTTCTGATACTAATAATTTCGGAAATCCAGACATACTTATTCAAGCCCCACCGTAATTGTACCCGTACATAACCCACCAATTTCAGATGGTGGCATTTGTAAAAACAAATAAATCGGTTTTGTTGAAGAAACTGTTGTTGTGGCAATTGGAATATCCAGTGTCAGCGAAGTAGGCGTTACATCTGAAAGCGGGGTGAGTGTTCCACCAGACGTTAACGCTGCATAAACCTGATTTGCAGGGATTGTTCCCGATGAACCCAGCTCATAACCCTCACTTAATCGACACAGGAGTGGCGTCATTAATACAGTTGCATTTCCAATCGGTGTATTTCCTGCATTTACAACATCCAGCGTTTGAGCAGATGATGCGACGCTTAAATTAATGGAGCCAAACGATACATCCTGTCCAGCCGCAATTCCAGGCGATAGCGCAACTTCAAAATATGATGAAGCAATTCCTGGTGCGTCTGTATCTGTTGATCCTGAAGTAAACATTGTTTGATCCAATGGAGAAACATACGCTGTCCACTGATCTGAAGAAAATGTTCCGATATCAGTTGCGTCAGCGTTGTATGCCACATTAAAATCACATTCAAAATTTGCGTCCGTTCCTGAGCAACTCGTAATTGTACATCCTTGCACGGCGTAACAACTGTTTCCCCCATCTGATACGTCAAAGCCACTCGCATAACAATCCGGAACCGAGCCTCGCTGCAACAATGCGTCAATGCGTCCACCAGCAGAAACCTCAGAACATCCGTCAGCATCTGTAAATGTACCATTCACACGGACAGGAACTGTTCCGCCGGCAACCAAAGCAAGTGGTTGATATACTGACACTGCATTTGACGCATCCCCTGCAACAATTGAAGTAATTGTTGCAGTAGGCGCGTTGTTGCCTGGATTTTCCAGCGTAGTGACTGAAGCGTGTGTGCGAATATTAACAAATAAAAATACCGCGAGCACACAAGCACCGCTTATAAATAATAGAAATACTTTATGCTGAAGTTCTTCTTTTTCGTGATCCACAAATGTTTTTACGACTTAATCATAACATATTTTACAGCCCAGGTCATGTAAAGCGCGAAAAAAATAAAAAATAAAAAAGCGCCAGCCACGCTATGAAAACTGGTGAGCGCGAATGACGGAGAGAAATACCCGCCTATTAATATCAGCAAAAAAATGCGAAAAAAATTTACCAAAAAAGCCCCGGCAAGCCCGCCCACGCACACGAATATCATCCGTTTCCCTGAAAATTTTTTCCCATGACTTGATAATAAAAAATACGTCGCTATAGACAGTATTAAAAAGGCAGTCATTGAACCCATCCCTGCACATTGTGAGCCAATATAAACGGTAAAATTTTTAACCGTTACTTCAAATGTAGTAACATGCACGAGGTGCGAAATTCTCAATATATGAAAAATAGCCCCGAGTCCATATAATATAAATACACTCAAAAACTGCCACAGCTGGTCCATAAAAAAAGCGAACAATGAGATCAACAAGGTACATATTGTAACCAATTCGCAGTCCTGTATATTTTTTTTAATGAAATCAGCTGGTAAAAACAAAAAAAATAACACTCCTGTTCGTATGCTGGTAATAAAAAACTCTAAAAAAATTTGATCATTATTGTGACGAATGGTGGTCGGTGCAAATAATGTAATTAACACAACAGCAGAACAGACGAATTGTATTATTCCCCATTGATACTCGACTAATACTCGATTCCATTCTCGCCACCGTATAACCATTACAAAAATTACTAATTCATAAAAAAAATAAGCAATTATAGGGTCAGAGGTTTGTACGTGATAACCAAAAAAATATTGTGTGTACCACGTTCTAAAAAAACCTAATAGCAAACCAACTATGAGAAAAAAACCTAATCGAAAACTGCTACGCATCAGGTGGGCCTTAATTTCATTGAAATTCATACCCCACCATGATATCATATAGGCCATATGCAGCATAAAAAAATCGCCAAGTTTTTTTTCATATTTTGTTGTGTTTTTTTTATACCGAGTACTGCAAACGCGATAGCACCGACGTGGACCGCATATGATGCGGGCAGCGATTATTCAAATCCCGAAGGCGTACAAATTCGCTACAACTCAACAACAAACGAATTTGGTTTGCTCTATTTCCAAAATGGATCAACCTGCTGTTCCGCTGAAGGTGATTTTCGTTTATACTTTTCAACCTCAACGGATGGAAGCACGCTCGGTCCACGTACAACAATTGAACATGTCAGCACAAATGTCTGGGCACAAGAGGAATCGGTTGTGAATCTTGCAGTTTCCGAAGGAGGCCAGTATGTTTATTTACGTCCCAGTACCACGCGCAGTGTTTCCGACGGCACATACTATGGACAACGACTTTCAGATGCAACGTGGGTAAATTATTCGCCAGTGGGTCTTTCAAACGCATTTACACGCGGCACACTATTAGACTCATCAAGCGGTATTTTTGCGTTTGCTACTGCATATCAGCATGACAGTATTCCAGCTAATCGTAAAATAATTTTTGCAACTACTGCTGATAATGGAATTAATTTTTCACCTACTGTCGTGGCAACAGATTTAACAACCCAGCCACAACAAGTAACTTTAGTTAAAACTGCGAGCGGCTATGGAATTGTATGGCTTGATGCAGATGCAATCCTTCATATTACGTTCAGTACAGATGGCGGAGCAACGTGGTCAGCGCCGATCGACCGTCCTACCTCAACAGAAGTGATGAAGGCGGTCAGCCATATTTCGACTGCAATCGACGCCTCAAATAACATTTGGGTCGCATACACGTTATTATCTGGACCAGACATGAGCTCTATTACAGCAACTTTGCATTTACTTCAGTTTTCATCTGGAGCGACTGATTGGGGAACTGATGAAACTGTGGATAATGAAGTAGCAACAGGAGTGCCCGCATTTGATCCTTCGTGGATGACTGCTCAGTCAAACGCACTCGGTATTATTAATGGAACTACACCAATTATTGCATATTATAAATTGGGATCTGCTGTTGCATTTAGTGCTCCAGGTTACATCGCGTATGCACTACGAGAAACAGGGACCGGCTGCACAGGAGCAGACGGCGCCAATTTTCGCTGTGGAGTTATCGATTCGCTTCCAAATGAAACATTTAATGGATTCGATTCAGGGTCTCCCGCGCCTATGGGTTTAGCAATTCACGGAAGCCGTGTCGTTGTTGCGTATCCAGAAAATACGGATACGTATCGTTTCAGAGTCGCATATACAAATGTCGCACTTGATTCTACAGGAGGTGGCGGAGGAGGTGGCGGAGGTATCCCTGAATTTTCAACGTACGCTTATATTACAACCTTATTAGTTGGAATTTTATTCATTAGCAAAAAAACCGCAGTCTGGAAAGAAATGTAAGTTAGCGAGCCATGACTTTAATCGTTGCGGCATCAACAATTCCTGTTTGTTTCAAATGCATCTTTTTTTGATATAGAATCACAGCCGCTTTTGTTCGTGGACCAAAAATACCATCTTGGCCTTTTGGTACAGTTAATAATTTAAGTGCAGTTAAAAAACTCTGAACCATTTTCGTTTCATTATTTCGATCTCCCATGGCAATAGATTTAGAAATGACTTTAATTGGCGCAGCAGAGTTCATCGGCGCTCCGTTCGCTGACTTTGCAGGTCCGTTGACACTTGTAGGTAAGGGTAAAGAAAGTGTCGATATCGGTGATGAAACAGGCGCGGCATTGCTTACGGGCTTGTTTGCCACAGGTTTTTGAATAATTGATGGTTTTGAAATAACAGCTGCCGACGAACTACCACTCGTACTAACATTCCGAGCTGCGGCTGAGGGAGCTGCTGCCGCCGTTCTTGCGGGCCCAATAGTAACCGATGTATGAACAACCACGTCATTCGCAAAAACAGTTGTCGAAAAAAAACAAAAGTTAATTAAAATGAAACAAAATACTACACGCCAGAACATATTATTTTTGAATAATAAAAATCGACGCAATTACGACAGCCCCTGCCATCAAAAAAATAAGTGTGAATGCGAGACGTATTGCAAAATATATTTTGATAAAATGATTAAATTCAAGCTCAAAACGACCGTAGCGTTTGGAATCGTGAACACTAATTTTTTGAAAACTATCCAGAATTGAATAGCGTAAAATAAGCGGAACATGTCGTGGATTTATACTTAATGTAAAGCCAGCTAATACCGTAGCAAATAAAAAACCCAAAATAAACCCTATCAGAAGTTCACTGTGAAAAAAATCAATCGCAAAAATGCGCGCCTCTAAAATGAGTGGTATAATAGCCTCAGTCATGAATCAAGTATATCACACATCTAAACAACAAAAATACCCGCCTCATGTGCGTGGTGCATTAATTTTTGAACGTTTTTTCTTTTGGATGATTTCAGGTGCGGTAACCTTTTTTGTCGCATCTCTATTAATCAAATTTTTTATTGTTGATGGTGGAATTATTGAAGGCCCATCAATGGAGCCAAATTTTATCAGCAATCAGCGTTTTATTATTAATAAAACAGCTTATTTATTTTCGACGCCGCATCGCGGTGACGTTGTACAAATTATTGAAAATAGTCAACTAATCATAAAGCGTGTCATTGGAATTCCTGGAGACACCGTCACGATTAAACAAGGAACTGTATGGCTAAATAACAAAAAATTGTGGGAACCCTACCTGCCTCAATTTACCCAAACAACGATCCTTGCCCAACATGGCGAACTGTTTTACCAACTCAAAGCGCAAGAATATTTCATACTTGGCGACAACCGATCACAAAGCACAGACTCACGTATGTTCGGACCCGTTTCTCGTCGTATAATTATTGGGAAAGTTATAAACTTTTAAAAAAGCCTGCCATCCGAGTCTGCGGATCTTGCGTGGTAAAAATACCATACGTATTGTTAGTGACATTCAATATTTCATACCTGCCACGAGTTTTTATCATCAATGCATTCGATGCGATCTGAGCAATCTCGCTCCATGGCCACATAATATACGTTTTTTTATCATGAGATAAAACATTTTCAACTCGCAGTAGTATACCAATTTTTTTAAAATGAAATTCTCCCTGGTCAACAACCATTTTCTCAGCCGCAGTGGCAACGTATGTCGCATCAACCTCTTTCGGCTTCCCATCCCACGGATCATACGTGAAATTCTTATGTGATGTTTGATCAATTATTACAAGCTCACGCGCTTTTTCTGGATTCCAAAAAGCGATAATGTGCGCTTCGGTACTCGTCGTCTTGCCCAAGATGTTTTGAGCAACATCCTCACATGGAAATCCAACAGCCGTCGTATCCGCAACACAAGAATAAAACTCATTTTTATTCGAACGTAATCCAGTTACTAATAAATAAGTGCCGATCGAATTGCTTGACACATGCGTAATTTCTCCCGGCAATGAGGCAATCGAAAACTGCTTTCCAAATACGCCATCCAACACATACAATTTCTGTAGATTTTTCTGTTCCAACGTTTCACCAAAGACCGCGGCTTTATATGGAGAAATAAAATTTACGCGCCATAATCCAGGAAATACCTGCGCAAGTCCGTCAGTTGTTCGAAATAAAGTCAGCGTCGAAGTCGTTGCTGTTGGTGCAGAATAAATTCCAATAATCGGTGGACGCCCATTTTCTCCTGATTCTATTCCAACAACGCGCGAAACTCGCTGAGGAAATTGAATCTGCAATCCAACAAAAATCACAACACACAATAATATAAAACCACTTGATGTTAGAAGTGGTTTTATATATCGCATATTTTTTTATCAGCGCAAATTAATCTGCGCTAAACGTAAGCGTTCCTGTGCACGTACCCGCAACACCGCTGCTTGGTGTTTGTAAATTAAAATATGTTGTTGACGTCATTTCCGTAGTTGTTGCCGGCAATGTAGCCATGCTTAACCCAGACGACACAGGAGTTCCATCATCATTCAGCGCTGTCATACTGCCATACGCAACATTCGATGTTGCAAATTTGATACTGGAAGTCGCAATTGTACCTACCGTACACGTCATTGCAGATCCAGAAATTGAAACGCCTTCACCGAATTTATTTCCCGTATTTGAAATAATCAACGGGACACTGCTCGTCGTCGCACCAAGATCCATTTGACCAAACGAAATATCGCCACTAAGTGACAGGGCAGTTAATGGCGCTATTTCAAATGTACGTGGAGAGGAAATATTTGGCATCATCCCAGCAGGATTTGCTGATAAATACGTATCAAGTGGAGCAACAACTGCTGACCAAGATTCCGCTTCATAACGACCGCCCGTACCTGTCGAATCTGCGTTATACCAAACTGGAACATAGCAATCAAAATTACAGCTTGTGCCACTACACGAACTCTGTGTACACGTTGACCCTGAAATCGCCGCACAATGCGCATTGTCCGGGGTTGTTCCAACTCCAGCACTCACACAATCAGCGCTACCAAAATCAGCAGCGTGATAAAGAATCACGTAAAGTCCTGTAATATCGGTATACCCATTATCATCTGTCACTGTTCCTGTAACATGGAGCTTCACTGAAGAGCCGTCTATCAAAGTAAGTGCCGTTCCATCAGATTCAACCGTTGAAGTTGCAGACCCCGTATCTCGAGCATCGTTTGTAACAGCAGAAATTACTGCTGTTGGAGTTACATTTGCGGTTGATGCTGAAACATTAACAGTTTTTGACGCATGCGTTTTTACCACCACAAACACCATCGTGATGCAGAATGCCATGAACCCCAACGCCGTTGCAGCCATCCAATGTCGTCTCATTTCCTTCTCCATACAATTTACTTTTTAATTTCTACAAACGTTTTTACTTCTGCCGGCCCATCTGTGCGACCCGTAATGACCACGTGATCATTCACGCTCCCCGCCTGCATATCTGACGCAGCACGCACACTCGAATTCGATGCATGATCTATTTTTAAAACAGTATACACTGCAAGACTACATGCAGCAAACCACACAATAATATATGGTGCTGCAGCCTGCTTCCAATTCAGCGGTTCATTATTTTTTCCCATAGTGGTGTTTTTTATTTTTTTTATCGAATTTATGTTTGGTCAACATCCATACAATCCCAATACAGATACACAGCAATACAACGGAACCGGTCGCAAAAATTATTATCGTAAGTTTACTTGGATTGACCGAATATTGCAAAACTTTTTCTTCGGTTCTACTAATGCCGTACTCAATCCATGCGTGCGCTTCATACGAACCAGAATCTTTTGGCGAATATGCGAGCGACAAATGTCCGTTCGCACCACGAACCATGATCTGCTTTTCTGTGCGAAGCGTATCAATTATTTTGCCACGCGAATAGATGTCCACGTTAAATAACACGGACGCATTTCCAGATCCAGTGTTTGCAATATTTGCATCAAAACGCATTTGAGACCCTGGTTCTAACTTTGTCGCGTTCGATATAAAACTATTAAACGCCACAGACTGACTGAGCGTTCCAGGCGGATACACTTTAAACTTCGCATTTTTATTCGAGGCAATTTCTTTTTGCGCATCCGTAATCAAAATCGAACCAACATACTCTCCAACAGTCGGTCCCGGATTTGGTGTAAATTTAACCACAACTGTTTGAGTTGTTAATGGCGGAACAGCTAAAATATCAGCGCCATCAACATGACCGGTAATAATATGCTTTGGATCAGTTGTGTCAGCAACAGACACGTCGATTGAATCAGGTCGAGCATCGACATTTCCATTATTCGTAACCGCAAAAGTCAAAACCATGGGTTGATCAATTTCCGAATCTGTTGGATCAATGCTACCGATGGTAAAATCACGAACCTGTTTATCAGTGACATCAAATTGAACATGCCCCGTAATTGAAAGCAGTGTCGTCAAATTATTCGCACTTCCTGCGGCTTTCGATTGAAGCTCCGTAAAAACAATGGTCGCATTGTGAGTTCCGTTTGGAGCTGCAATTGGAGTTATATAAAATGTGTATGGAACTTGCTGCACTCCTTTTGGCAGCAACAAGGTCGCATTTGAAAGTGTGATATAGTGCGCAGCTTCCCCATTCACGACAACAGATAATGTTTCGTCGTGTGACGGATTCGCACGCGTCACCGTGATTTTACGTTCAATTTTAATTCCATTAATCACATTCGTCGCGCTGACAGTTCCAGGAGAAATACCAAGTGCAAAAACAGATTGTGGAAACAGCATCATCGCGAAAAAAATTATCGCGCTCGCCGGTAAAAACTTTATCAATCGATCAGTCATAGTGCAAAACAATTAGCCGCACTATTATATCATATTTTATTTTTTCCGGCGCTTGAGTTTTACAATCAACTCAATGTGCGGCGTGTGTGGAAACATGTCAACAGCTGCAAGCGACT
>JAPLWO010000086.1 GCA_026396555.1 Candidatus Magasanikiibacteriota bacterium
TAGTTATAATATGTTCTATAAATCAATGGATATGTCAAGTGTGAATAATGTGTGAATTAAAAAAATACGCCGGCGTCCTGTTGTGCAGGATACCGGCAAGTTCACAAACTCAATAATTACTTCGATCCACAAACCAACAGAAAACGCCATCGCGATGAACCAATAGAGTCCTGCCTGAAGAAATCAAAATTGACCCCACGCGGTGAATACTTTTCTTGGACGTTGTCGATAACTGGCGTGCGAACACTCTCCCCAGAATCCTCAGCTCTGCGATATCTCATATCCAATGCCGCGACCGGATAGCAAATCCTCGACTGAACCATATATCGAAACCATGCAATCAATTCGTATGGATCCGCATTGCGAATTACGCGCTCAGATTCGAGATCCTTGACGGCGTTTTTCAGCGCTTCATGATTCTCAAAATCTCGACGGTACTCTGCAATAACGAGCGTCACATGTGCTGGCCGAGTCGGATCTTGTGGAAAATTCTTGGAGGTAAGTCCAAATTCCGTAAAACGAGCGTGTCCTCCGCCAATAATAAGTTCAGCTTGATCTTCAAGCGCTCTAACTCGATCGACTGTCAATGAAATCCGCTCTGAAAATCCATACCAAGGTTTGGGTTTTTTCACCTCAACTTTCGCTGGCTTTTGGGTCCGCCGCGAAATTACCATGCGCACGATTTCCTCACGCAATTCCTGACCCTCTGTGCTCGTGTCGCCGAGTGGATAGAGTTCATCAAAACCCACACCACGCTTCGACGCCTCATCGAGCAAAAATTCTACAAACGCCGCTGTCCAAAATGCTCCACTGACGATCTGTTTCTTGGTTCTCTGTGCTGTCATGATGTCCTCCATACATAAAGCTGCCTCACCATCCACACCACCGTGGTACGAATAGTTACTACGCTTTCTACTCACTCATTCGAGCGGCAGCTATTTACACTTATATCACCGGACCCTGATCTCGTCAATCCGTTCATCGAATTCCAGACATAATAAAAAACAGCACCCGCGAGAGGGTGCTTGTTTTAAATTATGCCTGTAACTTGACCAATGCAGGTCGCGCCATAACAGCCGTGAGCCACGCATGCAGCGCTGGATATATCGTCAAATCAACACCAACAAATTCCGCACGCGCAACAACCGATGCTGCAGTTAAATCTGCAACCGTAAATCGTCCTGCAACCAAAAATTCTTTTCCTTCGAGCGCTGCATTTAAAATACCCAGCCATTTTGGTAATTCTTCATGCGCCGCAATTGTCGCTTCTGAATCTGGCGTGTTGCGCCATTTTTGTAAAAACAAAGTTGAGAAAGGGTGATATAAATGAATCACTGACCACAAGCTCCACTGATTCACGAGTGCGCGTTCCTCAACTGTTGCGCCGCCGAACTGTGGCGCATATTTTTCAACCAAGTAATTCATGATCGCAACTGATTCCCACAACACAAAATCTCCGTCAACTAATGTTGGAACTTTTCCATTTGGATTGAGCGCCATGTACTCCGGTGATTTGTGCTCGCCTTTTCCCATGTCAACGTTCACATTTTCATATTCAATTCCCGCTTCTTCTAAAAGCCACATGCAGCGAGAAGCACTTGATTGTTTTGGACCGTAAATCTTAATCATATTTTTATTATTTTTTTCTTAAATTAAACTCGCAAATTTTTCCGCGTCACAACTTGCATGATACCAAACAACACCACACTCATGCCAACAACTACTCCAAGCGAAACGATCGGATTTGTATCGCTATATCCCGTCACCGCATATCGCAACAAATTAATGTTGTGATGAATTGGATTAAATTGACTAATCGTTGCCCATGGCGCAGGCAACGTTGCAATCGGAAAAAATACGCCTGCCAAAAAAATCATTGGCTGCATAATAAATGTTGTCATGAACGTCAGCGCCTCAAAATTTTTCGCCCAAAATCCAAACGTCACACCGAGCATACCAAATTCCAAACCCGTCAAAACAAGCGCGAGAATCAAATACACAAAACTATGAATGCCGAGTCCTGGAATAAACCACGCGGTCGCCAAAATCGCGACGACCAATGTAAAAAGTCCACGCGTCAGCGCAGCACACGCGTACGCAATCCCAACTTTCCACGCTTTAATCGGCACAAGCTGCAGATCAATAATATTTCCAACATTTTTCGCGATAATTAACGCAAATGACGGATTTGAAAAACTACTATTCACCATCATCATCCCGAGCAACCCTACATATACAAACGTTATATATGGAAGCGCGTGCGGCCCCTCGCCAATTGTCCGACTGCCCGCAACAACTCCAAACACTCCTAAATACATCAGCACAGAAACAAGCGGACTAAAAACTGTGTCAAGCAATATTTTCTGAAACCGTTTTACTTCGCGCGCATACAGCGCCCACATTCCCGTCATCATACGCCACTGTTGGTTAATTTCAGAAACACGTCTTCGAGCGATGCAGCTTCTGAACGAATTGATTTTAAATTGTCGCCGTAATGCGCCGTTAATTTCGCCATATCTTCGCCAAGCGCAGTCATCGGATATTCATACGCATTCCCTGTTTCTTGAACGCCCGCTAAATGTGTGGCGGATCGATCAAACAATTCGAAGTGAATAATATTTTTCGAAAATTCTTGCTGAATATCTTTTAGATTTCCATCTTTAATAACTTTTCCATGATCAATAAGTGTAATCGACTCACACAAATTTTCTGCTTCTTCCAAATAATGTGTGGTAAATAAAATGGTCGTACCTTCTGCATTCAACCGTCGAACCATTGCCCAAATTTTTTGTCGAAGCGACACATCAACGCCGGCTGTCGGCTCATCGAGAATTAAAAATTTCGGTCGATGCAAAATTGCTTTCGCAATCATGAGCCGTCGCTTCATACCGCCCGATAAAAATCGTGCGCGCTCATGCATTTTATCTTCCAAATCTAGCTCACGCAAAACTTCGCGAATGCGAACGCGTCGATCTGCTTCTGACACGCCGTACATCCCGCTAAAATAATACAAAACTTCCTCAACAGTAAATGCAACTTCCGCCACAATCTCTTGCGGAACAATTCCCAACAATTTTTTCGCTGCTTCAGTTTCCGCAACAACATCAACGCCTAAAATACTAATCGTCCCTGATGTTGGTTTTAAAATTCCACTGATCATACTAATCAGCGTTGATTTTCCGGCGCCGTTCGGCCCAAGCAGTCCATGAATTTTTCCTTCTTCGATTGTAATTGAAACATTATCAACCGCTGTAAAAATTCCCTTCTTCGGAGTTTCAAATGTTTTAGTAACGCCTGTGATTGTTAATGATTGCATGTAAGTTCACGTTAAGAAATTCAATATATCGCGCCACCCATATTTAATCAAGATCACAGCGCGATGAATTTAAAACTCCCGAGCTTGTGGCCCGGGAGTTTATATTTTATTACATGATTGTACGTTTCTGTCGGCTTGGTCCGCCACTCATTTTAAATCCAGTGCCGCGTCCGCGTCGAGCGAAACTTGGGCCTGGCGCGCGTGGACCTGGAGTATATTGTGGTGCAGCTGCTTGAGGCTGCTGTTCAGTCGCTCCACCTCGATCATTTCGATATGCAGGTCGTGCTTGTGGTGCTGAGTTGCGACGATCGCCGTAACTTTGCTGACGTGGATTATTTCCACGAGCTTGGTATGGACGACGTCCGCCGCCACCGTTGCCTGAGCCGCCTTCATATCCGCCTGAAACTGCAACAGATAATTCTGGTACATGTGTAATTGGCAATGGCATACGAATCAAACGTTCGATTGAGCGAACATCTTGTTTCTGATCTGGAGTTGCAAATGAAATTGCGCGTCCTTTTTGTCCCGCGCGGCCCGTACGACCGATGCGATGAACGTAATCTTCTGATGAATCTGGTAAATCAAAGTTCAAAACCAATTCAATTCCCTTCACATCAATACCACGCGCTGCAATATCTGTTGCAACAAGCACGCGATATTTTCCACGCTTGAAACCTTCGAGCGCTTCGCGACGCTGAGAAAGTGAGCGATCTGAATGAATTTCTGCTGCAGGAAAACCTGCGTCACGAAGCATGCGAGTCATGCGATTTGCGCCATGTTTGGTGCGTGAAAACACAAGTACTGAACCGGTGATTTCGCCCAAGATTTTTTCGAGCAGTTTATGTTTATCATCTTTGCGTACAAAAACTAATTCTTGTACCACGCGATCTGCAGTTGTTCCTTGCTGAACAACTTCAACGCGAACTGGCAATTCCATATATTTTGCCGCGAGTTTCATGATGTCTGGTGGCATGGTTGCTGAAAACAACATGGTCTGACGTTGTGGAGGAAGTGCGGCGAAAATTTTGTTAATCGCTGGCATGAAACCCATGTCAAACATGCGATCAGCTTCATCGAGCACAATAATTTCAACATCTTTAATTGAAATGGTGCGCTGCTGCATATGATCGAGCAAACGACCTGGAGTTGCAACAATCACACGTGGGTTCTGGCGAAGTTTTTGAATCTGCATGTGCATTGATGAACCACCCATCAACACAACTGAACGAATATTCATCGTTCGGCCGATTTGCTGAATTGTTTCTTCAATCTGCACCGCGAGTTCACGTGTTGGCGCCACAATAAGAGCACGGCCACGAACCTGCTGGAGACGTTGTAAAATTGGAATGGTAAACGCAAGCGTTTTACCGGTACCTGTTTGCGCGATACCAACGATATCCTTGCCAGTCACCGCGATTGGAATCGCTTGGATCTGAATTGGAGTCGGGACTGTAAATTTCGCACGATCTAAAATTTGCATCAAGGCCGGCGCAATGCCGAGTCCATTAAAAGATGCTTGTTCTGCATTTGTAATATCTGTCATATGTTGTGTTAGTGACCCGCCGTCACTTAAGTCACAAGCATGACAAAAAGGAAATCGAGTCTGTTTAAGATGCAAGGATACCAGAAAACTCGGATTTTGTCAAGCGTCACCCATCGTGGTATCTTTATATGCATATGACAAATGAAGAGTGGCACGAGAAACTGACCCCTGAGGAATTTCACGTCCTTCGGGAAAAAGGGACCGAGCGGCCGTTTAGCGGCGAGTATTGGGACTCGAAGGATCTCGGTGTTTACTCTTGCCGCGCATGCGGCGCCGAGCTTTTTTCGTCTCATTCAAAGTTTGATGCACATTGCGGCTGGCCAAGTTTTTATGAAGCAATGCACAGTGATGCGGTAAACTATACCGACGATAATACGCTGGGCATGCACCGAATCGAGGTTACCTGTAAAAAGTGCGGTGGCCATTTAGGCCATTCTTTTCCTGACGGGCCTGAACCAACAGGCCAGCGATTTTGCATCAATTCTCTGTCACTTAAGTTCAAACCAGAGAGCGAAAAAAAATAGAGCCAAGGTACACACGCAGTCTGCGCATGCACCTCAGCCCGTTCGCCCTTCAATCAATACTTCAGAAATTACCAGTAACCGCGGCCCCAAATCCGCCCTGGCCATCAACGGTCGGCACTACATGTGTCGGCCATTTTTGTTGTGCAGGATGTGCCGCTTCCCAACCAGCCCAGATTCCCATTCCAAGGCCAACTGCGCCCAACCCCAAGCCCGTGTACCATTCAACCTGTGCTGATCCGTATTTGCTCTTGTATTTCAGGATGTCGTCCTGATTCGTAATCGCGATTTGATTCGCCGTGCGCGATCCATACATGCCGATGATCATCATCGCACCACCGACTGCAAGTGCCGCAACAGCTGTTCCCGATTGCCAGGTCAACAAGCGATTTGCACGGAAACCGTCAGTTCCCGCGAGCGCTGGATTGTACTCGACTGTTGTCGTCGGCGCCACTGAGGGCTCAACGACAACGCCGGAACTCGCGTGCTCTGGCTTGAGAGGAACAATCTTTGGCTTCGGCACGGTCTCCTGAGTCTTCAAAATCGTAGGCAACGGCGGCATCAACTGCGGCAACGGCGCAAGCTGCTGCTCAATCAATGCCAAATGTTCATCCGCCTCTTTTGATCCTTGCGCCGTCGCATCCGGCAGTAGTTTGTATGTCTCGAACAGCTTCTTCGCATCTGCAAACATGCGCGCTTGCTCCTTGGCTCGTGCCGCATTGAACAGCAGCGCCGGTCGACGCGACAATTTGTACGCTTCAAAAAACGCAACAGACGCTGCCTCGAATTCGTTCTTGTAAAACAGCTCTTTTGCCTGAACCTTGAGCTGTTCGCTGCGCTTCATGTCTTGCACTGTCGGCTTGTATGCAGTCTCGTCGACGACAGGTTGCTGTGCGAAGACAGGGCTGGTCGCCACAAAAACACTGAGCAAAACCAAACTCGCAATTTTCAGATTCATGATGCCCTCCCAGCTGGTTGTAGGTCTGCTTCACTTATAGCACGCAGCCGAAATTATTTCAAGAGCCCGAACCCAAGAATCGCCAACGCCAAAATGACGCGATATAGACCGAACCACAAAAAAGTTCGACGCGATAACAGGCCAATAAAAATTTTAATAACGATGAGCGCTGATAAAAATGCACCGAAAAAACCAACTGTAAGAATCTGAAATTCAGATGATGAAAAATGGTGCGACGATTTTATGAGATCAAGTCCGCTCGCTGCAAGCATAGTTGGAATTGCGAGCATGAAAGAAAATTCAACTGCAGCTTCGCGTGAAAGTCCCGCAAGTGAGCCGCCGATAATGGTTGCGGCAGAACGTGACACGCCCGGAATCATCGCCAATGTTTGAAAAAAACCAATACTTATAGATTGTGGAATTGTAATTTTTTCTATCGTTGTCGCATGACGTGGCTCGCGCCATAATAAATCAAATGCAATCAATACAAGACCGCCGATCAATAATGCGATCGTTGTTACAATCGCATTTCCTAACAAAAATTGCTTCACTAATTTATAAACCGTGAGACCGATAATTCCTGTTGGAATAAACGCAATCACTAATTGTTTAAATAATTTCCAATTCGTTAAAATCCGACGTGCATATAAAACAATTGCAGCCAAAATTGCCCCGAGCTGAATAAAAATTTCAAATGTTTTTACAAACTCTGTTTGATCGATTCGTAAAAAATGTGCAACAAGCACCATGTGGCCTGTTGAAGAAATTGGTAAAAATTCTGTAATGCCTTCAACGATCGAAAGAATCAGCGCGTGTAAATATGTCATAGTGCTATCAAGCATACGCGTTCGCTATATGTTTGGCAAGAATTGGCTAAAAAGTTATACTACTTTTCTATGACACGACTTCTTTCACGAAAATTTGCTGCATTGATTGGGTTCGCTTCAATTCTTGTAATGCCTGTGACCGCATTCGCTGCGACAAGTGGTGTAAACGATCCTGCAGCAAATAATCCAGATCAATACTTTCGTGGAACCGTTACCACAATTTCAAGTGAGACAACTGACCCCGAAGATCAATCAATCACACAACAACTTGATGTTAAAACAACAAGCGGGATATACCAGAAAGTTTTAAACACAGTCGACCCAAAAATAAGCCGCGGGCGCGTTCAGCCAGGAGATGAAGTTGTGGTGATTAAAACTCCAGGGATGCCGGGTAGCCCTGACACATTCTACGTCAGCGACTATTATCGCTTAACAAATATTATTTGGTTTGCACTCTTCTTTTTTATAATCGTTCTCATTCTCGGTCGCTGGCGCGGATTCACCTCAATTATCGGTTTGATCGGCAGCGTCGCAATTCTTATTGGATTTATTCTCCCTCTTATTATCCACGGACACAGTCCAACGTTGGTCATAACTGCGGGATCAATTCTTATCGTTTGCGTTTCAATGTTTTTTGCGCACGGATTTAACAAAGCAACCACCATCGCAGTTGCGTCAACTGGTATTACACTCGTCTTTGCATCAATTATTGCAGCATTCAGTGTTCGCCTCACCTTTCTCTTTGGCACTGGATCAGAAGAAGCTCTCTTTGTTCAACTTGCGAATAACGCAACGCTTGATTTACGTGGCGTTCTGCTCGCCGGAATTATTATTGGCGCACTCGGCGTACTCGATGATATTACATCCGCACAAACCGCATCAGTCCGCGAACTTTACGACACGAAACCAGACATTACCTTCAATGAATTATTCGGTCGCGTCATGCGCATCGGGCGTGAACATATCGCATCGCTGGTAAACACACTTGTACTCGCTTACGCTGGTGCTGCATTTCCACTTTTCTTACTTTTTTATTCAACTGAGGCTCAACCACTGTGGGTTATGATCAATAGCCAACAGATCGCTGAGGAACTTGTTCGCACTTTAATTGGTAGCACTGCGCTTGTTTTTGCAGTTCCGATCAGTAGCGCGCTTGCGGCGTATTTTTACACAAAAAAACCATCTCATCCCAATACTATTTGACAACAAAATCCGCTAGTGTTAGGATTAGACCATCAGCTGCACCAGACCCAACTTTTGCCATGGATCCACAGTTTTACGCTGTCCAGGGTCAACGGCCTTCTAGGGTCAAAACAACGGCTGGTATGCTACCCAGTAATCACAGTCTGGAAAAAGTTCCCTCACACATCGTAGCGGTGGGGAAAAGAGTTCTGCGGTCGCAAGACCAATGAACGCAAGGCTCTCGGACAAAATCCCAGGAAATCCCCCAGGAATCCCTGCGACAACATCCATCGCAGCCTTGACCACGTTCGGGCAATAAAAAATATGATACATTAGCGAGCCACAGGGCTTGCAACCAGACCCAGCCTTCCAGGTTGGACCGCACCACTCAATAGAGACTTCCCAAGAAGTTACAACAACGCTTCGCAAGAAGAACCTCATGAACCGGTGCCCCCGCGGGAACCAAGCAATAAGTCGCAAGACGTACGCTTGGTTCCCCGGGTGTTTTTTTTTAAATCAATCTAGACAATGAATACTCCCGGCGTATACTATAATTCCATAATATTGAATGTATGACTATTTTTGAAGAATCAATTGCCGCGCATGAATCATCAAATGGAAAACTCTCGGTTGCATCACGTGTGCCACTCAACGATAATCATGATCTTGCAGTCTACTACACTCCCGGCGTTGCAGAAGTCTGCCGCGAAATAGCACGCGACCCCGCTCGTGCACGAACACTTACTTTAAAACATAATACGATTGCCGTTATTTCAGATGGATCCGCTGTTCTCGGACTTGGAAATCTAGGCGCCGCAGGTGCAATTCCAGTTATGGAAGGAAAAGCAATTTTATTTAAAAAATTCGCAGATGTTGATGCATTTCCGATTTGTCTCGACACTCAAGACACAGAAGAAATTATAAAGGCAGTAAAAAATATTGCACCAGTTTTTGGTGGTATTAATCTTGAGGATATCGCAGCACCAAAATGTTTTGAAATCGAACGCCGCCTTAAACACGAACTTAATATTCCGGTTGTGCATGATGACCAGCATGGAACTGCGGTAGTAGTTCTTGCTGCATTAATTAATGCATTGCGATTAAAAAATCTTGATGCAGAAAAAGCACAAATTGTTATCAATGGTGCTGGCGCAGCTGGAACAGCGATCGCCGAATTACTACTTGCGTATGGCGTCAAAAAAATTATCGTGTGCGACTCACAAGGGATCATCCATAAAACTCGAAAAGATTTGAGCGACGTAAAAATGCTGCTCGCACAAATTACAAATGAAAAAAATATCGAAGGAACACTTGCGGACGCGGTTCAAAACGCAGATATATTTATCGGCGTGAGTGTTGCAGGTGCTCTGACACAAGACATGGTTCGTCAGATGGCGAAAGATCCAATTATTATCGCAATGGCAAATCCAGTTCCTGAAATTATGCCTGATGAAGCACTTGCAGCAGGCGCATTCATCGTTGCAACGGGTCGTTCAGATTTTCAAAATCAAATTAATAATGTGCTCGCGTTTCCAGGAATTTTCCGCGGTGCGCTTGATAATGGAATAACAGAAATTACAAACTCTATGTTTGTCACGGCAGCAAAAAATTTAGCTGCATGTGTTCCAGAACCAACACGAGAAAAAATTATTCCTTCACCATTCGATGCTGCCGTAGTTCCTGCAGTTGCGCGCGCGATGGTCGCTTAACCAAGCTTTGCAATTGCACGATCAATTCGTGCGTGAACTTCATCCATTCCAAACACCTGCATCATTTGATGTAAATCAGGTGTATTTGTGCGGCCCGTAAGCGCAACACGCAGCACACCCGCCACATCACCCAAAGTTCCTTTAAATGCAGTTGGGTTTGTTTTAAATGTTTTTGTGTCTGGCGCAAACCCAAGTTCTACTGCGAGAGCACGAAATTTGGTGAGCCACACGTCAGCCGTATCTTCCACATTAATTACCTCAGAAACTTTTTCCAAAATTGCACGCGCATCTGCAGCTGAAACTTTTTCCGATAGAACAAATTCTGTCGGCGCGGTAATAAAATACTCAATCGAATTTCGTGCATCACTCCACTTTGCAATATCCTTACGACGCTTTTCGCCTTCTCGTTCGATATTAAATATTTTCTGCGCGTAGTCTGAATTTTTTTCAAGCCACAAAACAAATTCAGAATCATTTTCGCGAGCCCATGCAAGCACTGCACTATAAACTTCATTAGCAGTCATACGCGCAACAATTTCCTTACTCACATCTGCCAATTTAACAAAATCAAACAATGCACCACTGACGCTTCCTTTATCAAGTCGGACCACAAATTTTTCTGAAGGCGCATTCTGATTTTCCCGACGCCAATCTTCAAAATTAGAATTCGCCAAATTCAATAAATATTCAGTAACCGCAGAAATCGGATATCCTTCTTTGAAATAAAATTCTACATTCGCTTCAGGATCTTTTCGTTTACTTAATTTTCGTTTCGTACCTGTTTCATCGATTTTAACAATCGGCGCAATATGCGCATACTGAGGAATTGTCCAGCCCATTAACTCAAATAATTCCACATGAAGTGGTGCACTCGATAACCATTCATCGCCGCGAATTACATGCGTCGTTTGCATGAGCGCATCATCAACACAGTGCGCCCAATGATACGTCGGATAGCCGTCTGATTTTAACAAAATTGAATCTTGATCGTTTACCGAAAGTGACAACGAGCCCTTCACCAAATCTGTAAACTGAAGTTTTTCTCCATCCGCGCCACGTGATTTCACGCGAACAACATATGTTTCGCCACGCGCTAAACGTTCCGCGACTTCTGCTGCAGAAATATTACGATGTTTTGCCCAACGTCCATAATATCCCGTTTTAACTTTCTGCAATTCCTGAGTTTCGCGCGCAATATCTAATTCTTCTGTCGAACAAAAACATGGATACGCACCACCGCGCGCAACCAATTCTTTCAAAAATACGCGATACAAATCCAAACGTTCGCTCTGCAAATAAGGACCATACGCGCCCGCCTCGGATAAATCAGGCAAAACTCCTTCGTCAGGACTAATACCAAAACGCCCTAATCCTTGTGCAATAATTTTAATAGCACCTTCAACTTCTCGCTGCTTATCAGTATCTTCGATACGTAAAATAAAAACTCCTTTAGTCTGATGCGCAATTCGTTCAGAAATAAGCGCCGCATACACACCACCAATATGTAAAAAACCTGTCGGGCTTGGAGCAAAGCGCGTGACACATGCACCCTCTGGTAAAGCGCGTGGTTTCGATGCTGCTAAAATTTCCGCCGCGCGTCCAACTGGAATATCAGGAAATAAAATATCTGCCAATTGTACTGATTCATCTAAATTCGTATTCGCCATATCCCCCATCCTACCGTCTCACCAACTTTTTTTCAAGCCACCTCCCGGAGCGCTGGTTTAAACTTGCGAAATGCTTGCGGTAAATACAATGTTACATACGCGAGCACCAAAAAATTGCAAATAAAAATCAGTCCGTATCCAACCGGAATGACTTCAAATAAATCTTCTCCAAATTGCGCCAGCCCACGTAGAGTGAACTCAACATTTTGCCACAATGCAATAATGGTCTCAAGCGTTTCATCCGTCGCCAATCGTTCTAAAATTCGCGCCCCTGAAAAAAACAAATTGAGCACCAAAAGCGTTACGACCGTGATGAAAGGCGTTCGAAATTTTAAAAACACAATTTGACGCATGATTTTTCCATGCAACCCATCTGGAAAATCAATTTCCGACATCTCTTTAATTGTTTGACCTAAATCCTGTGTCATATTATAAAACTTCTTTAAGTGCTGCACGGCCACGAGCTAAATGTGTTTTTATTGTCCCGACAGGAACATTCAAAACCTGCGAAATCTCCTCACATGATAATTCGTCCCGATAAAATAAAAGTAAAACTGTTCGATAGGTTGGCTTGATTTTTTCAAGCGCAGCCTCAACATCCACTTTATTCCCTATATATTCATACGTCTCTCGAGGATCTTTGGTTTCAAACCGACCCTCGGGATCGTCTAGGATCAGTAAATCTGTCTTCCCTCGCCGCGCACGCAAAAAATCATACACCGTATTGGTCGCAACTGTAAATATCCACGTCGAAAATGAGCGCGTCCCGTCATATGTCTTTAGCTTCTTAAAAACTTTTACAAACACGTCCTGCGTAATATCTTCCGCATCTTCGCGATTCGTGACATGTCGAAATACATATCCATACACGCGCCGTTCGAACAGGCCCATCAACTGCTCAAAAGCCAAAAGGTCACCCTCGCGGGCGACCTTTATAAGCTTTGTTAGATTTTCAACTGATTGAATTTCCACGTTTACGTGATTATTGAGCAATTGCACCCAACTGACCGATGATAAAGTTGCTCAATGCATACGCGCTCACAACCACAACCATACCAACAACAGCGTCTTTCAACGTTGCCTGAGCAGCATCCACTTTCTTTGGATCGCCTTGTGCGGTCATCCAACCAAAACCTGCATATAATGCAAGAACAAGGAAGATCAAACCAAGAAGCCCAAGAACGATATAAATAACACGACCAATAATTTCTGGAGCAGAAACTTTTGCTTGACCCGATGCGGTACCAACATCATTAAGATAGCTACCTGCATTTCCAACGCCAGCTGCAGTTGGTAAAGCTGGTGTTGTAGGAGCTGTCACCGCGTGTACAACTGCCATTGGTGATAAAATCGAAGCGAGCATGAGCGCTGCTGTAGCATGTGCTACAAGTTTTTGCTTAATATTCATAGTACAAATTAATTTTGTTATCTAAAGTATAACACAATCACGTACGGCACACAAAGTAATCCACAGGATCATTTACGGCGCTGCAATTGTTCCGAGCAGACTTACTAGGAAACGCGTCAACGCATATGCACCAACAATAACGATCATACCCAACACATTATTCTTCAATGAATTACGCGCATTTTCCGCAATTTTTTTATCGCCATGTGCCGTTGCCCATTTTAAACCAGCGACCACTGCGAAGATTAGAAATAGCATCGACAACAAACTAAGCACGACATAGATAATGCCGCCAATGACTTGCATCAAATCTCCGCGTCCCGCGCCCCATGCGATATTTCCTGCAGTTTGTGTTTGATTCATCGCATCACCCCATGTCAGCTGCGCTAATTTGATAGGAGCGATCATATTATTGAATCTTGCCGATTACATCGGTAAACAAGAAATTCGTCAGTGCATACGCACCGACAATCAAAACCGCGCCAATCGATGCATTAATCAATGTATCGCGCGCCAATCCAACATCTTTTGATTCCCCACCCGCAGTCATCCATTTAAAACCTGCGTACATCGCAAGTCCCAAAAAAACAAAGCCAATTAACGAAAGTGCAATTGAAATTACGGTACCAATTAATTGCGGTAATGATTGCTGAGAACTTTTGAACTGAGTTTGATTACGTGTTGCTTCAAGCCCGAATGAGTCAGCATAAACAGGCGCAGCACGAAGACCAAAAACGCCAGCGATTAATACGAGAGAAAGTAGCGAGCGAGTAAATATGTTTGTAAAACGTTTCATAAAAAAATGAGCCAAGGGAAATCCCCTGGCTCATAGTATAGCAAACTTTTTTATTGCGCGCGAAATCTTTAGAGACCAGGAGCACCTGAGAATCCTGTCGCACCGGTTGCACTAAACAATGTGCTAATAACAAACGCGGTAAGCGCGTATGCAGACAAAATAAGTGCAAGACCGATAATACCTGAGTACAAAATCTTTTTTGCATCATCAACTTTTGATTCTTCACCACCTGAAGTCATCCATTTGAAACCACCGTAGATCACAAGTACGATTGCGATGATACCAGTCAATGTCAAAATAACTTGGATCAAACTACCTGCGGTCTGGTAAATTGTTTTGCTACCAAAGCCTGCGTTGGTACGAATCTGATCAAGACCAAGATCACCTGGAGTTATCAGCTGTGTGCCATCAGTCGAGCCAGTACCAGTACCTGTTCCCGTACCAGTTCCGGTTTGTGCGTATGCGACCTGAGTTAAACCTGCAAACAACATGGTTGCAGCAGTAGCGAACGTTGCGAACTTCTGAAAATTTTTCATAGATTAAATTAATTGTCTTAATTATACCACATCAAGGAATCTTTGACGCGCAATCTGCAATTGTGGTGAACGTTGTACAGGTACTTCCACTTTGAGTCGGTGTACCATTTGGTAAACAATTTGCGCAATTATTAACGTCTTGCACAACAGTACATGCCCCATCAACCAAAATTAAGTTTGTGTTAGTGTCAGGACAATCCGGATGTGAAACCTGAGCGCTTCCTTGTAACGTCGTCGCTGATTTGCCCGAAATATTAATGCAGCAGGATTTTGCAGTATCGAGTCCATTTGACGCGCCTTGAGTTGAGCCCCCTGCTCCGAGCGATGAAGGATTTGAAAGACTGGTAAAAATAAAGTTAACAATCGTATACGAGGTGAAGAGCAATAAAACACCCGCAGATGTCCAAATTAATACTTTTTTTCCTTCTTCAACCATCTTCGGATCTCCACGAGAAATTAAAAATTTCGTTCCACCCCACACATACATCGCAAGAGCGATCGAACCAGAAATTCCAAAGATTGTATTAATAAATAATGCAACCAGTGATTGAACTGGGGTATCTGGATTAATCGTATTTGCAAGCGGATTAATCAAACACACATTTTTTGTACAATCAATTGCATGCGCAATCGGTGCACGAACAAGTACAAAAACAAATGACGCCACAAGAACAGTGCCGAGTATTTTGCGTGAAAAGAATTTCATAGCTTAGTGCGTTTATTATAACACACCAGTGTGCAAACTACTTTTTAAAGCAGCATTTAATATTTGCACCCATGCCCGTGCCATTACACAAACCCGACACAAAATCTACACCACACGTATCTTTAGTTGAATCCAAACAAGTGCCGCCATCTTTACCACAATATGTTTGCTGTGTTGGTTGCGAGACAGGAAAACAACAGGTCAACGAAGAATCTGTACACCATCCATCAACAGAATCAGTTTTACAATCTGCATCTTTTTTACAAGTTCCATTAACTTGTCCGCAAATGTCAGCGCCTGTAGATGCAGCGCCTGTTGTTCCCTGCTGTGGCTGAACTGTTGAGCCACCCGTAGGACCCCCATCTACTCCGCCCCCAGCAGGAGCACCCGTATCTACCCCAGGCGCAACTGTGTTTGGAATATAATCTGCTGCGCCCGGACCCAACAATGTCTTTACAGCAAAAATGACAATCGTATACGCCGAGAACAAAATAACCAAACCAATTACTGCACCAGAAATAATAGATTTTCCTTTTGTAACCATTTTGTCATCACCGCGTGAAGCAATCCAGTACCCGGCACCAAGCACGAACGCTGCCAAAACTATTGCGCCAGAAACTCCGAGCGCTAAATTAGCAATAATCGCGAGCTGAGATTTGATATCGTCAAGCGAATAATCTCGCGCCGCACCATCAGCACACGGTTTGCTTAAATCAGGAGCTGTATGATTTTTATAATCTTCAGGACATTTACCTGTTGGCTCAGCAAAAATCCCCGCAGCAACAACTGGTTGCGGATACACAAAACCGCCACATAGACCAATTGCAAACGCGAGATTTAAGACGACAACAAACTTCAACTTCATAGCGTGTTATTTAGTCGCTGTGTCGCGATATTAATCGCATTTTGAATGTACCCCGCTTCGTCTTGTGGCTGTAAATCACCACTCAATAATTTTGCACGAACCTGATCAATTAAATCACTAATAATTTTATCCGCTGCCCCGCTATCCGTTCCATGGTACCACGATCGTGCGGTCAAATTTTGTTTTGCAAACACACCTAAATCTATATCATCGAGCTCAGTTTGAATCAGATCATTTAACGCAGCTACACGATGTGTCGAGCGCAAATACTTGGCTAAAGAATCTTTGTTTGTTGCAGTCTCTAAAATAAACAACCACGCTGCATCTTTATTTTTTGATTTTGTTGTTACACCTTCCATCCAATAATTTGCAATGTTGCTCGGTTTTTCAAATTGTGGCATCGCAGTAACATCAAAATTCAATCGTGGATTTTGCGCACGAATTGATGGCATGTCATACGAATAGCCAAAGTAATATGCAACACGACCGTGCGTAAATGCATCTAACGAATCTCCGAAATCAGGCGTCCAACTGTATGCCTTTGTGTTTGGATTTGAAAAATCTAAATAAAAACGAAGCGCACGCGCAGCTGGCAATTCATCGCCTTTAGCAATCTTCACATTTCCCGGGCCGTTAATAGTCAATACGCCATTATTCCCTGAAATCTGTGCGCCATTTTGGCTCATCAATGAAATCAAAATGTCGCTTGCGCGATGTACGTGCACACCAGTTCCAATCGCAACGGCTGATTGTGTAATCGTGTCAGTATTCGCAATGCGCTTTGATAATTTTTCCGCCTGCACGCGCAATTCATTCCAATCTGCCGCTGGTTTTACAATTCCATTCTGCGCCAAAATATCTTTGTTGTAGTACAACGCAAGCGTATCCACATAGAAAGGAAGCGCAAAAATTGATTTCTGCGTTGATGTCGCTGTCGCAAAATCCATGGTGTCAGCCTCAACTGTCTGCACAAATTGTGTGCGCATATCTTTGAGCGTCAATCCAGCCTTGCTCTGAAGCTCCGCTGTTGTTTTTTGCTGATAACCACTTCCTGTTGTAACCAACACTGGATACGTCAATTTTGCTGGCATCGGTGTCAGCTTAGATTTATATTTTGGAAGCCATGAATTTTGAATCGAAAACAAATCTGGCGCACGATCATCTGCAAATGCCTGTAACAGTTTCTGTTCATACTCGTCAGGGCGAAATTTACGATACTGAATCGTAATATTTGGATGATTTTTCTGAAAATCATTGACCAGGATGGCCATGTCATCCGTATCTGTAAACACTCCCCAATACTGCAACGTAATTGGTTGCAATGCCGACGCAGGAACCGCCGGTGTACTGCTGCAACCGAGACCAGTCAACACCAGCGTGCTGAGTAAGAGAATTGTTGCTAAAGATCGTTTGAACATATGAACAAAGCTAGATGAGACTATAAGTGTAGGTTGTGAAGATATTCCGCAAACTCTTTTCCAACTTTTGGATGTTTCAAGCCAAATGCGATCGTTGCCTTCAAATAATTGAAAGGATCACCTGTTGTGTACCACGTTCCATCAATTGTTTTTGCGTAAACTGGTTTCTTTTTCGCAACAGTCATTAATGCATCAGTCAACCACAATTCATTATCCTTTCCAAGCGGTTGTTTTTCAAGTGCTCGAATAATATCTGGCGTTAAAATAAAACGACCAAATTGTGCGAGATTGCTCGGAGCGGTTCCTGGCGCTGGTTTTTCAACGACACCTTCGATTCTTGTTGCACCCGCAATTGTTTTTGCGCCTGGCTTCAATTTAACAATACCATAAGAAGACAAAACTTCCTCAGGCATTTCTTGCACGCCAATAATTGCAGCTGGCGAATGTAATTTTTCGTAAGCCTTTACCAATTGCGTAACTGCTCCAACTTTTGCATCAACAAGATCATCAGGAAACACATACACAAACGGTTCGTCACCAATCAATTCTTTCGCAGCGAGCAGAGGCGTACCATTTCCGTATGGCATATCGCGCGTCTGTCTCACATAATAAAAATTTGCGAGATGATTGATGTCTTGCACGAGTTTAAGTTTATCTTTTTTTCCCGCAAGTTCAAGTTGACGTTCCAAATCAATATTACTATCGAAATGATCCTCAAGCATGTGGTTTCCGCGACGTGTCACAAAAATAATATCTGTGATTCCCGCAGCTACGATTTCTTCAACTACATATTGCACGGTTGGTTTATCGACAATCGGCAACATTTCTTTAGGTTGTGCTTTCGTTGCTGGCAAAAAACGTGTCCCGTAGCCAGCGACAGGAATAATTGCTTTCCGAATTTTCATATGTAAATCGAACTGATTATAACGCGATTAGGTTTATAAATCAAAAACTAAGCCCGGCGTTATCTTGACGAAATCTCACAAACCTGATACATTCGAGACCAACCACTCAAGTTACGGAGGCTCCCATGGCTCGTCATTTCCCTGAACACGTTCGCGCTACTACCCCTGGTTTGGACGAAATGGTCCGCAACCCTCTGCTGGACCGGATGCCAGGCGAAGGTCTCGGCATCGAGATGGGCTCGGAACGATCGTTTGAGCGGCAGCCCAAGGCAACCTCAACGCCGCTGCCGCCGGTCATGTGCGAAGTTGACTATGACACGCCACTGTTCGAACAGCTCGAGGCGCTCGATCGCGCAGGATTTCTCCACCTCTTCTACTCTGACAATGAGAGTCTGCAGGTGCTGCGTGACCTGCCGAGTCCGAAACAGACTGGCAAGATCCTGGTACAGCTCGAACAGCACACGTTTGGCACGGGAAAAGATACGTTCCAAGAAATCGGCAAGCGGCCGTTGCCTGACAGCAAGGTTTTCAAGGACCCCTACCACTTCGTGGCGTACCTGCGGCGCAACAAAACCGTCGGCCTGAGTTACCAGTTCGCCTGCGCATTGCCCTGCACCGATGGACAAACCTGGCTCCAGCTCCAGCGCTACGATTTCAAACGGACCCCTTGTCGCGCGCTGTGTGTTCGTACAGGTGACATGAAGGCCCTGACCAGCTGGTACTACCTCGTCGGCTAATTACCCCTCCCTGAGTCCGCAAACCCGAAAGCATCGCAACCGCGCATGTGAGTAGGGTTTATTTTTTTTCACCACTTCCGTTCTCCGGTTTATGGTGAAATTTTTCGTGAATTTTTCGAAGCTGCGGATCTGTCACATGCGTATATACCTGCGTCGTTGTA
>JAPLWO010000087.1:0-3907 GCA_026396555.1 Candidatus Magasanikiibacteriota bacterium
ATATGTACGATATTGGTTGCCTATATTTGTTTTTGCAACGCCGTTTATTGCGTGGTTATTTGTAAAAATTTTGGAGAAAAAAAATTTCAATGATGATCATGCGCGGTTGTATGCTCGAATTTTTGTGGGAATTTTTGTTGCGCTTGGATTTTGGCGCGCGATAATCGGTGTTGATGGTTTAAATGCTGTTGCTGCAGAAGTTCGATCGGGGCGCGTTATCGTGCGGCAGGTCGAAGCGCAGGTTCCTCAGAATGCAGTTTTAGCAGTTCGTACATGGGACAAACATTTTTTTCCTGACCGCGCGATTTTACAGCCATTTCCGAGTGATGTGCGAGCGCTGGCCGCTGTTAAAGAGTTGCGATCAAAAGGTGTTGCGGTGTATGCATTCATTGAAGCGTTGACACCGACTGATGAAAATTGGTTGCGGGATAATGGACTTGTTGCGTCGATGATAAATGTGTATGGCACACAGCGATTGTATGCGTTAAATATATGGACAAGAGAATGAATGCTGCACGCGCCTTAGGAATTTTGACCGCAGTTATTCCTGCGGCGATTATTTTGTTGTCGCACACTGCAGTGTGGCCTGAATTTGCAGCAGCGCGAACTGATACTTTTTTTCCCAAAGGTCCGGAATTAACATTTTCTGATTTTACACCGGGACAACGGACAGACGTGCTAAAAAATATTGATGGATATCAAGTGCGGCCGATTACAGACGCGCCGGTATATATTTTATTTCAGCCACGCCGGCACACGCCGGTTGTTCGTGTTGAAATAGAAGCACGACAATCGACGACACTGACAGACGAACCGCACATTGGATATCGGCATGGGGAAACAGTTGAAGGAAATAAATTTGTTCCGACGAATGTCGAGTATTTGAAAGATGGGTGGGTGCGATTGAGCGCATTTATGCCGATGAATGAAATGACGGTTGAACGAATGGACGCACGACGAATTGTACTGCAAACCAACGCGACGAGTGATAAACCGTGGTTTGTAAAATCAGTAAGAATTTTTTATGAAAAAATTTGATTGGAAAATGTTTTTGAGTAGCGCCGCATGGAGCTGGCTGATTTTTGGTGCGGCAGCGGTTGTTGTCGAATTGTGGCGACCAAGTTTTGTTGATTATCTAATTCCGATTTGGGTGCTGTTTGTTATTGCGGGAATGTGTGGTGCATTGTCGTTAAAAAATAAAATATGAGTTGGAAAAAAATTGATGAGGAAATTTTGAATGAAAATCCATGGACTACATTTCGACGACGTGGATTTGAAACTGCGGATGGAAAACGGGGAGATTATTTTTTTGCACAAACACGCGGCGGCTGTGCGATGGCAATTCCTCGATTACCTGATGGACGTTTTGTCATGGTAAATATTTATCGATTTTTAACGGATGAAATGAGTATTGAATTTCCTGCAGGAGGAATTGAAACAGACCAAGATCCGATTGATGGACTTAAGATGGAGTTGCGACAAGAAGTCGGATACGAAGCAGGATCAATAAAATTGCTGCACATTATTTCACCGAGCAATGGTGTGATTATTGATGAATCGCATATTTATTTATGTGAAGATTTAATTTTTGTAGGCATGGATCATGAATGGTCGGAGGATTTGACTGCAATGACCGTTACAGAAACAGAGATTGATCAGATGGTTCGGGAAAATAAAATTCGCTGTGCGCAAACACTTGCAGCCTGGGCTATTTATAAATCACGTGCCGTATGAATGAACAACGTTTTTTAAATTTAATAATTGTTAATGGCTCATCAAGTCAGTTTGCAGCAGAGTCAGACGTATAAACTTATTGATTCGAGCGAGGTGACAAATTATTATTATTTGCCAACGCCATTTTCGGCAGCCTCTTCAACTTTAAATTTTATTTCGCTTCTCGTCATGCCGATTCTGACTGCGCTTGTTAGTATTTTTTACGTGAATCGATTGTTATTAACGAAATCATTTTTTCTTGAAGGTTTATTTCCATATGGCGTATATTTATTGAGCGAAGCTTATGCTTTTTTATTTGAATTGCGCCAAACATATCCGGGGGAGGATATGCGTGGATTTTTGTATCTGTTTACTACCTTCCGTTTCGGAGTTCTATTGCTAATCGTCGTCTTGGCGAACGCGATCGTATTTTTTGTTCGAAAGCGCAAAGCAGATTTTAGCCGCACTTGAAAATAGGCCGCAGTCCTGGTAGTCTATACATACTATGCGAACCATTCTTGTTGGCGGCGGTGCCGGTTTTATTGGATCAAATTTCGTTCGATACATGCTGGGCGCCCATGAAGACGTTAAAATTGTAAATGTAGACAAACTTACGTACGCGGGAAATTTAGATAATCTCGCTGATTTGCCGGAAGATCGGCATCTTTTTATTAAGGCAGATATTTCTGACCAAGTGCGGATGGAGGAAGTTATCGGTAATATTCGACCAGATGCAATTGTGAATTTCGCGGCTGAGACGCATGTTGATCGCTCGATTCATGAAGGCCTCCGCGATTTTGTGTTTGCGAATGTGATGGGACCGCAAGTGCTCGCTGAAGCAACAAAAAAATTTGAGATTCCACTTTACATACAGATTTCGACTGACGAGGTTTTTGGTGCATTGGAATTAGATGAAGATCGATTGTTTCATGAAGAAACGCCTTTTGCGCCGAACATGCCGTACGCGGCGTGCAAAGCTGGCGGCGATTTAATTTGTCGTTCGTATTTTAAGACATTTGGTACGCCGATTATTGTGACACATTGTTCAAATAATTACGGGCCATATCAGTTTCCAGAAAAATTTATTCCGCAGGCAATTGAAAAAGCGCTTGCGGATCAAGCGATCCCAATTTACGGGGATGGTTTATATGTGCGTGATTGGATTCACGTGATTGATCATTGTCGCGCGATTGATTTGTTATTAGAAAAAGGAGTTCCAGGCGAAGTGTATAACATTGGTGTAGACAACGAACGATCGAATTTAGAAGTAGTAAAAATGTTGCTTGAACTTTTGGGTAAGCCTGCGGATTTGACGGTGACGGTTAAAGATCGACCGGGTCATGATCGCCGATATGCGATTGACGCGCGAAAAATTACCGCGCTTGGATGGGTGCCTCTCTATGGTCGTGCGGATTTTGAACGTGGTTTGCGCGAAAAAATTGAGTGGTATGCAAAAAATACGGATTGGGTTGAACGTTTGAAATCGCGCGGTGCTGAATTTAATTCACATATTAAAATATAATTATGTTTAAACTCTGGCCACTCAAAATTTTTACGAACAAGGTTTATCATCTTACGCCGTTTGAATTAAAAGACAATGTTCCATTTGAAACAAAACGTGTGTATTGGGTAACGCAGAGCGCGGGAATTCCTACGGGACAGCATTGTCATTTTGAAGAACAAGAAGTTTTTGTGTGCATAGCAGGAGCCATGACTGCGGTTATCGATAAAGGCGAGGGCAAAGAAATGTTTGACATGAAAGAAGGTGATGCGTTGTACGCGCCAAATTTTGTGTGGCACGGATTTGAAAATTTATCAGCGGACGCAGTTCTGCTCGCTTTTTCATCAACAAATTATCGCGCGGATCGTAGTGATTATTGCGAGGATTACGAACAATATGTTGCGGAATATCGCGGCAAGATCGTAAACGAATAATATATGAAAATTGTCGTTGTCGGTGCAGCGGGAATGTTGGGGCAAGAATTAATTACAGAAGGTACGCGTTTAGGTCACGAAATGGTGGCGCTTGATCGCGACCAAATCGATGTCGCAGCTCCAGAATCTGATGAAGCAATCGCAGCGTACGATCCACAAGTAATTATAAATGCGATCGGCTACAACGCAGTGGATGATGCGGAAACGTCCGCAGGTTTTGCACTCGCTCAATTATTAAACGCAGAAATTCCTGAACGAC
>JAPLWO010000087.1:3922-19266 GCA_026396555.1 Candidatus Magasanikiibacteriota bacterium
CGTTGGAAGCGAAATTTATTCATTACTCCACAGATTTTGTTTTTGATGGCGAGAATGAAAATGGATATACGGAAGATGCTGTGCTAAATCCGATCAATGCATACGGACGAAGTAAGGCGGACGGTGAAGCGCGCGTGCAAAAAGTTGGCGGAGAATTTTATTTGATTCGTATTTCTCGGTTGTTTGGCATGCCAGCTTCGTCTGCAGCTGGCAAAAAAAGTTTTGTCGACATCATGAAAGGATTTGCATTTGAAAAAACAGAAATTAATTTGGTTGATAGCGAACGCGGTACGCCGACGTATGCGCCTGACGCAGCGGCGGCAACGTTTGCATTATTAACTGATAACGCACCATTTGGAATTTATCATTTAGCAAATTCAGAAACGTGTACCTGGTATGAATTTGGAAAAGCGGTTTTCGAAGAATTAAAAGCTCCGATCATCGCGCATGCGGTTACACCAGATGCGTTTCCACGACCTGCAAAGCGCCCTCGTGTGTCGCCGCTCATTAATACGAAACGTCCACAGGCGCGCAGCTGGCACGAAGCGCTGCATGAATATTTGTATGGAAAATCTTGATCTTTCCATAATTACGGTTGGATATAAAAGCGCAGCATATTTAAAAGATTTGCTGGAATCTTTTCGTGTCGCGCGTGTAGGTTTGCAAACAGAATTTTTTATTATTGATAATGCATCGGGCGACGGATCTTTAGAAATGATTGAACGCGAGTTTAAAGATCTGAATGATACAGCGTGCACGCTGCGCTTGATTCAGAATGAAAAAAATCTTGGTTTTGCACGGGCCAATAATATTGGGATTGCAGCGTCGCGCGGGCGATATGTTTTGCTCTTAAATCCTGATATGCGCTTAAATGTGGATACTCTGACGCAAATGGTTGCGTGGATGGATAAAAATCCTCAGGCTGCGGTTGCAGGCTGTAAATTGCAGACACCAGATGGTGCAATTCAACCGCATGTGCGTGCATTTCCAAAATTATCAGATCAACTCGCGATTTTATTAAAAATTCCGCATATTTTTCCGGGAGTTTTGAAAAACTATTTGATGAATGATTTTAATTATTCTGCTGATGCGCGCGTTGATTCAATTCGAGGTTCATTTTTTATGATTCGCAGAGAGACGATTGAAAAAATCGGTGGGCTCGACGAACGATACTTCATTTGGTTTGAGGAAGTTGATTATTGTCGATCTGTAGCGGCTGCGAACTTGCAGGTATGGTATACGTCGGCGGCGATCTGTACAGATTTTGTGGGCAGAAGTTTTTCGCTGGTGAGCGGATTTCAGAAACAAAAATATTTTACCGATAGCATGGTTAAATATTTTAAAAAATGGCATACGCGTGTTTGGTGGGTGATAGGTAGCGCGCGATATCTGGCGCTCGCAGCCGCATGGATTGCTGAAAAAATATCCGTATGAAATCAGTGATTGTTCAGCTCGTTACGTTTAACGGTGAAAAATACATTCCATATTTATTTGAATCGCTTCGAAAACAAAAATTTGTTGATTGGGAATTGTGGGTATTTGATAACGCGTCGAGCGATCGGACCGTTGAATTGATTCGTGAAGAATTAAAAACATTGAATCGGCCACATCGATTGATTGAAAGTAAAACAAATATTGGTTTTGCGCCGGGCCACAATAAATTATTTACGGAGAGCATGGATCAATCGCTCTACATCATGTTACTGAATCAAGACATGATGCTTGATTCATCATTTATCGATACATTATTTTATTTTGCAGAAGCGCACCCTGATGCAGGAGCTGTTAGTGGACGTTTGATGAAATGGGCGTTTCCTGAAAAAACAAATATTGTCGATTCGATTGGATTGAAAGCATTTAAAAATCATCGCGTGATTGATCGTGCAGGAGGGGAAACCTGGCGTGACGTTGATGATGATGTAAACGCAAAAGAAGTTTTCGGTGTGTCGGGTGCATTGCCAATGTACCGCGTAATTGCATTGCGCGAAGTTGCGTTTGAGGGACAGATTTTTGATGAGGATTTTTTCATGTATAAAGAAGATGTTGATTTGGCATGGCGATTAAAGAGTACTGGATGGTGTGCGTTTAGTGTATTTGACGCAATTGCGTTTCATGATCGGTCTGCGTCGGGTCCGCCGAATTTATCTGATCGTGCGGCGGCGAAGAATCGAAAAAATAAATCTGCGGCAGCAAATAAGTATTCTTATCGGAATCACATTCTTATGCTGATCAAAAATTACGCGGGTGAGGGAGGTGTGCGAGGTTTTTTGATGACAGTGTGGTACGAGTTTAAAAAATCTGCTTATTTTTTATTGACTTCACCCACGTTGTTTGTCAAAAGTTGGGGCGATGTGCTACGGTTGCTGCGACGTACACTTAAAAAACGCGCTGCAATGCAGAAAGTTCGGTCAGTTTCACAGAAAGAAATGAATCAGTGGTTTGTTTAAATATATGGTTGATGTAGGTATCGTAATTCTCAATTATAAAATGCGGAAACTCGTCGAACCTTGTTTGACGACATTATTTGTTGACCTTGAAAAATCAGGCCTCACTTCAAAAGTTGTCGTGACGGATAATAATTCTGGTGATGGTTTGTTCGAATGGATTGCGGAGCATTTTCCTCAAGTCGAAACAATTCAGATCGGCGGAAATTATGGATTTGCGCGCGGTGTTAATCCGGGGATGCGTGCACTAGATGCGCGATATTATTTTGTGTTAAATCCAGACACGCAGTTTGTTGAGCCGAATACAATTCGTCGACTGTATGATTGGATGGAATCAAATCCAAAAGTCGGTGTCTCAGCACCACGCTTGTTAAACGGAGATGGAACGTTGCAATATTCATGTCATCGTTTTCCAACGGTCCTCGTACAGTTGATTCGTCGCTCACCGCTCTCTCATCGTCAGTTTTTTAAGCGACGAATTGATTCATTTCTATTAAAAGATGTTGATCGCACAATTGCGCGCCCTGTTGATTGGGTGCAAGGATCAGCGATGTTTATTAGACGTGGTGCGCTTAAGCAAGTTGGGTTGCTTGATGAAAAATTCTGGATGTATTTCGAAGATACTGATTGGTGTCGCCGCTTTTGGAATGCAGGATGGCTTATTTATTATCTGCCGGAAATCTCGCTAGTCCATCATCACGGTCGCGGCTCTGCAAAAGTACCGGGCGTGATCGCGCCACTATTTAAAAATCCGTTGGCGCGTGCTCATTTACAAAGTTGGGCTCGGTATTTTTGGAAATGGCGCAACGAACGTCCACTCAAATTATTATAATATGAAAAAAATCGCGATCATTTATTTGTCATTTCATTGCGAGCCGTATATTGATGATGTTGTTGCGGCAATGGAAACAGTCGATTATCCAAAAGAAGATCTCGAATTTATTGTTGTTGATAATCCACATCCGCAACATGGGCTCAGCATGCCATATTTGGAGCAGCATGTTTTACCGAAATCAGGACTGTCATTGCCAAAAGTAACGCTCTTGCCACAAACAGAAAATTTAGGATTCGCGGGTGGAAATAATGTTGGTGTGCGATATGCAATTGAACAAAATTTTGATTATGTTTTCTTTTTAAACAACGATGCGTATCCAACACAGAACACCTTTAAAGGGCTGGTGGCGGCGTTTGAAACAGATTCAAAAATCGCGATTGCGCAATCTCTCATCATGTTGCATCCAGAACGCCAGCTTATCAACACGAGCGGAAACATGATTCAATTTTGCGGATTTGGATATTGTCGAGATTATCGCGTGCCACTTGCGCAACGATCGTTCAGAGCAATTGAAGATGTGCCGTACGCATCAGGTGCTGCATTTATGATTCCGACAATTTTGTGTAAAGAGTTTGGCGCGTGGGACAATGATTTTTTTCTGTATCACGAAGATATGGAGTGGTCGCTCCGCGTAAAATCAATGGGATATCGTGTGGTAATGGTGCGAGATTCGATGGTGTATCACGCATACGAATTTGCGCGTTCGATCACGAAATTTTATTGGATGGAGCGCAATCGATTTGGTGTATTGCTCATGTATCTGAAATTGCCGACACTGGTGCTCATTACACCTGCGGTTGTGGCGTATGAATTGGGCACGTATTTATTTGCGTTAAAGGGCGGATGGGCAAGCGAAAAATACAAATTATACGATTACTGGCGCCGTCCAGAAAATTGGAAAATGTGGCTCGGAAAACGAGAAAAAATCCAGAAACAGCGCTCAGTTAGCGACGCTGAATTGACGCGCGATTGGGTTGGCTATATCAAATTCCAGGAGGCTCGCGTCGAAAACCCATTGTTATCGCGTGTGGTGAACCCGGTTATGTCAGCATACTGGTGGCTTGTCAAAAAAGTGCTTTTCTGGTAAGGTTTGGGGGTAAAATTCAAACCCTATGCGCGCTTTAATTGCTGCGGGCGGTAACGCACGTCGTTTACGCCCCATTACCTATACCATCAATAAACATCTCATTCCGCTTGCAAACAAGCCGATGATTTATTACGCGATCGACCATATTGTTGCCGCGGGTATTCGTGATATTTACGTTAATGTAAATCCGGGTGAAAAAGAAATTCAGCAATATTTGGGCGACGGTTCTCGATGGGGCGCTCGCATTACGTATATCGAGCAAACAGGTGGTCCAAAAGGTGTGGCGCATATTATTAAAAACGCGGAACATTATTTACGCGGTGAACCGTTTTTGTTTCACTTAGGCGACAATATTGTACTCGGTGATTTGAATCGATTTGTAGAACGATTTCAGCGCGAAAATTTAGATGCATTGTTTGCGTTTTCACGCGTGCGCGACCCACAACGTTTCGGTGTACCAGTTATTGAAAATGGAAAATTGGTTCGTATCGAAGAAAAACCAATCGCGCCAAAAACTGATCTTGCACAAACAGGAATTTATTTTTATAACGATACGGTGTTTGATGCGGTTGCGAATATTCAGCCATCGGGTCGCGGTGAATATGAAATTGCAGATGCAAACACATATTTAATTCAGGCTGGTCACAATGTTGGCTGGGAAGAAATTACAGGCTGGTGGAAAGATACCGGAAAGCCAGAAGATTTGCTTGAAGGAAATCAACTGTTGCTCAACGAAGTTTTGGATAAAGAAGTTTATAATTACGGCATGATCGGGCCGGACGTTGTGATTCAAGGGAAAGTTCAGATTGGAAAAAATACAACGGTCTGGGAAAATGTGTTGATTCGTGGGCCAGTTTCAATTGGAGAAAATGTGACGATTAAAAATAGTTACATCGGTCCATACACATCAATCGGTAGTAATTGTGTGATTGAAAATACTGAAATCGAACACTCGGTTGTGATGGATTACGCAGAAGTGCGCGCCGGAACACGAATCGTTGATTCGATCATTGGAAAAAATACAATTATCACGAGCGCAAAAAATTCGTTGCCACTCGGTCATAAATTAATCATCGGAGATAATTCTCAAGTTGAAATTTGACGCGTGTAAGCGGTGTAGCCGTCGTTGTTTTGATTTTTTGTTGTATATTCGAGTGTGGTTCCGTCCGCGCTCATATGCATTTCAACAATGTGCGGATCTGTTGCGAGTGGTGTTGGAATGTAATGTCGATCGCCAATATGGAATGCAACAATTTGATCGGGTAATCGAACGAGCACGAGCATCGTGTTTTGAATCGGAAGTACTTGTACAAGTGGTTTGCTAAATCGATACACAAGTTCTGCTGTTTTTTTGTCGCTATCTACACGCCATAATTCAAAATTTGAAATTGCAAATAATGAGTGAGCACTTTTAAATATGTGTGGCTCGACGCTATGGCCCGGAAGTACAAAAGAAGTTATGTCGGGTGTATTCCATGATCGAAAATCAATTTGGTCACGATCCGCATGGATAATACCAAATAAATTTGTATCGCCGTTAGCAATGCTCCATGAACCTGCGCCTAAATCGCGCGTAGCAGGTGAACCATCGATTGAAATTTCTGTACCCGTTTGCGTACTTGTTGCGAGCGAAATGTCGTGACCTGCAATTGTTGAACGAAGAATGGGTGACGTGGAAGTCGTTGCGATGAAATTTGTTGGCCCCGCCATGTCAACTGACTTATCGAGAATCAGATTGATATCACTCACAAACGCAGTTTGTTGCGGTTCGATCATTAATTGTCGGTCATACGAAATATACCCAGGAGCGGAGAGTGAAATTTGATGTTGACCGGGAAATAATGCGCGTACACGTGCCGGAGAACTGTTGCTAAAATAGGAACCGTCGACTGATAGAGTTGCATCTGTTGGAATAAAAGTTGCAAGAATATTTCCCGTTTTTGAAATCAAAAAAGGGTGAAATTTAAAACGATAGCCGTTTGCAAAAAGCATGAGTAGTGTTGCCGCGAACAAATAGAGTACTACTAACGAGCGAAATACGAGTTTTCTAGTTTTGTGGCGAAGAAGAAGCATGGAGTTGAATTTAAGCCGTGTTTAGTGTACACTGAAGGTCAATTCTAACACAAGTATGGCTTATTTTCGAATAAAAGGACAGCAGAAACTTCAGGGAGAAATTGCGGTCAATGGAGCGAAAAATGCAGCGCTCAAATTTATTGCAGCAGCTCTTGTTTGTGACGGACCCGTTGTGCTCCGCAATATGCCAAATATTGAGGATGTGTTTCGCATGCTGGAGCTTATTCAATCTTTGGGTGCAACAGTCGAACACGATACGGCGTCGCATACGATTACAATTGATGCAAGTACATTGAATAATTTTGAAATTACGCCAAAAATGGCACGTGCGGTTCGAACCTCAATTATGTTGGTTGGACCATTGCTTGTTCGATTTGGAAAAGCATGTGGTGGATATCCGGGTGGCGATTCGATTGGCCGACGCCCGATTGATTTATACTTAAAAGGTTACGAACGATTTGGTGCTGAAGTTACAACAGAAGATAAAACGTTTGAATTTATCGCGCCGGAATTACACGCGATGACATTTATGTTTCCACTCATGAGTGTGGTGGCGACTGAAACGTTTATGATGACTGCTGCGCGAATTAAAGGAACAACGGTATTAAAAAATGCAGCGCAAGAACCGGAAATTGTTGAGCTCGCGAATTTTTTGAATACGTGTGGCGCAAAAATTACAGGAGCTGGTACACCAACGATCGAAATCGAGGGTGTCGATTCGTTAACAGGTGGCGAAGCAACAATGATTCCGGATCGAATTGAAACCGGAACGTTTGTTATTTTGGGTGCGTTGATGCGGAGCCGAGTTCGTGTGACGAATTGTAATCCGGAACATGTTGAAAATATTTTACTTCATCTTGAGGCAGCAGGTGTTCCGTTCGAAGTGGGCGAAGATTGGATTGAAACAAAACCATACGAACATACGTTGCGCGCAATCAATATTAAAACGCACGAGTATCCAGGTTTCATGACAGATTTGCAAGCGCCATTTACTGTTTTGCTTACACAAGCAAATGGAATTTCTTTGGTTCATGAAACGATTTGGGAAGGTCGCATGTTTTACATTGATCGATTGAATCACATGGGCGCAAATATTATTTTGTGTGATCCACATCGTGCGCTCGTGGAAGGTCCGACGCCGCTCTATGGACGCACGTTGGAAAGTCCAGATATTCGTGCAGGTATTGCGATGGTGTTAGCAGGATTAATCGCTCACGGCGAAACGACTATTGGAAATATCGAACAAATTGAACGTGGTTACGAAGCAATCGACGCGCGACTTCAGGCGCTCGGTGCAGATATTACTCGAGTAGCATAATTTTATGTCATATCCATCACCTGCGGTAGAACGTTCACAATCGATTATGCGTCGTTATTCATATACACTACTTGTTGTCGCGGTATTTATCGCGGGACTTTTTGTCGGACGAACAAGTATTGGGGTAAATGTTTCAGCGAGCAATGTTTCATCGTCAACTTCGACGTCGACCGCAATGAATCGCGAAACGCCGAGCTACGTTAGTAACGATGCAGATTTCAATCAGTTTTGGAATGTGTGGCAAATGGTGCAGCAGAAATATGTGAAGCGTCCTGCTGATGAGAAGCAAATGGTGTATGGCGCAATCTCAGGAATGGTTGCTTCTTTGGGCGACCCATATTCAGTTTATTTTGTACCTGAAGTTGCAAAACAATTTCAAGAAGAATTAGACGGATCATTTTCTGGTATCGGTGCTGAGATTGCATTGAAAGATGGAAAAGTTGTCGTCGTTGCGCCGTTGCCTGATTCGCCTGCAGAAGCTGCAGGATTATTACCAGGTGATGCGATTATAGAGATTGATGGACATTCAACAGCGAGCTATGCGGTTGAGCAAGCGGTCAAAGAAATTCGTGGCAAGGAAGGTACAAAAGTAAAATTAAAATTACAGCGAGCGAAAGTTTCAGCGCCCATTGTTGTTGAAATTGAACGTAAAACAATTCAGCTGAAGAGTGTGACGTCACAATTAATCGGTGATAATGCGTCAACGGAATTGATTACGATTACCAGTTTTAATGATCAGACAATTCCGCAGTTTAATGACGCGGTTGGTGTTGCGCAGAAAAATAAAGTTAAGAATATTGTGCTCGATTTGCGAAATGATCCGGGTGGATATTTTGATGGTGCGATTGCAGTTGCGAGCGAATGGTTAAAAACTGATGATGTTGTTGTCGCAGAGCGCGAGGCTGCGGGGGCACCGACGCGTCAAGAATTTAAAACAAATGGCGACCATCGTTTGGGTGGAATTCCAACCGTAGTGCTCATCAACAGTGGTTCTGCAAGTGCGTCAGAAATCGTTGCGGGAGCATTGCAAGATTATGGCGTGGCAAAATTAATTGGAAGTAAATCCTTTGGTAAAGGATCGGTACAAGAATATCAGACGCTTGATGATGGATCAGCGTTGAAATTAACTGTTGCGTTGTGGTTTACTCCAAAAGATCGCTCGATTAATGAGCAAGGAATTAAACCTGATATTGCAGTTCCAGAACCAGTGCCAGGGAAGGATGCACCTGATGCAATTTTGGCAGCACGAAAAGATGTGACAAAAGATACGGCGATTCAGCGTGCATTACTCTTTTTGAAGAGTGGAAAATAATATGTTCATTGTTGATGGAACTGTTGTGGTCGGACTGCAGCGCGGCCGCACGATTGGATATCCAACCGTCAACATTTCATATGCAGACGCGATCGGTGCAGAGCCGGGCGTATACGCGGCGCGCGTGCGAATTGGTGAGAAAGATTTTTTTGGAGCTGCAGTGGTTGGTGGAGATTTTATTTCATCGAAAAAACCTAAGCTCGAAATTAATTTGTTTGATGATTCAACACAGAATCGATATGGAGAATTAGTTCATGTTGAGCTGGTAGAAAAAATAAGTGAGCTGGAAAAAATTGCTGATCGATTGGCGCTCATCGAAAAAATCGAACGCGATGTTGCTGCAGTAAAAAAATATTTTGAACTTACGTAATATGTTTACGGGAATCGTTACTGAAGTTGGTGAGGTCGGAGAAATTCTTTCTGAAGAAGGGTGGACTCGTCTGACGATTGTTGCACCGGAAACATCTCAGCGCGTTGTGGTGGGTTCGAGTGTTGCGGTGAGTGGTGTGTGTTTGACCGCTAATGTTATTGATGGGGCGAGAATTAATTTTTCGCTGTTGCCACAAACGCTGGCGGTTACAAATATTGGTTCATGGCACACGGGGACGCGTGTGAATTTGGAAAGTGCGTTGCGGGTCGGTGATGAATTGGGCGGACATTTTGTGTATGGACACGTTGATGGACTCGCGCGTGTTGTGGATATTACCCAAGAAGGTGAGTCGGTCAGAATTCGATTTGAACTTTCAGAAGAGCTCATGTGTCATGTTGCACCAAAAGGTTCGATTGCAATTGATGGGGTGAGTTTAACAATTGCTACGCTCGGCGAAAATTGGATTGAAGTTGCGTTGGTTGAATATACGTTAGCACATACAACGCTCGGCGAATTGCGTGTTGATGATGTGGTTCATATTGAAAATGATATGCTGATGAAGTTTATAGCGAAACAAAATATAAAATAACCACCCATCAGGACACGTGTCGAATTTCCCGGCGAAAATTCGCACTGTCTCTCAGCGTTGCTCGTCGTGCCTTTGCACGACTCCGGCCCGCAACGCCTCCGAGACGTCCTTCCAGATGGTTATTTTATATTTTGGACCGTTATAAATTTGTGGAAGTTTTTTTGTTTCCAGATTTAAAATAAGTCTTACGAAGGACGTCTCGGAGGAACTTTCAGATTGGTGTTTTGCGAAGCAAAACTGAAAGTTCCGAGAGACAGTGCGCATCGCCGCTGGAGCGATGCGACACGTGTCCTGAGTAAGACTTATTTTAAATATACCGAATCCAATTTTCGTCTCGTTCAACTTCTAATTCCAAAAACACACGTGAATCCAAAATGCCTTCGAGTTCTTTGCGTGCCACAGAACCAATTTCTTTAATAATGCGGCCGCCAGCACCGATCAACATTTTTTTATAACGATCTGCACTCACTAAAATGCGCGCCGTGATGATGTACATTTGTGGTTTGCCACGTTCTGGATCTGCGGGCTTATCAACAATTGAATCTACAACCACATGCATCGCATATGGAAGTTCGTCGCGTGATTCGTGTAACGCTTTTTCACGAATAATTTCCGCCACCCATTCTTCTTTTGAAAGGTTGGTGCGTTGTGTGTCTGGATAAAACGGTTCACCTTCAGGCAATGCATCGAAAACAGTCTCGATCAATTGTTTCACATGCGTTCCTTCGCTTGCTGATAATTCAACAACGCTTGTAAATTGTTCTGTGCCAAGCGCGCGGTAATCGTCGAGATATGGTTTTTTCGGTTCATCAATTTTGTTGATGACTAAAATTTTTGGAACTGTTGCGCCACGAATTAAAGATAAAATATAGCGCTCTTCAGAACCGATTGAGCGTGTTGGGTCAGCGACATACACGATCACGTCGATGCCGTGGAGCGCTTCTTTAACACGGTCGATGAGTTGGCCTGAAAGACCTGCATGGCCTCCTTTTAATACACCTGGCGTATCAACGAAAACAATCTGACCTTCGTCAGATGATAAAATCCCGTGAATATTTTTACGGGTTGTTTGAGGCTTATTCGTAACAATTGAAAGCTTGGTACCGATCAATGAATTGAGCAGTGTTGACTTTCCAACGTTTGAACGACCGATAATAATTGCAAATCCTGATTTCATAGGCGGATCATAACATAGATTACGGACTTTGTCCAGCAGCAGGAGAGATCTTGACAAAATGAGTTTTTTGTGGTAGGATTTGAGCTAAAGTCCAGCAAAATAGGGCTTGAGGAATCACGATGACAAAGCGTCAATGTACACATACTTTTGTCTTTACGCCCCCAATCCATCAATTTGGAAGTTGGGTGTCACTGGGGCTGTTGATCATCGCATGGCTTCGGACTGACAGCCGTAACGACTGGGGAATTGAGGATCATGCTGAAGGAGCGCATCTTCGAGGATCAGGCGAGGAAGGTGGTTTACAGGATTCGTATATTCCCGAGTTGTCGATACCTTGTTTTTCGAAAATCTTTCTGACGGATGCTGTTGGAGAAGGTCGCGTCAAGGTGATGTTTCACAATCATCCGAGCAACGAGATTGGAAAGCCGGACTACTATCAAGCTCAAGCATTTGCGGATTGGTTCGCTCGCTACCTTGGTGAACAGGGTATTGAATTCATACGGCAGAGTCATTGAAACCGCCGGCAAAATCAAGTTTCTGCGCCCAACCCAATGCTGAACGGCAACGGGAAGGGTGCGATTTTTTTATCCACCAAATGACACCAGGCTTAATAAACGAAAACACACCGCGCATGCTTCGCCGAAATGGCGTTGCTGGCCCCTCGCCATGGAGATGAGGGATGCGCGGTGTGTATTTTTTTTAGACCTGGGTTTTATTTGGCTGCCTTTGCTCGTGCTGGAGCTTTTGCCTTGCGAGCAATTTTCACTGCGCTTGGAGCTGCAACTTTCTTTGGAACACCGACATTCGCGAATGTGCGAAGTTTAAGTGCACCGTCAAAAGCGCGAACTTTGCGGCGAGTAAATGTAACAAGTCCTGGGATTGCTGCGTACAAAGTATCATCTTTGCCACGGCGAACATTCTTACCTGGGTGGATTTTTGTGCCACGCTGGCGGAAAATGATCTGTCCTGCGCGCTATTTTACGAATATATGTCAAGAACCAAAGAAGAGATTGAAGAAAACATCAAAAAAGTGCTTGTTGAAACAGTTGCGCCGATGCTTGCGATGCACGCAGGAGGCGCAGAATTAGTTTCATATGACCCGGAATCTGGCGTTGCGACGGTACGATTTTTATATACATGCGTCGGATGTCCGATGTCGACCATGACGCTCAAAGGCGGCGTTGAAGCAGAAATTTTAGAAAACGTACCGGAAGTTCAAGAAGTGCATGCAGAAGGTGTTGATGAAGAATCGCTTGAGTTCATCGGTGAAGAAGAATAATTAATTTTGGCCGCCATGAAATACGCGTGGTATCCGCTCCAATTGTTCGTTCGAAAATGGGAAGTTGTTGTGCCGGTTGGCATAACTGCGGCGCTCGTTGTCGTGATCGCGGGTTGGCTTGAATATGCATTGTCGCATGTGCCACAACCTGTGTTTCTTCATTATTCTGTAGAACTCGGTGTTGACTCGCTCGGAAGCCCACACACTGCGCTTGTATTGCCGGGCATCTTATTATTGATTTTGATTATTAACACAACACTCGCCAATGTGTTGTGGTTATCGACTCGACCTGCTGCGCGTGTTGTATTGTGGAGTTCTGTTCCGCTTGCGATGATTGCATTTTGGTTTGCGATATTAATTGCGCGTGTAAACGGCGCATAATTTTTTATGGATCCTCGAACTGCTTTGATTATTATTGCTTCGCTGTCTTTAATTGGTTTTCTCGTCGCGCTCTCTGCCGCTCCATTTGTCGCGCGCGTGTTGCACAAATATAAATGTTGGAAAAAAACAGTTCGCACAACCGCACCGGACGGAAGTGCAACGCCGATTTTTGCATCGCTTCACAAAGATAAAGAGACAAAAACGCCGCGCATGGCGGGAGTTTTGATGAGTGGTGCGATGATCATTGTTGCAGGATTATTTTTTGCAATCGCACAATTTTATCCGCATAATTTTTTTGCACAATTTAATTTTATCAATCGTTCACAGACGTGGATTCCGTTGTTTACTTTTATTGCGGCGTCGATTCTTGGTTTGTGTGATGATTTATTAGTCGTCGGTGGATTTGGAAATGTTGCAAAAGGTGGCGGAATTAAATTTCGACATCGTTTGCTTGTCGTATTCTTAATTAGTTTGATTGGTGCGTATTGGTTTCACTTTAAATTAGGATGGGACATGTTGCATGTGCCGCTCGTGGGCGATATTTTTATCGGCTGGTGGTACATTCCAATTTTCGTCGGCGTTTTGATGGCAGTTTTTAGCTCAGCGGTTGTCGATGGTTTGGATGGTTTAGCGGGCGGTATTTTTGCAATTATGTTTGCGACGTTTGCTGCAATTGCATTTGCGCGCGGACAATTTTTTCTTGCGGCGTTTTGTGCAGTGTTAGTTGGAACGTTACTTGCTTTTTTGTGGTTCAATATTCCACCGGCAAAATTTTATATGGGCGAGACAGGAATTTTAGGGCTCACCGTAACGCTTGCGGTCGTCGCGTTTTTTACGAATTCTGTTTTGTTGTTGCCGATCGCGGGAATCGTATTAGTGATTGAAGCGGGAAGTGTGGCGCTGCAATTATTTTGGAAAAAAATATTTAAGCGAAAACTTTTTTTGATCGCACCGTATCACCATCATCTCGAAGCAAAAGGATGGCCTGCGTATCAAGTGACGATGCGGCTGTGGCTCGTAACTGCGGTTGCATGTATGATTACTTTGATGTTTGCGTTGCTCGATATCATTAAAAAATAAATTTGCCGGTATGCATGACGCGCACACAGACGAAAATTCGCTTTCACTGTTTGCGATCGTCGCCGTGATTTTGTCGTTTGGACTTATCATGCTCGGATCTGCGACTGCGCCGATTGGTGCGGAAAAATACGGGAGTGCATATTATTTTTTGTTTCGACAAGTTGTACTCGGCGTAATTCCCGGTACGGTTTTGTTTATTGCATTGCGACAAGTTTCGTTGACGTGGTGGGAGCGATCATGGAAATTGATGTTTGCACTTTCAATTATCTTACTTGGTCTCGTGTTTATTCCGCATTTGGGTGCGCGCATTAACGGCTCACTGAGCTGGATTCATATCGGTAGTTTTACATTGCAACCGGCCGAGCTGGTGAAGTTTACGTTTATCGCGTTTTTAGCTGGTTGGCTCGCGAATAATAAAAAATTATTAGCACGTCCATTTACGGAAGGCTTGTTGCTATATTTATTGTACGTGGTGGCGATTTGTGGAATGTTGCTACTGCAACCGGATCTTGGAACCGCGCTTGTCTTTTTTGCGACTGCAGTTGTGATGGCATTTATTGCGGGCGCGGAGATGAACCAGCTCGGAGTACTTGCGGCATTCGGAGTCGGCGTTGTTATTGTGATGGTTGCAATTGCGCCGTACCGATTAGAACGCATTACCGTGATTTTTAATCCAGACAAAGATCCACTTGGCGGCGGTTATCATATTAAACAATCGTTGATTGCGATTGGAAGCGGCGGGCCGCTTGGGCTTGGATTTGGAAACTCACGCCAGAAATTTCAGTATTTACCCGAAGCGGGATCAGATTCTATTTTTGCGATCATCGCAGAAGAAATGGGATTTGTTATTTCAGGTGCGCTCATTGTTGCGTATTTTATTTTAGTGTTAAAAGGCTACGCACTGGCTCGTCGCGTACCGAGTGAATGGGCAAAATATTTTATTATTGGAACGGTGAGTTGGATTGGTGTTCAAGTGATGTTGAATATTGGCGCGATGCTTGCTATTGTGCCACTTACAGGATTGCCATTGCCGCTCGTGAGTCATGGCGGGTCATCGGTCATGATGACGCTCGCAGCTTTTGGAGTTATTTCAGCGATTATTTCTCCGCCTGAACAAATGCGAGTAAATGCTCGTAAAAAACACATATGAAATTTTTATTTTCTGGCGGCGGAACGCTGGGTCCGGTGACGCCACTGCTCGCAGCGATTGAAGAATTGCGCGCGCGGGATGCATCGCATGAATTTTTTTGGATTGGAACTGAGCGCGGTGTTGAATTGCCGCTGATTCGTCGCGCAGGCGTTCAAACATTTATGATTCCGTCTGGAAAACTGCGTCGGTATGTTGATCGAAAAAATTTCTCAGATTTTGGAAAAATTATTCGTGGTTTTTTTCATGCGC
>JAPLWO010000001.1 GCA_026396555.1 Candidatus Magasanikiibacteriota bacterium
TATCTGTTCCCGCACAACCATCGATGCTGTCGTTACCATACGATCCTTCGATGACGTTGTTGTTGCCATCGCCTGTCAGGGTGTCGTTGAATGCTGAACCTAATATGTTCTCGATCGCGATCAGCGTGTCAGTGTTACCCCAACTGTCGATCGCGCTACTGGTGCCAAGGTTGACCGTCACTCCCGAGAGCGACGTGGTGAAGACAACTGTATCGGTACCACCGCCGCCATCGATACTGTCGTTACCGGCCTTGCCCTCGAAGGTGTCGTTGCCGGCGCCGCCAATGAGGGTGTCGTTAAAGTCGGACCCGCGCACCGCTTCAATATTGGTAAAGTTGTCGGTGCCACCAAAACCATCGACTGCCGTGCCAGAACCCACACCGCTGAAGGTCACCGTGACCGCGGCGGTGGAGCGCTGGAAGGAGATCGTGTCGATGCCCGCACCACCGTCGATGGTGTCGTTTCCACCCATGCCCTCAATGCTGTTATCCGCCGTGCTGCCAGTCAGGCTGTCGGCAAAATTAGAGGCGCGAATGGCTTCGATATCGATGAGGACATCATTGCCGTCTGCACCGGTTGCCGTGCCATTAAAGCCGTTGGTGCCATTTTGATCCGTGTCGAGGACAACCGTCACACTGCCGCTCGCACGGTCGTAGTAGACGCGGTCGGTGTAACTGCCCCCATTGATGGTGTCGTTACCCAGGCCACCGTCGAACCCTTCAAAAAAGCTTGTGGCGACGGGCCCGGAAACAACGCTATGTACGTTGCTGCTGCCGCCGGTCAGTACATCGGCAAAAATGCTACCTTGGACCTTGTCGATATTGGACAGGGTATCCGTGCCGCCCCAGCCATCGGTTGCCGTGCCATTGAGCGTGACGTTGACGGCACTCGTGGCGGATATGTAATTAACCTGGGTGAACAGGTTGATATTGCTGCCGCCGGTGATGGTATCGCTGCCGCCCAAGCCCTCAAATGTTTCGCTCGGGTCGGAGGTGTTCGGATCGGCGGTTAAGCCAACATAAATGCTGTTCGGGTTGCCGCCAATCAGCGTGTCGCTGAAATGCGAACCCGTGACCGTCTCGATGCTGCTCAACGTATCATTGCCATCCGCACCCGTTGCCGTGCCGCTAACCAGACTGACCGTGACCGCGCCCGTCGCCCCGCTATAGTCTGCCTTGTCACTGTAAGCACCACCGTCCAGGGTGTCGTCACCAGCCCCCCCGGTCAAGATATCAAATCCGCTGCCACCGACGATCGCGTCGTTACCAGCGCCGCCCCTAAGGTTGTTGTTGGTGGCGTCACCAATCAGCGTGTCATCAAAACCGGAACCGAAGACATTCTCAATACTAATCAGCGTGTCGCTGCCATCTGCGCCGGTGGCCGTGCCACTGAGCAGGCTGACCGTCACCGCGCCCGTGGCGCCGCCATAGTTGACTGTATCGAAGCCTGTGCCCCCGTCTATCGAGTCGTCGCCAAGGCCTCCGGTGATGAAGTCGTTGCCCGCATCGCCGTTGATCGTATCGTTGCCCGCGTTGCCGTTGATGTTGTCGTTGCCACCAAGGCCTATCAGGGTATCGCTGTAGATTGTCCCGATCAGCGTGTCATTTCCCGGGGTGCCGACCTGATACCCGAGAACCGGGTTAGTGGCACTACTGCCTATTTGCTCTATTGATCCCTGACTATCAACATAGGTGGCCAAGACCGTAATGACCTTACCTACCTGCGCAGCAGTCAGCACAAAGCTGCCGCCTGTCGCACCGTTAATTGCAATGTCATCCGCAAGCCATTGATAGCTAATCGCCCCGATTCCATCCGCGTCAGCAAGCGTATTGGATGCCGTCAGGGAATATGACTGCGCTGCCACGCCGGTGATCGAAACAGCCCCGGTCGGCGCATCGTTCACCGGCGCAACATTTACCGTCACCGTCGCCGCATTGGAGCTCGTTGTGCCATCGCTCACCGTGTAGGTGAAGTTCGCCGCGCCATTGAAGTTGGCGTTCGGCGTGAAGCTCACCGTGCCGTTCGGGTTCAATAGCGCCGTGCCCCCTGCGCCGCTGGTCACACTGGCGATGACGAGGGCATCGCCATCCACATCGGTGTCATTGCCCGTCAGCTGCGCTGCGGTATAGATGGCCGGCGTGTCTTCGGTCGCCGACAGCGTATCGGCCACCGCTACCGGCGCATCGTTCACCGGCGCCACATTTACCGTCACCGTTGCCGCATTGGAGCTCGTCGTGCCATCGCTCACCGTGTAGGTGAAGTCCGCCGCGCCATTGAAGTTGGCGTTCGGCGTGAAGCTCACCGTGCCGTCCGGGTTCAATACCGCCGTGCCGCCCGCGCCACTGGTCACACTGGCGATGACAAGGGCATCGCCATCCACATCGGTGTCATTGCCCGTC
>JAPLWO010000054.1 GCA_026396555.1 Candidatus Magasanikiibacteriota bacterium
CAAGACATAAAAAATTTATTAGACGCACTGCCAAATAAAAGAATTGAATTGTGAAATCCTTCCGCGAACGCGTTTTAGAAATCGTCGCCACTATCCATCGCGGCGAAACGCGCACCTACAAACAAGTTGCCGCAGCAGCCGGATCGCCAAATGCCGCGCGCGCTGTTGGCACCATCATGAAATCAAATTACGATCCAAAAATTCCGTGTCATCGTGTGGTGCGAAGCGACGGAAAGCCTGGTGAATACAATCGTGGTGCAGAAAATAAAATTAAAATTTTAAGAGAAGAAGGTGCGATAAAATAAAAAACATGCCCTTTTTCAGGCGCAACCCATTCACTATATCACATCGTCGTATTCACGTCTAACTCCCGATTATTGACCGTCTTTTTACATACTTTATACTTGCATCAGTACATTGAAAACAACAAAGAGCGCAGCGCAGAGCTGCATTGGAGAGAGAATGAGTTACCTTTTTATTGGGATTCTAGTGGTTGTGGTGATGGCGGTGATCGCGAGTGCGGTTACAGCGTATCGCCCAACGGTGACCAAGCGGCAGATCGGTGAGCTGGATTTCAACGAGATCCATGCGCAACTAAAAAGTCGCAAGGAGTGGGAGGATGAACGCATCGCGGCAGCAGATGCCGAGTATCGCAAATTCCTCTGGCTCTTGGCCAAGTATCCGGGTGAGATGATGGTGCCCTGGAGTCAAGACATGGACGACTTCTGGCATCAGCACATTTTGAACACGGCGAACTACACGGCAACGTGCAAGCGGCTGTTTGGAAAGTACATTCATCACACGCCAGAAAACACGACCAATGCGGCAACGCAATATACGGCGAGCCACAAGACGAGCGAACGCTACCAGCGGGAGTTCGACAAAGGTGGCGCCACTCGTGCAGCAGCCACAGTTGTTCAAGCCATAGTTGCGGTGGTCATGGATGCGGCAGTAGCTGCGGTGGAGGTGGATGCGGCGGACACTGAACGAGTGTTTATGGGCATTCATTGAAATTAAACCAGCAACTGATTTGGGTGAACACTCAAATCAAAGCGGCTGGTTTTTTTAACGTAAAAAAACACGCCCCGACTGTTACATCAAAGGCGCTAGAAACTAAAATTCAGATCACGATCAGACGACGACGGGCCACTCACCAAGTTCGACCCACACTTTTTCAATATCAGAGATTCCCTTTTCACTCATGTAGTAATATCTTTGATTCAGAGACACCTCACGAACCAAACCACGATCAACAAGCTCTTCTAACGACGTTTTCCCTTCCTGCTTTGCAGGTGTCTGCATTCGAGGCAGGTGTGCCACGACCAAAGCACCGCGCATAATCTCAAAGACAGATTTCATGAGCAGGTAGCTAAGCCCGCGATCTTTATACTTTGGAGCAACGGCCTGGCAGGTCAAAAAGTACGTGGAACTGAAGCGCTGTACACCAAAATGTGTGCGTAGAGCAGATACATCATCACGGCGCAAAGTCGGTTCTCGATCTAGTAAACTCGAAAATCTCTCAATCACGCACGTCGCAACGATCTCACCATTTTCCGCCTCACGAACAGCGTACACATGCGAATGAGGAGACTGGAAACTTCTAAAGACAATCTGACGAAAATTGTTCATGAAATGAACGGGCAACTGACCAGCAATTAAGGACAGGTACAAATGCTGACAAGTCTCTCGATCACGCCAGCTGCCGACTCGGTGGAGCGACAGTCCTTCCGGTAATGCCATGATCCCTCCCGTTTGGTGCGCGCAGTTTTGCGCGACACGACCATCGTGCCAGTTATGAACTTCGGCGTCAAGTTTTATCGAAAACACGCTTGCCACGCTCCTAAATAATCCTGCAAATATTTTATTTTTGAAATCGGTTCAATAGATTTTTTTTCAAAATATTTTCCACCAAATAAATAACCCGCAATCCCGACCAGTAACGCACTTTCATCACCAACAGCAATCACCGTTCCATTTTTTTCATCTTCAATAACTTCATGCGCAATACCAACATCCGTTGTTATGATTGGGACGCCTGCAGCCGCAGCTTCAATTAACGTGCGGCCGTAGCCTTCATATAAAGAAGTATTCAAAAATAAATCCGCGCCCTTCATATACGGAACAACATTCGCAGCCCAGCCCATCACGCGAACAAACGGAAATTTCTCAAGCGCTGCACGTTCAGGACCATCACCTAAAATAATTACTCCAAGTTCTGGATGTTGTTCAACAAGCGATTTCATCGCCTCGCATGCCCACACGATTTGTTTTTCACGCGTTAAACGCGATGCGATCAAAATTATTTTTTTAAAATGTGGAAAACGAGAATGTAAGTCAATCGGTTCAGCTACGTGCGCCGCCTCAACGTCGACAAATACAGGTAACACAAATATTTTTTCTTGATCAATTTTAAAATCTGAATCGATTAAAGATTTTTTAATTCGCTCACTCACCACACGAATTCCATCAGCATGTCGCATGGTGTATCGTGCCATCATAACGCGCGCACGATTTTTTATTGATTCCGCCGCAAAAAATGGATTTAAAAAATCTGTATGAACTTGCAATTGCAATTTGAGCGCAAACCTTTTTTTCAAGCGCATGCACACCATTCCCAACTCAAATGGATCTTGGCTGGTAATTAACGAATCGGTCGCTGACATCGCGCGCTGTTGAATAATCCCTGCTGAAATTTTATATGCGTCTGACAAGCGACCGATTTTTTTCTCTGAATTTGTTGGGTAAATATGTAAATTTCCACCATGCAATTCGACGCCACTTTTTTTACCACACAAAACAACCACATGGAGTTCGTCCACTAAATCCGCGTATTCACGCATGCGAATATACACGCCTGAACCAATTTCGAGAATTTTTGCGTCTGCACTCAGCATTAAAACTCTCATATTTTTGAATAAATACTCAATAATTCATCTGCGATTTCCGCCCAGCTGTGCGTAAACGAAAACGATCGAACTTGCGCACGAACACGCGCATACTTAATATCATTCACCAACCACTCAATTTTTCCACTTACATGCGGGCTAATTTCTCCTAGCGACGGCATCACCACCGCATAACACGTCGCGATTTTTTTCATGAGTTCATCGTGCGGTAGCGTATGATAAATCTCCAAAGAAATTTCTGGATTATTTTTTTTCGCGACTTCAAACGCCGCACTAAATTTTTCAATATTTTTATATGCAATATTTCGTGTTGCGAAAATAAAATTTTTCGCGCGCGCCGCCTCGTCAGATATTTTTTTATCAAAACGATTTTCGACAACAAAAATTTTCTGCGCTTCCAATTTATATGGCTTCAAAAAAATATCACGCTGCCACTCGGTTGAAAAAACCAGGGCGCTCACCTGCTGCAACGTCCACCGCGTCAATGCAAAAATAATTTTTTCCTTTCGATTGAACGCACGCGGTTCTGTATAAAACTTTCTAAGTAAAATTTTCTCGCCGGTTCGATCAATATACTGCTCGTATAAAAAATCTCCACCGGTACGGATAATAATTTTTCGCCCCGCCAATTTTGCCGCCAAAACCGTTGGCAAGCCGACGCTAAACGTGTCGAGCGCCAAAATAAAATCTGCTTTTGCAACGCGCGGCAAAACCCGCAAAAAATACCAGAGGTGACGAACCCCGGTTGGTAATTTATTTTCGAAGCCATATGTCACGACCGACACCTGGTGGCTGCGCGATTTGAATTCCGCTTCCATCGCCGCGGCATATTGCGCGGGCCCGCTGGTCGCTGGAGGATAGATCCCCGTTGCGATACAAATTCGCATAATACCCACATATTAGCTGAATTGCCCCAAAAAATCAAGCCTGTTATACTAGCCAAATCTAACGAAAATATATGGATGTTCGCGTGCGTTGCGTTACAATTCAGAATGAAAAACTTTTGCTCATCCATCGAGTTCGGCCCGATCTTTCCGATGATTTTTACTTTTTCCCCGGAGGGGGTGTCGAGGAAGGTGAACTTCCTGAAGCCGCATGCGTTCGCGAGATGTATGAGGAAGTCTCTGTGACGGTTGAGCCTGTAAAGTTACTCGGAATTCAATTTCACACTGACCGACTTGGCGATCACTGCCAAATGTACTATTTGGTTGATATAAAGGAAGGCGAAATTGGAAAAGGCACGGGCGATGAATATACTGAGGCGTTATTATCAACGCACGGAACGCACGATCCAGAACTTTTGAGCTTCGAGGAATTTCGTGATGGCTCAATCAAGCCGGGAAAAATCAGTGAACAGCTGGTTCCCCACCTCGACAATTTGATGCAGATGCCATTTTTTATGCTTGACGAACGAAATATATGAAAATCGGTGGACACGTTTCAATCGCAGGTGGTATTTTCAACGCACCTGATAACGCAGCAGCAATTGGCGCGGAATGTTTTCAAATGTTTACACGCTCACCACAAGGCGGACCCGCACCAAAATTAATGCCAGAAATTGTTGCTGATTTTTTAGCACGTTGTAAAAAAAATAAAATTGCTGAGTGGGTTGTGCATGCGCCATACTATATTAACCTCGCATCGGAAAAAGAAGCGCTTCGAAAGGGATCAATCCGAATTTTGCGCGAGGAATTGGAACGCGATTCTTTGATCGGCGCAAAATACATGATGTTTCATCCAGGCTCAGCAAAAAATGTTGGGGCTGAAGCTGGAATGAAATTTGTAATTGATGGATGCAAAAAAATTCTTGACGGATACGACGGCTCGACACAATTACTAATTGAAATTTCAGCAGGTGCTGGAGAAATTATTGGCGATACGTTCGAAGAGATCGCAGAAATTTTAGATGCGGTTGATTCAGAAAAATCTTTCAAAAATAAAATTGGTGTTTGTTTTGATACGCAGCATGCATTTGGATCTGGGTATGACTTGCGCGATGAAGATGCAGTAAAAGAAACGTTTGCAAAATTCGATAAGTTAATCGGACTCGAGCGATTAAAAATGTCGCACTGCAATGATTCAAAAATTGAACTCGGCGGCCACAAAGATCGTCATGAACATATTGGCGAAGGGTTGATCGGAACAAAAGGATTCAAAGCGATTATCGCACATCCAAAATTACAGCACATGAATTTATATTGCGAAACAGAGCACGATAAAATTGCTGATGACATTAAAAAGCTTATGAAAATTCGCGGATAAATTATGCGATTTTATTTTATCCGACATGGCATAACATCACATAACGAACGCGGAATTGTGCAAAGCCGTTCGGATATTCCGCTGAGTGATATGGGGCGAGAACAGGCAGCGCTCGCGGGAGATCGGCTAAAAAACGAGAAGATTAGTGGGTTTTATGCTAGTCCGCTCAGTCGCGCTCGCGAGACTGCTGAAATTATTGCAGCGCCGCATAACCTACCTGTTACAATCGATTCTTCACTGCTCGAAATTGACGCTGGAGATTTAGAAGATAAATCTTATTTAGATTTAATTGAATTTCGTAAAAATAAAACAGTTCCATTTATAGATTTTACATATCCAAATGGTGAACGCATTATTGATGTTTTTGCACGCGCACAAAATTTTCTCGATCATGTTCTTGCGAATCATAATATAAATGATACGATCGCCGTTGTTTCGCACGGCGCATTTTTGCGTGCAATGTTTTCTCACTTATTAAAAGTATCACTCGAGGAGGCTTATGTGTTATTGCCGACCATGAAAAATACGGCCGTCAGTATTATTGATTTTAATTTGAATGACACGCGAATTATTGAGCTTGGGTCTGTAACACATCTTGATACAAAATAAAATTTGTTATGAAAATTTCAGTGCGTGTTATTCCGCGCGCGAAACAAAATTTAGTTGAAGTACAGCCCGACGGTTCTTATCGGGTTCGTGTTACGACGGCGCCGACAGATGGAAAAGCAACGATCGCTGTTATAAAATTGCTCGCAAAATTTTTTAAATGTTCACAATCAGAAATTAGTTTGGTTTCAGGCGCAACGTCACGAAATAAAATTTTCGAAATTTTATAAAAAAATAAAACCCTACTCACATTCGCAGTTCGCGATATGCTTTCAGGTTTGTTGGATTCCCATCTATCAGAGAGCACGATCGTCTTGCGCTCGATCTGACTTCGAAGTTTGATGAGTAAAACTTTGCGGGGGCTAGTAGTCGAGGTCAAATACAACCTCGAAGATACCTTCGACGGACCGCGTGGCAACGGTGCAACCGTAATCCCGCGGCTCTTCGCCCTCATGGAGCTCATCACGATATCTGTCGGCCCACCACCAGCCGCCTTCACCACCATCAGGATTAAACCGGCGGCTGTAGTGCAGGACCAGCCCGGACAAATCGTGAAGCTTGAGCGAGTCAGCCAACGCCTCGCAATTCCGCTGCCGCAGATGGTTCGAGTCGCAGCCCGGACACGAGCGAAACACATGAAGCTTCCCATCACGAACTTCAGAATCGTAATCGCGATAAAAACGCGCGACAGGCTCAAGCGCCTTATAAAGATTGCTCTGCTCCTCCTTACGAAATGCGAGGAGCCGCTCAGCATCCACGATCGCGTACTTCGCGTCTTCGAGTTTCGAGAACATGGTCGGCTTGATGTCCTTGATCGTAATTTTGCTGCTCATGGTAACTCCTGTTGCCGACGGTTATTCGCCGCGGGCTTGTAAAGAACGTTCGTCCCGAGATCTGCCCAAAACCTTCTGGGTTTCTCATCGTGACTAACCACTATAACAGGTTTTTATAAAAATGTCAATACTAACACGTCAACATTAGTAAAAATAATAGATAAACTTTACAAATACTTGACATATTAGCCAATAAATGCTATATTAATGTTGTACATTATTGCGCTACACTTATGCTTCAAACAGAATTAAAATCACTTGGATTAACTGATCAAGAAATTCAAATCTATCTCGCAGGCCTTGAGCTAGGTCCTTGCTCTATCCTTGAATTAGCTAAAAAAACAGGCGCACATCGTACGACTGTCTATCATACGGTCCAAGAACTCGAGCAAAAAAAGATATTTTCAGAATCTATCCGTGGTAAAAAGCGCGTTTTTGTCGCAGAAGGGCCTGATGCATTTAAAAAAATGTTACTCACCAAGCTTGATCGCGTAGATGGTATTGCGGGAGAACTCCTCGCACTTGCGCGCACCGGTAGCGTTAAGCCAGTTGTTAAAATGTATGTTGGCCTTCAAGGAATTAAAGATGTCTTTTACGATTTGCTTCGTGCGAAGGAACCGACATCATATGCGTGGGCTGGAATTGAGCACATGAATAAAACATCAACATCGCTCCAAGAATTTTGGATGCATGAATATGCACCACTTCGCGAGAAACATAAAAAATTCGCGAAATTAATTATGCCTGATACTGATGCGGGTAAATTATGGAAATCAACTGACGCGCAAAAATTTCGTGAGACGCGTCTATTACCAAGCTCTACCTATAATTTTCCAGGCGAGATCATGTTATACGACGATAAAGTCGCATGTCTTGTGTATACTGATAAAGAACAATTTGCCGTTGTGCTCGAGAGCAAAACAATTTCTGAAACTTTAAAAATGGTTTTTAATTTGTGTTGGTCGCAGGGATATTAAACCTTAGGCGTTATCTATTCCCCCTTTTGAAAAAGGATTGCACCGTAAAATTCTCCAGATCGCCCGCACCCATCCACCAAAAAATCCGTATTTTTTTATCGCCTGATGCCCGTATTCACTGCATGTTGGGTGATATTTACAAAATCCATATGGAAACACGCCGCGAAAAAATCCGTGGTCTGGAGAAATTGTTTTTTGATACACGCGAATAAAAATCAAACTCACGCGTTTTGGAATTTCAAAAATCGTCATACGACTGACCCTGGAACAAACAATCGTGCGCGTTCAAAAAGTTTTTTAAAAAAATCGCGACGGACCTCATCCTCAATTTTCGCGGCTCCTGCGCGAATCATCACAATAATATCGAGCGGCTGTGTGATTGCGCCATGTTCGACAGCCAAACGCAACACATCGCGCGCTTGTCGCTTCAATCGATTTCGAACAACCGCACGTTTTGAAACACCGCTCGCAACAATAACAGTCACGCGTGGTCGTCCTAATGTGTTTGCCAGCAAAAACAAAGAACACTCGGGCACGGAGAACCGCTTCCCGAGCTTCAACACTCGTTTAATCTCTTTGTCTGCTGCAATGCGTGAAACGCGTGCAAGCATGTGACTAAAATTATTTTTCTGATGAAACCGTGAGTTTCTTTCGTCCTTTAACACGACGACGTGCTAAAACTGCACGTCCGTTTTTGGTGCTCATGCGTGAGCGAAAACCGTGTGTCTTGGCGCGCTTTCGTTTCTTCGGTTGGTATGTTCGTTTTGGCATAGCAAAATAGTACCGGCAGTATAGCAAAAGGCTTAAATTTTGTCGACCCCACCCCTGTTCACAACCTTGTCAACAGATTTTCCACATGTTATACACAAAAAATCAACATTTTTGCCACTTATCCACAATTGATATTCATGTTATATTACCACCACTTTTACCAATGAACCCTATGACCACCCAAGAACTGTGGCACGCCGTGCTCGGCGAGCTCGAATTAGCCATCAGTCAGGCAAACTTTAAGACGTGGTTCGGCCAAACTCACCTCCAGAGCTTTGATAAAGGTGCTATTACAATCTCTGTACCGAATGGAGTTGCAAAATCTTGGCTTGAAAACAAGTATCAAAAGCAGATTATTCACTCTATTGAGCGTATTTTAGGACAGCCCGTACAAAAAATCACATTTCGCATAGAGTCAGCATCTCATCCGATGCCTCAATTATCAGCTCCAACACCGGTTGCTGCGACAAACCCAGCTCCAAGCAACGCTCAATCCATGAATCATTCAGGAATGACAAGCGCTCCACAGCCAAATCGCGCTGTTAACTCTTCGTTCCCTACTCAAACAACCGTAACTGAACGAATTGAAGCAAAAAACAAGTTCGGACTTAACCCACGCTACACATTTGAATCCTTCATTGTAGGTAAAACAAACGAACTTGCGCACGCTGCGGCACAAGCAGTCGCAAACCGCCCGGGCGAAGTTTATAACCCGCTCTTCATATATGGAGGTGTGGGACTTGGAAAAACTCACTTGATCCAGGCGATCGGTAACCGCATTTCAGCAAACGACCCACAAATTAAAATTCTCTACATTTCTTCTGAACGTTTTACCAATGAATTCGTCGCAGCTATCCGCTCCGGTAGCATCAAGCAGTTTAAAGAGACATATCGCAACATCGACCTTCTTCTTATAGATGATATTCAGTTCATCGCCGGCAAAACAGAAACGCAAGAAGAATTTTTCCACACATTTAATGAACTCCATCAGGCAAACAAGCAGATTGTGATGACATCTGACCGCCCACCAAAAGCAATTCCAGGTCTTGAAGACCGTCTTCGTTCACGTTTTGAATGGGGTATGATCGCGGATGTTGCATCACCTGACCTTGAAACACGCGTCGCGATTCTCGAATCTAAGTGTATTGAGAAAAAATGCACGCTTAATAAAGAGCTTCTCCAAGTTGTTGCGACATTAGTTAAAAGTAACATTCGTGAACTTGAAGGTGCACTTAATAAAATTCTCGCTCAACATCAGCTGCGCGGCGAAGCTCCAACGGTTGAGTCAGTAAAAATTCTGTTGTCAGGCTACGAAGAGCAGTCTTACCGCAAATCTTTGACACCAAAAGAGCTCACATCAGTCGTTTCTCAATACTTTGATGTCAGCATTGACGAGTTAATGAGCGCAAACCGAGAAAAACGTCTCGCATTTCCTCGTCAGATCATCATGTACTTACTTCGTGAGGAATTAAAGTGCTCATTTCCGTCGATTGGCCAAGAAATGGGAGGACGCGATCACACAACTGCGATGCATGCGTATGAAAAAATTTCTCGAGAATCAGAAAATGACATGAAGCTCAAGCAGGACATCGCAGCTATCCGCCAACGGTTATACACAATTACACAGGGATAACTTTCGGATAATATCAGGATAAGCTCTTTATAACTTAGGGAAAAGCTACGGGAAAGTATGTGTGTAAGGGTGTGGATGAACGCTGAGTTATAAACACTCTGCGCACAGCCACCGTCAAAAACGAAAGTTACACACAATCCACACAGGTATCCCACACACCCTTTCCGCACATGTGGACAATCTGTATAAGTGCTCAACAGACTTCCGTTTTTGGCCTTATCCACTTTTCCACCGTCCCTACTACTATTACTATAAATACTTATACAAAGAATATGAAATTCACCTGTACAAAAGAAAATTTCTTACAAGGAATTCAAGCCGTCTCTTCTATCACGGGGAAGCAGGTTCATTTACCAATCTTAAATAACATTCTTTTACTTGCTGAGGTGACAGGTCTCAAAGCGATTGGAACAAATTTAGAACTTTCAATCGTCGCAACCATTCGTGGAAAGGTTGAAGAGGAAGGTTCATTTACGGTTCCAGCAAAAATGCTTGTAGAGTATATTGCACTTTTACCAAACGAAGCGCGAATCGATTGTGAACTTGAAGGAAATGAATTGATTATCAAATCTGGAAGACAGCGAACGAAAATGAAAGGAACCCCATCGACAGATTTTCCTGCTGTTCCAACAATTGAAAAGACGCACGAAATTATTTTTCCATCAGATCGTTTAAAGCGTGCACTCCAGCGTGTGCTTATTTCCGTTTCGCATAACGAAGTTCGTCCAGAACTACAAGGTGTGCTTCTGTTCACTGAAAATGTAGATCATCTTCGCGCGTTTGTTGCGTCAACCGACAGCTATCGTTTATCAGAAGCTAAGGTTGAATTACTCAGTCAGTCAGATACACCAACTCGTGTAATTATTCCGCAAAAAACTGCACAGGAACTCCACAGATTGTTAACAAGTGGAACAGATCCTGTGACACTTGCATTCGGTGACGGACAAATTTCCTGTATTATCGGAGATGTCCACATCATTTCGCGACTTGTGGATGGAAGTTATCCCGACTATCGACAGATTATCCCCAAATCTTGGAACACAGAAGTGAAAGCTCCTGTTGATGAAACATTGAAAGCGATTAAGGCTGCATCACTTTTTGCAACACAAGGCGTGAGTGCGATTTCGTTGGACGTAAAACCTGCTGAAGAATTATTAAACATTACATCAGCGTCATCACAAGCTGGTGAGCACACAGCGGATATTACCGTCGAAGGAACAGGTCAGGAAAATAAAGTGATTTTGAATTATCGATTTCTCGTCGACGGACTTTCATCGACTGATGACGATAAGGCAATTATAAAAATCGTGAATAGTGAATCACCTTGTATGATTCAGCCAGAAAAGACTGATGATTATTTGTACATCATCAAGCCTATTCGACAATAAATTTAGAACGCAGATAAAAAAATACCGGCTATTAGGCCGGTATTTTTTCGTTTAATTTTTTTATTCAACGATCTGGATACGGATAGTTCGAATACCAAATTGCTTTGCTTCTTGTCGTGACTTGAACCAAACGTCCAAGCGGCCAGTATCGTAACGCTGATTCATACGATCGTTCACGGTAAAGATCTTGTCACCGTAATAATCCGGGATTCGAATCTTAGTGTTGTATGGTAACCAGTTAGCTGCGATTAAACCATCATACACCTGCTTACCATTTGAGGTAATAAACGGGGTATCATCGGTTTGATCGGGAGATGATGAATAAGCTGTCGCTGTAATAACCAGTGTCTTCTTGATTGTAATAGATGGAACCGGGGCAATGTCCTCAAATCCTACGGTTGTGATAGATTCTGCATGAACAACCTGAGGCTTACTTGAAGTGACCAATAAAGCCGCAAACACAGCGCAAAGAACGAATTTTTCCGCTTTGTTAAGCTGTTTTCGTGTTGGTAATCTCATAGTTTTTAGGATGTATACCATACCACTTTTAGGGGTTTTTGTCAAGGGGGCCGCTTTCTGCTACTGTTAACTCCTAGAACTTGTACTTTTGATAAAATATGGCAACCAAAAAATTCCAATCATCATTCAAACATCAACAAATTAAAGACTTTCTGACTTGGCAGCGAGTGGTCGGTCTATTCTGTGTTGTTGCGGTTGTAATTTTTTTTGGAGCGACACTTTTTGTTGCATGGATCACACGAGATTTGCCAGACCCTGATCATCTTCAAGATCGTGTAGTCGCAGAAAGTACAAAAATGTATGATCGGACTGGTCAGCATTTGTTATACGAAGTTTATGATGGAAAAAAACGAACGGTCGTTGATTTGGCGACGCTGCCTCACTATGTAATTGATGCGACTGTTTCGATTGAGGATTCACATTTTTATGAACACAGCGGTGTTCGATGGACGAGTATTGCACGCGCGATTGTTTCGGACGCGCTTCATTTGTCGAGTGGACGTGGCGGCGCTTCAACGTTGACGCAGCAGTTAGTGAAGAATGCAATTTTGACTGACGAACACAGTTTGACGAGAAAAATTAAAGAAGCGATTCTTGCGCTCCAACTCGAACGCGTTTATACGAAAGATCAGATTTTGAAATTATATTTTAATGAAATTCCATACGGCGGAACGAATTACGGAATTGAATCTGCGGCGCAAGCGTATTTTAATAAATCTGCAAAAGATTTAACGCTTGCAGAAGCTGCAACGCTCGCTGCGATGCCACAAGCGCCGACGCGTTATATTCAGGATCCGAAAGCGTTGCGTGGTCGTCGTGATTATATTTTGTCGAAGATGAATGAGTACGGATATATCACAACGCAGCAGCTGAAAGATGCTCAAGCACAGACGAGCGACATTCATGTTTCAAAAACATCGACGATCGCGCCACATTTTGTTTTGTACATTAAAGATCAGTTGATAAATTTGTACGGCGAAAAAACAGTTGATCAAGGTGGACTAAAAGTTATTACAACGTTAGATTACGATTTACAGGTTGCGTCAAATGGCGCGGTTCAAAGTGGAGTGGAGGTTGCTGAGAAAAAATATGGTGCGACGAATGGTGCATCAGTTTCAATCGATCCGAATAATGGAGAAATTCTAGAGATGGTTGGGTCGCGCGATTTTTTTGACAACGGGCGTGGTGGACAATTTAATGTGGTGACACAAGGTGTTCGTCAGCCGGGCTCATCGTTCAAACCAATTGTATATACCGCGGCGTTTGAAAAAGGGTTTACGCCGGATACGGTGTTTTACGATGCAGAAACAGATTTTCCTTATGATGGCCAAGTCTATCATCCACACAATTACGATGGAAAAACGCACGGGCCGGTAACTATGCGTCAGGCGCTGCAGGGGTCGCTCAATATTCCAGCAGTCAAAACAGTGCTTTTGGTCGGTGTTGATAATGTGTTGGATTTTGCGGATCGCATGGGCTACACAACTTTTACCAATCGTTCACAGTTTGGTCCAGCCGTTGTGCTTGGTGGTGGCGGTGTAAAAATGATTGAGCATGTGCGTGCATATGCGGCATTTGCAAATGGCGGGACGTTGTATGAACCGGTTGGAATTTTAAAAATCGAAGATAAAGATGGAAAAGATATTACGCCGCAACGCGCAGATTCGAAAACTGTTTTAGATAGTGGCGTGACAGCGACAATTTCAAATGTGTTGTCAGACAATGATGCTCGCGCATATGTGTTTGGCGCGAAAAATCATTTGACGTTGCCCGATCGTCCTGTTGCGGTAAAAACAGGTACGACCAATGATTATCATGACGCGTGGACTGTTGGGTATACACCGCAAATTGCGACTGCGGTTTGGGTTGGAAACAATGACAATAAAGTTATGAAGGGCGGTGCGGACGGTTCAGTTGTTGCTGCGCCAATTTGGCAGACGATCATGATTGCGGGAACAAAAAAAATGCCTGTCGTTCAATTTCCAACTCCACCCGAAAATACAGCGACAAATCCGGTGCTGCATGGAAGCACGGGTGGTGTAGTAACGGTTTCGGTTGATGCGGCATCTGGAAATTTAGCAACAAAAGATACTCCGCTGAATTTTGTCGTTACAAAAACCTATGTTCCGGCGCACGATATTTTGCAGTATGTTGATCCTTCAAATCCGCAAGGACCTGCACCAACAAATCCAGCAAGCAATCCTGAGTACGCGTCATGGGAAGCGGGTGTTGCTGCATGGCTTTCGAGTAAGGCGGGGGCTGGCATTGTGACAGGCGAACCACCAACGACAATTGATACAACGCATTCAGTTACAAATCAACCAACGCTTTCGATTGTGTCACCAACTGCTGATCAGATTATTTCTGGTGGGGCGTTAAATGCACAAATCACTGTTTCTGCACCACGCGGTGTGCAGCGCGTAGAATATTTTATTGATGATAAGGCTGTTTCAACCGCAACTGCATTTCCTTTTTCATTGAGTGCAAATGTGAGCGGCTATTCGGCGGGAGCACACACACTCAAAGCGGTTGCATATGACGATGTGGGAAATTCGACGTCACAGTCAGTTCAATTTCAAGTTGCATCAGGTCAGTAAAATCAGTGTTCGCCCCACAGTTGCTTTGGCGATCAAAGTGCGCTAGAATGATGGGGCTTTGGTGCAGTGGCCAAGTGGTAAGGCGAGGGTCTGCAAAACCCTCATGCGTGGGTTCGATTCCCACCTGCACCTTTTAAAAAATCTACATCTGCTCAAGAGACCGCACCGTGTGCTACTGGCACACGGTGCTTGTTCCTCGCAACGCGCGCGACGCGCAACATAAGTTGCGCACGCGCGTAGCTGCGCAGTCTCTTTCGCTGATGTAGATTTTTTGATATGGCGGGCTCCAACTGGTAAACTACCAATAATCTATGACCTCAAAAACAACCCATTCAAAAGCCGCTGATCGTCGTCTGATGATTATTGACGGAAATGCGATTATTCATCGTAGTTTTCACGCATTGCCACCACTCGCAACAAAGGACGGGGTTTTGGTAAATGCAGTGTATGGGTTTATCACCACACTTTTTAAAGCGATCAAAGATTTGAAGCCAACGCATATTGCGGTGACGTTTGATATGGCGGGTCCGACGTTTCGCCATGATGAGTCTGCTGACTATAAAGCAAAGCGCGTTAAGCAGGCGCCGGAATTGTATGCGCAGATTCCAATTACGAAAGAAGTTTTGGCGGCACTTGATATTAAAGTTTTTGAAAAACAAGGTTTTGAAGCCGATGATGTGATTGGTACAATTGCAACAATTGCGCGACGAGAAAAACCTTCGGTTGAAACAACGATCGTGACTGGTGATTTGGATGCGTTGCAATTAATTAATGACACGACAAAAGTTTATACGATGCGACGCGGACTCAATGACACGATCATGTACGACGCAGCGGCGGTGCATGAGCGATTTGGATTTGGACCGGAACATGTTGTCGATTACAAAGCACTTCGTGGAGATACGTCGGATAATATTTCGGGCGTGCGCGGCATTGGAGAAAAAACAGGAATGGAGTTGGTGAAAAAATTCGGATCAATTGAAAAAATGTATGCAGCGCTCGAGAAGGGTGGAAAAATTGAAGGTGTGACTGATCGCATTCAAAAATTATTGATTGAGAAAAAAGCCGATGCAGTTCAAAGCAAACATTTGGCGACGATTGTGTGTGACGTGCCGTTTGATTTTTCATTTGATGATTGTCGCTATACGCCGTCTGAACGCGATGTGGTGTTTCCGGTGTTTCAAAAATTAGGATTTATTTCTTTGTTGCAGCGCATGCCGATGTTGGAATCTGGTGCGACGTCGGTGGCAACGGCATCGAGCGAACCAGTCGCCGCGAAGAAAAAATCAGTGATGACGATTGCAAAAGATATTTCGAAGACGCGAACATTGATTGAAAAACTTTCGAAAGAACAAAAAGTTGCGACGTTTTTTTTGAAACCACAACAGCAAGATTTATTTGGAGTTGCAGCGCCGGTTATTGGGTTTGCGTGGAACGGCGGACACACTGCGGCGATTGAAATTAATTCAGAGCAGCAGTGGGACGAAATTGGCCGTTTAATTTTGGATAAAAAAGTTGCGATTATTGCGCACGATGTAAAACAATTGATGCATGAGCTGGCGGTCCACGGTATTGCAGTTGGCGGCGAAATTTTTGATGTGATGATTGCTGCATATTTATTGCAGGCTGGGACACGCGCGCATGATTTACCAAATTTGGTTATTACGATTTTAGGCGAAGACGTTCCTGTTTCTGAATGGGCGCATGGGGATCCAACGCGTGCGGGCCGTGGCGCGGAACGTGTGTGGCGGATTGCGGAAAAATTACAGGAAGAAATGCGCGAGAAAAAATTGGAAAAATTATTTGATGAAATTGAAATGCCATTAGTCGGACCACTTACCCGCATGGAGCGATATGGAATTGAACTTGATCAAAAGTTTTTGAAGAAATTAGATGATCAATTGAGTGATCGGCTTGAAAAAATTTCAAAGAAAATTTATAAAATGGCGGGGCGCGAATTTAATATTGCATCGCCACAACAAGTGTCGACAATTCTATTTGAAGATTTAAAAATTTCTTCAGCTGGTGTGAAGCGTGGAAAAACAGGGTTGTCGACAGCTGCGGGCGAGCTCGAAAAATTGCAGGGCACGAATGAAATTGTGGATTCGATTTTAGAGCACCGCGAAATTTCAAAATTATTAAATACGTACGTACAAGCGCTGCCAAAATTAGTTGCCACAGATGGACGTGTGCACACAAGCTACAATCAAGCAGTCGCAGCGACGGGTCGCCTCTCTTCGTCAAATCCAAATTTACAAAATATTCCGGTGCGCACCGAATTAGGTCGTGATATTCGTCGTGCGTTTGTGGCGGCTGACGGATATAAATTATTGTCATGCGATTATTCGCAAATTGAATTACGTATCGTCGCGCATTTAGCGAATGATCAAAAGTTGACGCTCAGTGAAGTGACAAAAGAAATGCGATCTGCTGCGAAGGAGGTTAACTTTGGTGTTTTGTATGGAATGGGCGCGTGGGGTTTGGCAGAGCGAACGGGAATTTCAAATTATGATGCGCGTGCGTTTATTGAAAAATATTTTGCAACATTTACTGGAGTCGCGGCGTACGTAGAAAGTATTAAAAAATTTGCGCGCGAGAATGGATATGTTGAAACGATTTTTGGTCGTCGTCGATATGTACCAGAAATGACATCAGGCGTTGGGCCAGTGCGTGCTGCGGGCGAACGCATGGCAGTGAACATGCCGATTCAAGGAACGCAAGCGGACATTGTTAAAAAAGCGATGATCGCAGTGGATGAATTTTTAGTGCGCGAATATGGTTTTGGATTTGCGATGACGGAAAAAGAAAAAAAATGTCCGGTGCGTGTGTTGTTGCAAGTTCATGATGAATTAATTTTTGAAGTAAAAGAAGATTTGGTGACGACGGTGGCCCCACAAATTATTGATATCATGAGCGGTGTTGCACATTTGAAAGTGCCGCTCAAAGTTGATAGTGCGGTTGGGGAAAATTGGGGACAACTTGATTAAGATCCTCACTTTTTGAGAGACCAGAAGCCGTGCTAATTTGCACGGCTTCTTTGTTCCTCCGCGCATTCGCTAAGCGCAATATAAAATTGCGCGCGTATGCTTGTGCGCAGTCTCTCAAAAAGTGAGAATCTTAACCGACCTGCACTCATTTTTCTAGAAATAAAAACGCCGTCCGGAGAATCGTGGTAGATTCAATCCGGACGGTGTGTAACCGAGAAGGCCGTTACCTCAGGCAGCCACTCTTTTCAGACGCGGGCCGACGTAGTAGTCCACGAGCCCATTGCCGCGCAGCAGGCCATGCAGCAACGCTGTGTTGCCGCGTGCAAATTGGACGGCAAGCTTCACTGCAATCGGTTTCAGTACACGCGCCGCTTCTGGCATGAGACTCATACCGCCAACATCGTCGCTGAACGCCTCGATAGTGATCTTCGTTGTTTCACCGAAGTTTGATCCGAGCTTGTGTTTCGTAATCTGATGTGCGACCTTGTTTCCGAGTTGCTTGAGCTTCTGCGCTTCATGCGTGCGAACGTCGCGATCAGTACCACGCAATTTATCCGCGATGCAGCTCATGTGCATCAGCTGGACTTCAACCCACCTTTTCAGTAGACTCTCTCGCAAATCAGGCAGCACCACAGCGCTCGTACGACTGTAGATATCGAGCATCACATCCATGTCACGAGCCGTGATCGCGAGTTCGAAGTCGGAGCTGTAGATCTCGGTTTCGAGAAAAACTGCGCAGACGCGTGCAAGGCGCGCGATCCACGTGAAATTCTGGTTCCGTAGTTCGATCGTGCCGTCCTGGAGAACTGTCACGTGATGTTTCACGTATTCACCCAAAGCGGCTTTGAATCTTTGCACTCTGCGGGTCATTTTGTGCCTCCTTGTGGGAAGTTGACTGGCTTCGAATGTGAAGCTCAGATGCCGGTAACTTATCGAAAATACAGTTTTTTGTCAATCCCCGCCTCATGCGGTAAGATGTGCGCGATATGATCCTCTATCTGTACGGCGCTGATACGAAACGCTCGCGCGAACATCTCGATAAATTGATCGAGAAATTTTATCGTGAACGCGACCCCCAGAAGCTCAACGTTGTGCGTGTAGTTGTCGGTGGCGATGAAGAGATGGATATTCGCAGCCAATTGCTCACAGCGCCATTTTTGGCTCCGAAACGCATGGTGGTGATCGAGCGGATGCTTGAATTGGGCGATGCCGAATTGTTGACGTGGTTTGAAGGACGATTTTTGGACCATGAGCCTCCAGCAGATACGATTGTGGTTGTGTGGGAAGAAGAGCCGATTAAAAAATCAAAAACCACGAATGAAAAGTTGCACGCTCGATTGGTTGCGAGCAAATTCGCGCAGGAATTCGCGACGCTCGAAGGAAAAAAACGCGAGGAATTTATTGTGCGTGCGATTGATGAGCGCGGTGGAAAAATTACATCAGACGCAGCTGCAGAATTACATCGACGTATAGCAGATGATCACGAACTCATAAACGCGATTGATGTTTTAGTTTCTTATGCAGCGGGCGCAGCAATTACGCACGCGACGCTCGAGATTTTTTTACCGCCTGACATTGAGAATAAAATTTTTGATGCAATGGATTTGTTGGCCTCGAAAAAAAAAGCAGCAGCGATGAAACAACTTGCGAATGTGTGGTTCGCGGATAATGATCCCGTTTATATTTTTGCAATGTTGCATCGACAAGTTCGATTATTATTTCAGACGCGCGAGTTGTTAGAAGATAATGCTGGTGTGACAGATGTTGCGATTGCAAAACAACTTGGCATTCATCCGTTTGTTGCAAAAAAAATGTTGGGTCAAGCGCGTTTGTGGACGCGCAGCGAATTAGTTGCATGGTATGATCGGTTGATTGAGATTGATTATGCAATTAAACACGGCTCGAGCGACCCCCGTGTGCTGATTGACAAGTTTGTGGCTGCGTGATAAACTCTCTTCACGCAAACTTTATTACACGCTCATGTAATCACCAGTTATGCCAAATTTAGACCAAGCAAAAAAAGCACTTCGTAAAGCAAAAAAAGCGTTCATCCGTAACGAAGCAGTTCGTGAAGGTGTGCGTAAGTTGAAGAAGGCTGCACGTGTAGCAGTTGACGCAAAAGATAAAGTTGAAGCAACTTCGGCTGCTCGCAACTTACAAGTAGCGCTCGACAAGGCTGCAAAGCGTGGCATCATTCACAAAAATAAAGCAGCGCGTTTAAAATCGCGATTGGCTAAAAAGTTGAAAGCGATCTAAGTGTTTTAAAAAGTCCGGGGTTTTGCCCCGGACTTTTTTTATTGACAAGTTTTTTTTATTATATTAGTATCCCATACAGTGCACTTTTACAATTAACATCAAACTGTTTTAGGAGGCACCTCATGCCAAATTTGACTGCTATAAGTGTGGTAGCCGCAACCGTTGTTGTTTCCACGTTGATTCATCATACCAAGATCGGAAAAAAAATGTTTCTACCGACACTAGGGGTTTTGATCATTGGTTTTTTTATTTATGCGACAAGCTACTACATCGCATATGCATTTTTTGGGGGTATTATCACCATGGTCTGTGTGTTGGCAGCCATTTGTGCAGTTGCTCTTCTGATCGCATTCATCTCTGTTGTGGCGTAGCGCTTTCAGGTTGATGGAAAAAAGATTGTGCTCGGTGTTACGTCGACGGATTGTCTAGAAGACTGTTCGTCGATTTTTTATTCTTCTATTAATATTGCTGGCGTTTCTGCTAATTCCACTTGTGCGACTTTTTCAAATTTTGTATCGAACTTTTCTAAGCGTTTTCTCGAATCATCAAACGCACGACTTGCATTGGTTAAATGTTTTCCTACCAATAAATAATCGCCATTGAATCGTTCGAGGTCGCCTTTTAAGCGCGATAAATTTTGCATCATCTCACGCGCGCTTGATTCGATTTGCATACCGCGGAGTCCGAGTAAAATAGTTTGCAAATAAACGTAGAAACTATTCGGCGAAACAGGAATTACATTTTTTGCATGCGCGTAGTGCACTAGATCATTTTCCTCAATTCCCTTCACGATTGTTTCGTAGTAAACATTTTCTGCAGGGATATACATGAGTGCCATGTTGAGCGTGCCCTCGTCCGGTAAAATATATTGTTTCGCAATTTTATCAATATGTTTTTTTACGTCGCTCACGAACATTTTTCGCAGCGCTTCTTTATCGTCGTCTGCCGCCGATAACATCTTCTGAAAATTTTCAAGTGGAAATTTTGAATCAACTGGCACCAACATGTTGTCGCGTAATTTCACTACTGCATCAACGACTTCTCCACTTTGAAATCGATGTTGCTCGGTGTAGTGATCTGGCGGCAAAATTTGCGACAATAAATTTCCTAAAAACAATTCACCAATTGTGCCGCGCAATTTCGGCGAACGTAAAATTTCTTGGAGTGAAGAAATATCTTTTCCAACATCGTAAATTCTTTTGTTCGCTTCTTGTAATTCCGAAAGTTTATTTGTGACGGCAGCGTACGCGCGTGCAGATGCGTCGAGTCGATCACCAATTGTTTGCTGTGATTGTTGCTGAACTTGCGTGCTTTCGCGCAACCGATCGTTCACCTGTTTTGTGACTGCATTCAGTTGTTGTAAAACTGTTTGCGTCGTGTTCGTCAGCTGTCGTTCGAGCGCATCATTTTTCCCTGTATCTTGATTATTCTGGTGAAGTCTATATAGTAGTGCAAGCGCACCGAGTAATGCGATTGAAAGTGCGACGAGAATTATTAAAAGAATTGTTGTAGTCATAGCGGAGCGGCTCATAGCAATATGGTCCGCTCGTTTTTGTTTTGCGTTGCTAAATTTTTATTAGGCCTTAGTTCCCTTCCAAGCTAAATCGAATAAAGCTTGAATGGTGTCTGCGATTTCCTGGCTCTCAATGATTACAGTGATAATTTTTCCGTGAAGTGTCGATAATGCGACTTTATTTCCGTATACAAAGATGTCTCCACCAAAATTTTTGTGTGGATGAATGATTTTTACGGTCTCAACTTCCTTGCGAGGATCCATTTTAAGCGTTCCTGAGTGCAACGCACGTCCTTTTACCTTAAGGCGTGACATATGTTCACGAAGTGGTTTGAGGTCATCTGGTGTGAATACTTCAAAAACTGTGTCAGCATTATAAAATTCGCATGTGTCATTCGGCTTAGTTGCGATCACATCTTCGAGATAGGTCTGCAAACCTTCGATTCCTTCAAGAAGACGCACTGCTGGCTTTTCTCCGCGCTGCTTTAGTTTAAGCTCTCCCAGTGAATGTTCGATTTCGCGCAATGTTGTTTCGGCTTCAATAACCTTTCCCTTAACAAATGAAATGAGGCGTTCTGGATTCTCGGCAGCGTATAGCATCTTTTTGCCTTTAAGCACTGAGCTCATGAGACCGCGATTTGTGAGGGATTCAATCGCAGTATATGTAGTCATGCGAGAAACACCTGCTTTTCGAGCGATATCTTGTACTGGCGCAGGGCCTAGTTCAAGAGAAAGAATATAAATAGTCGTTTCGCTATCGGTTAAGCCGAGGGATTTAAGGATTTTTTTCCATTGAGTCATAAAATTTTGTCTAATGATTGGACAACTTTATCATATCGTCTTTCCATTGTAAATAGTGCTTTAACTTGATTCCAAGCAATCGGCTGTCAAGGAACGGGATGATTTTATTTACGAGTGTTTTGCGTGATCTTGTGATTAAGACAGCGAAATGTGTATTCGACTCATTGTAGACAGCGACTTTATTTGGGATTCCCAATGCTTTACCGACAAGTTTGAGTAATTCTTGGTTTTCTCGTGGCATTTTTATTTGAAATCCAAACTGCTCAACTCGTGGAGTGTGAATGTGAATAAATGTTCCGCTGACAGAAATTATGCCGGCAACGAAGTCTGGAGATAGGTTTGTTCGATTGTTTGGAAACGTTTCACGTGAAACCATAATTTTGTCGTAACAATGGGCTAAACTTTTACGTTTCACGTGAAACGTAAAATGCCGATTTGTATATACTAATGTTACCAAACGAAACTAAAACATGCAAATCACACGATTTACACACAGAAATCACAGCTTTATACACATTGTTATCCACAGTTGTCCACAGAATCTGCTATACTCAGATCAGCTTTTTAAAGAAAAAATATGACACGTAGTTTGAAGGTTTCACAAAAAAATGATTTAAAATCAGCGAAAAAGTTGTCAACCCCCCATAACATTTTTCAGCAATCATCAGACAATAAATCTCATTACGTCGCAAAAAAACTTTTGGACAAAAAAATGGATCAATCCACCGCATCTTCAATTAAATTGATTGGGAATTTAGATGATGAAGAAAAAAAACTAATTTTTACAAAAGTTCAGCCGGTCCAGTCATCAAAAATAAAACTCGAGCCTATTTCTGTTAAAAATAAAACCGGATTTATTTCAAAATTATTGAATCGCCCAGGATTATATCCAAGAAAATTGAAAATTAATGGTGCGCCTCGTCAATAAACTATTTTTCGCTTCGCGAATGTTGTCGAAAAAATAAATAAATTGCAGTAAAAATTACTGCGCCAACTAAATCAAAAAATAAATCTTGCATCGTATCCGCGATACTTGGCTGCATGTGGGTTTTGTAAAATAAGTCATTCAAAAATTCATAAAACTCCCACATAATTCCGAAAAGCCCAACAAAAGATACTGAAAAAACAAATTGCATGTGTGAAGGAATTTGCTTCCACCAATTTTTTCCGAAGTATTTTAGATATATAAAAAGCATGTTAGCGATCGCAATGCCGCCTAATGTGTGCATGATCACATCAAAAATCCAAAAGTTTGCGTATAAATAAATTGCGGGCGAAGAAAAATTAAATGTGACTACGAGAATTGGGAACCACATCATCTCTAAAAGTTTTTTCATAGTGTGCTATAATTTGCTGACATGAATTCTGAAATTTTTTTTGAACAATTGCCACCGGAATTAATGCAGCCTCCTGCGTTTATGTGGGAAGGGCCGCAGCCGGGGATCCAAGCGCAAGCAGATGAATTGCGACGGTATTATTTTTCTCCAAAAACAGGTAAGCTTGAAAGTATTGTACAGTATGATGATGAGGGAACGCCAATCGCGCGCGTGCGATATCGAGAAAGTATTTCAAATTCACAAAATACAATTCGTCCGAGTGAAATTGAAGCGTGGAATGGAAGTGAATTTGTCTCGCATGGTTTAGTTGAAGAAGGCGGAACTGTTGTACGAGCGCACTCATTACCACGCACGATGATTGATGTTGATGGAAATGAGAAGAAAATTCCGCTTGATAACGCATCAATTTTTATTACACCTGCGGGTGCTGTCGTTGAGTTAGAATCTTTAGGGTCATGGCTTCATGCTCCTACAGCAACGTATATCGGCCGTGTGCGTGGGTTTAATCCACTTAATCCGTTTTCTATTCGTACTGCAACCGGTGAGTTTGAATTGTCGACTGATCAGACAGATACGGTGATAAGTCCAACGGGGATTGTGTTTGAGTTCAATTCAGCGGGTGGAATGGATGCAATCGGAGAGGTGGTTATTCCGGAAATCGAATTAGGGCCAGCGCGCGACGCTGCAGAAGGGAAAACGATTCATTTACCGCACGAGATGTTTGATATATATGTAGCGCCGCAAGAAAATAATGTGCGTGTTGATATAAAGGACGAACATTTGCGCGCGCTTGAGGCTGCACCGCTGCATACAATTGTTGGAGCACATTCTTTTTTACATGATACGACACCAGAATTAATTGATGCGCAAGGCGGCGTCGCTGCGGAAGAAAAATTGCGCGAGGTTGAGCGTGGCGCGTTGGAGTTAGGACTTGCGTGTTATGCAGTTCGTCGCGAACAGCGACCACAATATCACGCCGCATTTTTAAAAGCGCAACATAATTTAGAAGATGCGTTATGGAAAAAAATTTCAGTTTTTGAATCGGCGGTTGGAGTTGGGCAGCATACCGTAATTAATCCTGCGCTTGTACGTGCGTGGGTTGAGCGAGCTGCGACAAATCCGCATGAAGCACTGTTAGAATTACGTGCGGCTGCAACACCGCGATATGCAGCTTGATGGGTTGGTGAAAGATTTTTTGGATCATTTAGAAATCGAAAAAAATCGATCTTTGTTAACTCGGCGAAATTACGAACTATATTTACGCCGATTCGTTGAATTTATTGTACGCACAGAAAAAAAATCTGATCCAGCAGCAATTACGTTTGATGCGGTGCGTGGCTTTAGATTGTGGTTGCATCGATTTGTTGATGCGCATGGAGAGCCGTTGTCGTCTGCAACACAAAATTATCATTTGATTGCGCTGCGGTCACTTTTAAAATATTTATCAAAGCGTGAAATTAAATCTTTAGCGGCGGAGCGCGTGGAACTTGGAAAAATGCCAGAGCGACAAGTTTCATTTTTATCAGGCGATGAATTGGTACGATTTTTGCGTGCGCCCATGACTAGCAAACAAAACGAACTATTGGCGGCACGCGACAAAGCAATTTTAGAACTATTATTTTCGACGGGGCTTCGTGTTTCTGAATTGGGTTCATTAAAACGCGATGATGTTGAGTTAGAACGCGGGGAAATCGGTGTTGTTGGAAAGGGAAGAAAGCGGCGCGTGGTTTTTGTGTCGCCTGAAGCGCGTGAATGGACAAAAAAGTATTTGGCGCTGCGTCGTGATATGAGTCCGTTTTTATTTGCGAACAATGATCGTGCACACACAGCGCGTGAAAAAGAAAAAAGCGCGAGCAAAAAAAATATGGAAGGATTGACGTCACGTTCAATTCAACGCATGGTGGAAAAATATGCGGCAGAAGCGGGGATTATGAAAAAAGTCACGCCACACGTCTTGCGTCATTCATTTGCAACGGATTTATTGCACAATGGTGCTGATATTCGTTCAGTGCAGGTG
>JAPLWO010000035.1 GCA_026396555.1 Candidatus Magasanikiibacteriota bacterium
AATTATTGTTGGAACAGGTTCAGATCGAATCGAAGCAGAAACCATTGCATCGTCGTGCAGCGCAATCCAACTGGTTGGTGAGTTAGATTCCTCGCGCGTCGCACATATGATGCGCGCGGCAGATATTATCGTTGTACCGTCGATGTTATATGAAAACTCACCGAGCGTAGTCGTAGAAGCGTTGTCGCTCGGCCGGCCAGTTTCAGTGTCAGACGTCGGTGGTGCTGCGGAATTAGTCCGAGAAAGCGATGGCGGTTGGGTTGTTGAACCGACCGAAGACGCATGGCGCGCCCACATTCTCTGGCTGTTCAAAAACCAGAAAACTGTGGTACAACGTATTCCACTGCTCGATCTGCCTAACGCAACGGCTGAATTCGAAAAACTTTACTTACTATGAACCCATTACAAACATTAATCGCACCGACCGGGGAAGATTACGAATTACTCGATAGCGGCTTGGGCGAAAAATTAGAACGCTACGGCGATATTATTGTTGCGCGCCCTGATCCGCAGGCGCTCTGGCCGAAAAATTTAGCTGTTGGCGATTGGAAAAAAGCGCACGCAACTTTTACACGCGATGAAAAAAACGCGAACTGGCATTTTAAAACAGGTACGCCGGATCGCTGGCAAATTTCATATGGTGGATTAAAATTTTGGATTAAACCAACCGCGTTTAAACACACAGGTTTATTTCCTGAACAAGCAAGTAATTGGTCGTGGATTGGAGAAACGATTACGCGCGCTAATCGACCAGTCTCTGTAATCAATTTATTTGGTTACACGGGCGGCGCATCGCTCGCTGCAGCACAAGCTGGCGCAGAAGTCTGCCATGTTGATGGATCGAAAACGTCAGTACAATGGGCGCGCGATAATGCAAAAATTTCTGGTCTTGCTGACAAACCAATTCGCTGGATTTTGGACGATATTCGCGGATTTTTAAAACGCGAAGTAAAGCGTGGAAAAAAATATGATGGAATTATTTTAGATCCACCTGCGTTTGGACATGGCGCGAAAAAAGAAGTGTGGAAAATTGAAGATGATTTACTTCCGTTTTTGGAATTATGTCGCGAAGCTATGTCGGATGAACCATTATTTTTTCTGATCAACGGATACGCATCAGGTTACAGCGCGATTGCGTATGAAAATAATTTGCGCGGAATTTTTGGCGCGGGCGGCGAAATTCAAATTGGCGAATTAACGTTGCAAGAATCGGGTGATATGAAACGATTATTGCCAGCTGGAATTTTTGCGCGATGGCGCAGCGTATGAAATTAGAAGTTTTGTACGAGGACAATCATTTGATCGCAGTTTTTAAACCTGCGAATCTTTTGGTGCAAGGAGATATTACGGGCGATGTGTCGCTCATGGATGAGGTGAAAACATATATCAAAGAAAAATATCAGAAACCGGGAAATATTTTTTTAGGATTGTTACATCGTCTTGATCGGCCGGTGCAGGGAATTGTATTGTTTGCAAAAACGAGTAAAGGCGCGTCGCGACTTTCAGAACAATTTCGCGATCACACGATTCAAAAATTTTATACTGCAGTTGTTGCGGGCGAATTGCCGCGAACTGCGACGCTCATCAATTGGATTTTGAAAGACGAAAATAAAAATAAAGTAGAAGTTTTTGATCGTGAAACGCGCGGCGCGTTGCGTGCAGAACTTTCTTTTGAAACGATTGCGACGAATAAAAAATATTCGCTCGTTCGCGTTGCATTAAAAACCGGACGACCACATCAAATTCGCGCACAATTTTCTCACATCGGCCATCCACTCGTCGGCGACACAAAATACGGCGGGCAAAAAAACTCAGAGTTATTACTCGCTGCCACGCAATTAATTTTCACCGGTGCGACGGATAATGCGCAACATGAAATAAAAATCGACGCGCCAGAATCGTTTTTAAAATTTGTAAAATAAAACTGATTTTTTTGACCGCCGTGTTATACTAATGCATATTTGATATGCCAGACAATCCATTTCATCCAAAAATAACAAAACCAGGCGAAGAAGATGTTGATAAAACAGCCGAATTTCTCGCTGCAATTTCCGGCAAAGAAGACGCGGATCGATACCGAGAATTAGTTGCAGGAACATCACGATCGCCTCGAAAACCGCGAGTAGATCTCGGTAAATTAGCAGCCGCTGCTCTTGCGTCACAAGAAGGTTTGTTAGCTGCATCGTTTGATAAACAGACCGAGTCGCTTCCATCCGAGCTTAAACGCGAATATTATCAGCAAGTAAAATCTCTTTCAGAAATTGGATTTTTAGAAACAGATGAACACGGAGAAAAAGGAGTGACTGGAATTGATGGAAAATTTTATCAACTTCCAACTTTGCAACAAGTTGCCGCGCACTTTAACGCACCGGAACGGAAAGCGTTTATTGATCGTAAATTTGAACAAGGTTTTACGAGACTTTTGATCACTCCGTTTGCTGCGCCATTAGATTCTTTTTATGATAAAGCTCGCGCAGTTATTTTAGAACACAGATCAGGAACGGATCCTTCAAAAAAATTACTTGCTGCAGATGGCTCTGAACTTATTTGCGTACAAAAGGATCCCTTTAATATAGGGAGCACGTATCATCGTCAAGACATCGAAGGACATCTTGTCTATAACATTACTAAACTTGTTAACTCTATGACCGGTGGTGAAACAGTTCATGGAGGTGGTAAAACGAAAAAAGAAATTCTTTCGGATGATCACCAACCGTTTCCAGGATTTCGCGTACAACTTCTGCAGCAAGATCTTGTTATTCCGCGAAAAGGAAAAGGTACTGCTATTAATGGCAGACCTGCATTAGAGGCTGGTAAAACAGGAAGCTATTATCTCGCTTTATTGCAAAATCCTAAATCTCCTTACTACAACGAACACGGTTTATTTATTGAAGACTGGATTTCTCTGTTCGCGACAGTGCTTCATGAAACAAATACCGTTATTGATGATTGTGCAGATGGTGTTGCTTCATTATCGCTCTTGATTGGTAGTTTAAGACTTTTTAATGATAACTATTTTCCTGACGGATTCTGGTGGCGTCAAAGAGATGGTGGAATTGCATGCGTTAATGGGCGCGGGTCGGATCGTGCGTGGGATGACGTAGGCGTTCGCACCGCAGTTGGCTAATAATAAAACAACGACCCTCGGTACACATCGGTTGATGCATACGTTGGGCCGTCTGATTGTCGGGATTTCAATTCTCGGTTTCGGCAGTGTCGTCTTCGTCCCATGTGCACACTTGGTACACTTCGTTCGGGTACACCTTATGGGTCGCTTCGTCAGCGAACGGCCACTCGTTGCACATAAACGTCGCTTCCAAATTTGCACCCGGCGTTCGCGCGATAGTTGCACGGACCGTTTGGGACAAATCGCCGCTTGGGCCGACGTGGGCGTGCGCGAGAATTTTCAGTGGCCGTGAAGGCTGCGGCGGCGCACTTTTTTTCTCTTTCGACGCCTTGCTCGTCGTCTGCTGTGCCGGAGCCAACGGCGCTCGTACCCATCCCGCGCAGGGAAGAGTCGGTGAGAGCTTGTCAATTTTCCAGCCACCAGCTGCGTGCGTGAGCGAACGGCACGTGTGCCACTCGCGCGCATTTTGCTGGACAAAACAGACGCTGTCCTTTTCTGTGGACGTGACAACTGCAACGTGACCAGGCTTGCCGTCGGTAGGTCCGCCGTCAAACACAATCAAATCGCCGGGAACTGGTCGCGTCGCCGAACGTCCGTTCGGAAACGCAGCCAATCCTTTTTTGTCCGCATCGTAGAAGTACGAATCCGCGTCGCCCGTGTACACGAGGTTTTTGAAGCCACGCGCCTGAACGAGAAACCGATTCGCCAACTCGACGCATTGTCCACGCAGACCGAAGTTCGTCCGATCGGCGCTGTCGGTTTTGCCCGCATGCTTGCGGACCGCAACACCTTGGAAAAACCCGAGCAACTGTCCGTCCCAGCGATCGCCTTGGTCAGGCGCCACCGGAAGCAGTCCATCGTCGCTGATCCGCTCGATCCGCGGAAATTGATCGTCGTCGCCGAAGAGATAGATCAACACGTCGTCGAGGTACGGAACCCCGAGTCGGTTTTGGACCCACTCATACGGATGCAGGTTTTGCACGAAGGCAACGCCTGCGCCCGTTTCCGGCATCTGAGTTCCTTTTAGTTCCCAGATGTAGACGAGATCAAAGTCTTTCGGCAAGTCGTCCGACAACGAGGCGATGCGGAATGGGTACCGCGTGTCCTCTTCGTTGTGGAGCATGTCATACCCGAGCCACGTGTTGTCACGTTTCCCGAGCAGCAACATGAGATGAGAGTTCACGTCAGCGTGCGCATCGTGGATTTTGCGATCCGAATGCGTTTGATGATAGTGATATCCGATCACGTACAGCCGATCGCTGGTTCCGCCAACAAGCTTGTGTCGCAAGAGTGCCGACAACTGAAACGACGAGTCGTGCGTTTCTTCGAGCCGCGGGACGTCGTCCTCGATGACGAATTTGAAATCCTGATGGCGATCGAAGATCGGTTTGAGCGCCGCGGCGTTGACCTGCGAGAAATTCCACGCCGTCGAGTTCTTCAGGAGCTCGGTGCCAGCGATCATATTCACCGCAGTCTCAACCGTGCCAGCGCACATGGTTTGGTCCCAGGCGGCTTGCGGCAGAAACGCGGGAACAAATTCGCCGCGGAGATTGATCATATTGTCGACCAGGCCACGCATGTCTGCGGGCGAGCGCTGCGTGTCGCGAACGATCGCATCGTACTGTTCGACGTTGATTTCCCGGGCTTCGTACTTGATTGCCAGAACTGCGAG